>NZ_JBEXXK010000015.1:0-203883 GCF_040630405.1 Streptomyces sp. NPDC005811
GCTTATGGCCGCTCCTGGGCTTCGCTGGTAATCATTTGGTGGGTGTCTTTGATATCCTTCTCCCCGCACCCCCCCCCCCCCGTGGAGAGCCGGACGTCAGTCCCGGGCCTCCGCCAGCAGCTTCTGGATGCGGCTCACGCCCTCGACGAGGTCCTCGTCGCCCAGCGCGTACGACAGCCGCAGATAGCCCGGCGTGCCGAAGGCCTCACCCGGGACGACCGCGACCTCGGCCTCGTCCAGGATGATCTCCGCCAGCTCGGTGCTGCTCTGCGCGCGCCTGCCGCGGATCTCCTTGCCGAGCAGCGCCTTGACCGACGGGTACGCGTAGAACGCGCCCTCGGGCTCCGGGCAGAGCACGCCGTCGATCTCGTTCAGCATCCGCACGATCGTCCTACGACGCCGGTCGAACGCCTCCTTCATCTTCTCCACCGCCGACAGGTCGCCCGAGACGGCGGCGATCGCGGCGACCTGGGCCACGTTCGAGACGTTCGAGGTGGCGTGCGACTGGAGGTTCGTCGCCGCCTTGACGACGTCCTTCGGGCCGATGATCCACCCGACGCGCCAGCCGGTCATCGCGTACGTCTTGGCGACGCCGTTCACGACCACGCACTTGTCGCGCAGCTCGGGCAGGATCGCCGGCAGGGACGTGAACACCGCGTCGCCGTAGACCAGGTGCTCGTAGATCTCGTCCGTCAGCACCCACAGGCCGTGCTCGACGGCCCAGCGGCCGATCGCCTCGGCCTCGGCGGCGCTGTACACCGCGCCGGTCGGGTTGGACGGGGAGACGAACAGCACGACCTTGGTCTTCTCGGTGCGCGCGGCCTCCAGCTGCTCGACCGAGACCCGGTAGCCGGTGGTCTCGTCGGCCACGACCTCCACCGGCACACCGCCGGCGAGACGGATCGACTCCGGGTACGTCGTCCAGTACGGCGCCGGGACGATGACCTCGTCGCCCGGGTCGAGGATCGCGGCGAACGCGTTGTAGATCGCCTGCTTGCCGCCGTTGGTGACCAGGATCTGCGAGGCCTCGACCTCGTAGCCGGAGTCGCGCAGGGTCTTCGCGGCGATCGCGGCCTTCAGCTCGGGCAGACCGCCGGCCGGCGTGTAGCGGTGGTACTTGGGGTTCTTGCAGGCCTCTACGGCGGCCTCGACGATGTAGTCCGGCGTCGGGAAGTCGGGCTCACCGGCGCCGAAGCCGATCACCGGACGTCCGGCGGCCTTCAGGGCCTTGGCCTTGGCGTCCACGGCGAGGGTGGCGGACTCGGAGATCGCGCCGACTCGGGCGGAGACCCGGCGCTCGGTGGGAGGGGTTGCAGCGCTCATACGGCCCATGGTTTCAGACCGGAAACCCGCCCGGCACACGGGTTTCACCCACTGGGCAACTGGCTGAACATCAGACTGATTTCGTCCAAGACCACTTTCCGTTCGACCTCACGCCCAGGACCACGTACACTCATCCGTCGTTGGCCTTCAACAGCCGCGACTGCCGGTGCACACCGAGCACTCGGTCGGATGCGGTACGTTGGGGACACACAAAGGGTCGTAGCTCAATTGGTAGAGCACTGGTCTCCAAAACCAGCGGTTGGGGGTTCAAGTCCCTCCGGCCCTGCTACACACTCCTTCGCCAGGATGTGTGCGCATGTACGTACAGCAATGCACCGCCGTGCGGCTCAGACCGGGCGCGGCACGGCCACGACCCGGGAACAGGTGAGGACGAATGGCGGATGCCGTGGGCTCCATCGACACGCCTGATGCCCAGGATGAGCTGCCTGAGGCCAAGAAGAAGGGGCGGAAGGGCGGAAAGCGCGCCAAGAAGGGCCCGCTGAAGCGCCTCGCTCTCTTCTACCGCCAGATCATCGCGGAACTCCGCAAGGTCGTCTGGCCCACTCGCGGACAGCTGACGACATACACGACCGTGGTCATCGTGTTCGTGGTCGTCATGATCGGCCTGGTGACCGTGATTGACTATGGACTCAGCCACGCCGCGAAGTACGTTTTCGGCTGAGCCGACAGCGAAGGGCGCCGAGGTTACCGGCGCCCCTTTCGCATGTTCCACCCCTCTGTATCCAGGAAGAAGCAGCCACCGTGTCTGACCAGAACCTGAACGACGCCATCGAGCCCGACGAGGTCGACGACGAGCTCGACATCGTCGAGGGCGCGGACGAGGTGGACGAGTTCGAGGCTGCCGACGCCGAGGCGGGCGAGGCCGCGGAGGAAGCAGCGCTCCACCTCGAGGACGAGGACGCCGAGGACGAGGTCGAGGACGACTCCGAGGAGTCGGAGGACGCCGAGGACGAGCTCGAGGCCGAGGAAGAAGAGCCGGCCGAGCCCGTCGACCCCGTCACCGCCCTGCGCGAGGAGCTGCGCACCCTGCCCGGCGAGTGGTACGTGATCCACACCTACGCCGGCTACGAGAACCGCGTGAAGACCAACCTGGAGCAGCGCGCCGTCTCGCTGAACGTCGAGGACTACATCTTCCAGGCCGAGGTGCCGCAGGAAGAGGTCGTCCAGATCAAGAACGGCGACCGCAAGACGATCCGCCAGAACAAGCTCCCGGGTTACGTCCTGGTCCGCATGGACCTGACGAACGAGTCCTGGGGCGTCGTCCGCAACACCCCCGGTGTCACCGGCTTCGTGGGCAACGCCTACGACCCGTACCCGCTGACCCTGGACGAGATCGTCAAGATGCTCGCCCCGGAGGCCGAGGAGAAGGCCGCCCGCGAGGCCGCCGAGGCCGAGGGCAAGCCGGCTCCGCAGCGCAAGGTCGAGGTCCAGGTGCTGGACTTCGAGGTGGGCGACTCGGTCACCGTCACCGACGGTCCGTTCGCCACGCTGCAGGCCACGATCAACGAGATCAACGCCGACTCGAAGAAGGTCAAGGGCCTGGTGGAGATCTTCGGGCGCGAGACCCCGGTCGAGCTGTCGTTCGACCAGATCCAGAAGAACTAGCGTCTTCCGGCTTCTTCCGGACAGAACTTCCGAGCAGGTCAGGCGGGCTGTCACAGCTTGTCTGACCTGCTCGGTTTTTGGCCGCGCATCTCTACCCGTTATCGTTGTGCGGTATGCCTGCGTTCGGTTGGTTCCCTGGCGCGGGCATGGACCCGAATGAAAGGACCCGGAGAGTAATGCCTCCCAAGAAGAAGAAGGTCACGGGGCTCATCAAGCTCCAGATCAACGCCGGTGCGGCGAACCCGGCCCCGCCGGTCGGCCCCGCGCTCGGTCAGCACGGCGTCAACATCATGGAGTTCTGCAAGGCCTACAACGCGGCGACCGAGTCGCAGCGTGGCTGGGTCATCCCGGTGGAGATCACGGTCTACGAGGACCGCTCCTTCACCTTCGTGACCAAGACCCCGCCGGCCGCGAAGATGATCCTCAAGGCCGCCGGTGTGGAGAAGGGCTCGGGCGAGCCGCACAAGACCAAGGTCGCCAAGATCACCGAGGCGCAGGTCCGTGAGATCGCCACGACCAAGCTTCCCGACCTGAACGCCAACGACCTGGACGCCGCCGCGAAGATCATCGCCGGCACCGCCCGTTCCATGGGCATCACGGTCGAGGGCTGACCTTCACCACCCCGTACCTCAGCAGTAGTGGCAGGGCCTGCTCGGCCCGTACCACGACTCCTCAGACACATCAGGAGCAGTAGTGAGCAAGCGCAGCAAGTCTCTCCGCGCTGCGGACGCCAAGGTCGACCGGGAGAAGCTCTACGCCCCGCTCGAGGCCGTCCGTCTCGCCAAGGAGACCT
The DNA here is from genome assembly GCF_040630405.1 of Streptomyces sp. NPDC005811. Lineage (NCBI taxonomy): Bacteria > Bacillati > Actinomycetota > Actinomycetes > Kitasatosporales > Streptomycetaceae > Streptomyces > Streptomyces sp. NPDC005811. The sequence goes on from NZ_JBEXXK010000015.1 coordinate 3,743, forward strand.
CCACCTCGAAGTTCGACGGCACCGTCGAGGTCGCCTTCCGTCTGGGTGTCGACCCGCGCAAGGCCGACCAGATGGTCCGTGGCACCGTGAACCTGCCGCACGGCACCGGCAAGACCGCCCGGGTCCTGGTCTTCGCGACCGGTGACCGTGCTGCGGCCGCGGAGGCCGCGGGCGCCGACATCGTCGGCTCCGACGAACTGATCGACGAGGTCGCGAAGGGCCGTCTGGACTTCGACGCCGTCGTCGCCACCCCGGACCTCATGGGCAAGGTCGGCCGCCTCGGCCGCGTGCTCGGTCCCCGTGGCCTGATGCCGAACCCGAAGACCGGCACCGTCACCCCCGACGTGGCCAAGGCCGTCACCGAGATCAAGGGCGGCAAGATCGAGTTCCGCGTCGACAAGCACTCGAACCTGCACTTCATCATCGGCAAGACGTCCTTCGAGGACGACAAGCTGGTGGAGAACTACGCCGCGGCGCTCGAGGAGATCACGCGTCTCAAGCCGTCCGCCGCGAAGGGTCGCTACATCAAGAAGGCCGCGATCAGCACCACGATCGGCCCCGGCATCCTGGTCGACCCGAACCGCACCCGCAACCTCCTCGTCGAGGAGGACCCGGCCGCGGTCTGAACCTGACGGTTCCTTTTCGGTCGGCGACGAGCCCCGCAACCTTTCGAGGTGCGGGGCTCGTCCCTTTCTGGCACAGAGGCCTTTCTGGCACAGAGGTTTTTCTCGTACGACTGTCAGTGCGGTGCGTTACCGTGCAATCACGGGACTCTCATGGGGGTGGGGCGGATGAAGCGCACATGTGTGCGGACGGCGGGGCTGTCCATCGCGGCGATGAGCCTGCTGGCCGGAGTGACGGCCTGCCAGGCCTCGGGGGACTCCGGGAGCTCGGCGGGCTCCTCCTCGGGCTCCAAGGGCTCCTCCGGCGGCTCGGAGGGCGCGCGGTTCGACCCCATCGCCGCGCTGCGGACCGCCGAGAAGTCCACCGACGGCGCCGACTCCGCCAAGGTCGAGTCGACCACGACCATGGGCTCGGTGATGTCCATGACGGCCGACGGCTCCCTCGCCTGGGGCGACGGCCTCACCGGCCGGCTCACCATCACGTACACGGGCGGCACCATGGCCGACACCATGCGCCAGATGGGCAGCGACTCGATGGAGGCCCGCTACCTCCCCGACGCCTACTACGCCCGGATGGGCGACGCCTTCGCCCAGCAGTCCGGCGGCAAGCACTGGATCAAGTACGCCTACGACGACCTGGAGAGCCTCGCGGGCAGCAGTGGGGCGTATCTGAAGGACCAGATGCAGAACACCACCCCGAACCAGTCGGTGAAGCTCCTGCTGGCCTCCGGGGACGTCCGCAAGGTCGGCGAGGAGAAGGTGCGCGGACAGCGGACCACGCACTATGCGGGGACGGTCGACGTGGCCGACCTCGCGGAGAAGAACTCCAGCCTCAGCCAAAGCCAGCTCGACGACCTGAAGAAGACGCTGGAGCAGGCCGGCGTCACCACCGAGACCGTCGACATCTGGGTCGACGACCAGGACCTGCTGGTCAAGAAGGTGGAGAAGGGCGAGACCACGGCGGGCGCGTACAGCCAGACCGCCTACTACAGCGACTACGGCACCGAGGTGGCGGTCGAGGCGCCCCCGGCGAGCGACACGGCCGACTTCACCGAGCTGGTGAAGCAGCAGTCGGGCGGCTGAGCCGGCGGCCCCCTACGGGCGGATTTGCTTGACGGCGTCCGTCTCCCGTACGCTCCTACCGAAGCCAAAGACCGCTGGTCGTTGCCGTGCTCTCGCGAGAGGGTCCGGCGGCCGAAGGATCCGCTTGATATGCGGACGACCCGCGCAGGTGACTGTGGAAGTGCTCCCGGCCCGGATCCCGTCTTCAGACGGTTCTCGTTCGGTCGAGCTACGCCCCGTGCGCCTGCGCCGGGGCGTTTCGTCTGTCCCAGCCCCTTCCGAGCGGTCCTCATCACCCGGAAGGAGGCCGACGCTCTATGGCAAGGCCCGACAAGGCTGCCGCGGTGGCCGAGCTCACGGAGCAGTTCCGTAGCTCGAACGCCGCCGTGCTGACCGAGTACCGGGGTCTCACCGTGGCGCAGCTCAAGACGCTGCGCCGTTCGCTCGGTGAGAACGCCCAGTACGCCGTGGTGAAGAACACGCTGACCAAGATTGCGGCCAACGAGGCCGGGATCACGACGCTCGACGACCTGTTCAACGGTCCGACGGCGGTCGCCTTCGTCACCGGTGACCCGGTGGAGTCGGCGAAGGGTCTTCGTGACTTCGCCAAGGACAACCCGAACCTCGTCATCAAGGGCGGTGTCCTTGACGGCAAGGCGCTGTCCGCCGACGAGATCAAGAAGCTTGCGGACCTCGAGTCCCGCGAGGTTCTGCTCGCCAAGCTGGCGGGCGCCATGAAGGGCAAGCAGACGCAGGCTGCTCAGGTCTTCCAGGCGCTCCCGTCGAAGTTCGTCCGCACCGCGGAGGCGCTTCGTGCCAAGCAGGCCGAGCAGGGCGGTGCCGAGTAATTCGGCTCGCGTAATGACCGCCGCCTCCAGGCAGCCCGCCTGAGGCAGGGGGTCGTAGCGGGCCGAACGTACGCCCGCCAGACATGTACATCCGGCACCAGCCGAAATTAGTGGAAGGAAAGCCATCATGGCTCTCACCCAGGACGAACTGCTCGCCGAGTTCGAGAACATGACCCTGATCCAGCTCTCCGAGTTCGTGAAGGCGTTCGAGGAGAAGTTCGACGTCACCGCCGCCGCCGCGGTCGCCGTCGCCGGTCCGGCCGGTCCGGCCGCGCCCGCCGAGGCCGTCGAGGAGCAGGACGAGTTCGACGTCGTCCTCACCGGCGCCGGCGAGAAGAAGATCCAGGTCATCAAGGTCGTGCGTGAGCTGACCTCGCTGGGTCTGAAGGAGGCCAAGGACCTCGTGGACGGCGCCCCGAAGCCCGTTCTCGAGAAGGTCACCAAGGAGGCCGCGGAGAAGGCCGCCGAGTCCCTCAAGGGCGCCGGCGCCTCCGTCGAGGTCAAGTAACACCCTCCGGGCCCTCCGGGTCCGGAACTCGGGCTCAGCGAGCCTGTAACGCGTAAGCGCCGAAGAGCGATCATCCATCTGGGTGGTCGCTCTTCCGCGTTCCCGGAGGTCGGCCACGGTTGCCTTGCACCCGTGACGGCGGGGGGTATGGTGATCTTCGTCGTGTCTCCCGCGGCCCGGGTTTACGCAGGGGGGCCTTGACGAACCGCACGCAGCGCGCAATTCTCAGGACGCGTCGTCACAAGGATCCGAATCCGAGGCATGGATCGACGGCGAAGAGGGCAGTATCAACGCGTTGAAGGCAGGATGTGGCGCAGGCGTTGAAGGCAGCAAGGGTCTCTGAAAAACGGGACTGGACATCAGTGTGCCGAGTGGCTACACTGACCCTTTGCGCTGCCTGTTAGCTGTCCCCTGTCCGTCACCAGGGGTCTGCCCTCCCTTGACATCGACGACACGATCATCCCTGACCTGGGATTTTCCGTCTCCGTGTGCAGGAGAGGGGCCGGTACGCGCGTAGTGAGTCCGAGCCCTCGGAAGGACCCCCTCTTGGCCGCCTCGCGCAACGCCTCGACCGCGAATACGAACAACGCCGCCAGCACCGCCCCGCTGCGCATCTCTTTTGCAAAGATCAAGGAGCCTCTCGAGGTTCCGAACCTGCTCGCGCTGCAGACCGAGAGCTTCGACTGGCTGCTCGGCAACACCGCTTGGCAGAGTCGGGTCGAGGAGGCTCTGGACAACGGTCAGGACGTCCCCACCAAGTCCGGCCTCGAGGAGATCTTCGAGGAGATCTCCCCGATCGAGGACTTCTCCGGGTCGATGTCGCTGACCTTCCGCGACCACCGTTTCGAGCCGCCGAAGAACAGCATCGACGAGTGCAAGGACCGTGACTTCACGTACGCGGCCCCGCTCTTCGTGACGGCCGAGTTCACCAACAACGAGACCGGCGAGATCAAGTCCCAGACGGTCTTCATGGGCGACTTCCCGCTCATGACCCACAAGGGCACGTTCGTCATCAACGGCACCGAGCGTGTCGTGGTGTCGCAGCTGGTCCGTTCGCCGGGTGTCTACTTCGACTCCTCGATCGACAAGACGTCCGACAAGGACATCTTCTCCGCCAAGATCATCCCGTCCCGGGGTGCCTGGCTGGAGATGGAGATCGACAAGCGCGACATGGTCGGCGTCCGCATCGACCGCAAGCGCAAGCAGTCCGTGACCGTCCTCCTGAAGGCGCTCGGCTGGACGACCGAGCAGATTCTCGAGGAGTTCGGCGAGTACGAGTCCATGCGCGCCACCCTGGAGAAGGACCACACCCAGGGCCAGGACGACGCGCTGCTCGACATCTACCGCAAGCTCCGTCCGGGCGAGCCCCCCACGCGTGAGGCCGCGCAGACGCTGCTCGAGAACCTCTACTTCAACCCCAAGCGCTACGACCTCGCCAAGGTCGGCCGCTACAAGGTCAACAAGAAGCTGGCCGCGGACGCGCCGCTGGACGCCGGTGTCCTGACCGTCGAGGACGTCATCGCGACGATCAAGTACCTGGTCAAGCTGCACGCCGGCGAGACCGAGACGGTCGGCGACAGCGGTCAGACGATCGTCGTCGAGACCGACGACATCGACCACTTCGGCAACCGTCGTCTGCGCAGCGTCGGCGAGCTCATCCAGAACCAGGTCCGCACCGGTCTGGCCCGTATGGAGCGCGTCGTCCGCGAGCGCATGACCACCCAGGACGTCGAGGCGATCACGCCGCAGACCCTGATCAACATCCGGCCGGTCGTCGCCTCCATCAAGGAGTTCTTCGGCACCAGCCAGCTGTCGCAGTTCATGGACCAGAACAACCCGCTGTCGGGTCTCACCCACAAGCGCCGTCTGTCGGCTCTTGGCCCCGGTGGTCTCTCCCGTGAGCGGGCCGGCTTCGAGGTCCGTGACGTGCACCCCTCGCACTACGGCCGCATGTGCCCGATCGAGACGCCCGAAGGCCCGAACATCGGTCTGATCGGCTCGCTCGCCTCCTACGGCCGGGTCAACGCGTTCGGTTTCGTCGAGACCCCGTACCGCAAGGTCGTCGACGGCCAGGTCACCGACGAGGTCGACTACCTGACGGCCGACGAGGAGGACCGCTTCGTCATCGCGCAGGCCAACGCCACGCTCGACGAGGGCCTGCGCTTCACCGAGAACCGCGTCCTGGTCCGCCGCCGTGGCGGCGAGGTCGACTACGTCCCCGGTGACGACGTCGACTACATGGACGTCTCGCCGCGCCAGATGGTGTCGGTCGCGACCGCCATGATCCCGTTCCTCGAGCACGACGACGCCAACCGTGCCCTCATGGGCGCGAACATGATGCGTCAGGCCGTGCCGCTCATCAAGAGCGAGTCCCCGCTCGTCGGCACCGGCATGGAGTACCGCTCCGCCGTCGACGCCGGCGACGTGGTCAAGGCCGAGAAGGCGGGTGTGGTCCAGGAGGTCTCCGCGGACTACATCACCACGACCAACGACGACGGCACGTACATCACGTACCGCCTGGCCAAGTTCGCCCGCTCCAACCAGGGCACCTCGGTCAACCAGAAGGTCATCGTCAACGAGGGCGACCGGATCATCGAGGGCCAGGTCCTCGCCGACGGTCCGGCCACCGAGAACGGCGAGATGGCCCTCGGCAAGAACCTGCTCGTGGCGTTCATGCCGTGGGAGGGTCACAACTACGAGGACGCGATCATCCTGTCGCAGCGCCTCGTGCAGGACGACGTCCTCTCCTCGATCCACATCGAGGAGCACGAGGTCGACGCCCGTGACACCAAGCTCGGCCCCGAGGAGATCACCCGGGACATCCCGAACGTCTCCGAGGAGGTCCTCGCCGACCTCGACGAGCGCGGCATCATCCGTATCGGTGCCGAGGTCGTCGCCGGCGACATCCTCGTCGGCAAGGTCACGCCCAAGGGCGAGACCGAGCTGACGCCGGAGGAGCGTCTGCTGCGCGCCATCTTCGGTGAGAAGGCCCGTGAGGTCCGTGACACCTCGCTGAAGGTGCCGCACGGCGAGATCGGCAAGGTCATCGGCGTCCGCGTCTTCGACCGCGAGGAGGGCGACGAGCTGCCGCCCGGCGTCAACCAGCTGGTCCGGGTGTACGTCGCGCAGAAGCGCAAGATCACCGACGGTGACAAGCTCGCCGGCCGCCACGGCAACAAGGGTGTCATCTCCAAGATCCTGCCCATCGAGGACATGCCGTTCCTCGAGGACGGGACCCCGGTCGACATCATCCTCAACCCGCTCGGTGTGCCGTCCCGAATGAACCCGGGACAGGTCCTGGAGATCCACCTCGGCTGGCTCGCCAGCCGCGGCTGGGACGTCTCCGGTCTCGCCGACGAGTGGGCGCAGCGCCTCCAGGTGATCGGCGCCGACCAGGTCGCCCCCGGCACCAACGTCGCGACCCCGGTCTTCGACGGCGCCCGTGAGGACGAGCTGGCGGGTCTGCTCCAGCACACCATCCCCAACCGCGACGGCGAGCGCATGGTGCTCCCGTCCGGCAAGGCGCGGCTGTTCGACGGCCGCAGCGGTGAGCCGTTCCCGGACCCGATCTCGGTCGGCTACATGTACATCCTGAAGCTGCACCACCTGGTCGACGACAAGCTGCACGCCCGCTCGACCGGTCCGTACTCGATGATCACCCAGCAGCCGCTGGGTGGTAAGGCGCAGTTCGGTGGCCAGCGCTTCGGTGAGATGGAGGTGTGGGCCCTCGAGGCCTACGGCGCCGCGTACGCGCTCCAGGAACTGCTGACCATCAAGTCCGACGACGTCACCGGCCGCGTGAAGGTCTACGAGGCCATCGTCAAGGGCGAGAACATCCCCGAGCCCGGCATCCCCGAGTCCTTCAAGGTGCTCATCAAGGAGATGCAGTCGCTCTGCCTGAACGTGGAGGTGCTGTCCAGCGACGGTATGTCCATCGAGATGCGTGACACCGACGAGGACGTCTTCCGCGCTGCGGAGGAGCTCGGCATCGACCTGTCCCGGCGTGAGCCGAGCAGCGTCGAAGAGGTCTGACGGGAGTCCGGAGGCCTTCATCCAGAAGGCCTCCGGCCCCGGGACCCCCGTTTCAGACCCCAAGACTTACAACCCTGAGAGGGATTGACGCATAGTGCTCGACGTCAACTTCTTCGACGAGCTCCGGATCGGTCTGGCCACCGCTGACGACATCCGTCAGTGGAGCCACGGCGAGGTCAAGAAGCCCGAGACCATCAACTACCGCACCCTCAAGCCCGAAAAGGACGGACTCTTCTGCGAGAAGATCTTCGGTCCGACCCGGGACTGGGAGTGCTACTGCGGCAAGTACAAGCGCGTCCGCTTCAAGGGCATCATCTGTGAGCGCTGCGGCGTCGAGGTGACCCGCGCCAAGGTGCGCCGTGAGCGGATGGGCCACATCGAGCTGGCCGCTCCCGTCACGCACATCTGGTACTTCAAGGGTGTCCCGAGCCGGCTGGGCTACCTGCTCGACCTGGCTCCCAAGGACCTCGAGAAGGTCATCTACTTCGCGGCGTACATGATCACGTACGTCGACGAGGAGCGCCGTACCCGCGACCTGCCCTCCCTGGAGGCGCATGTCTCCGTGGAGCGCCAGCAGGTCGAGAACCGCCGCGACGCCGACCTCGAGGCCCGCGCCAAGAAGCTCGAGACCGACCTTGCCGAGCTCGAGGCCGAGGGCGCCAAGGCCGATGTGCGCCGCAAGGTGCGCGAAGGCGCCGAGCGCGAGATGAAGCAGCTGCGCGACCGCACCCAGCGCGAGATCGACCGTCTCGACGAGGTGTGGACCCGCTTCAAGAACCTCAAGGTCCAGGACCTCGAGGGCGACGAGCTGCTCTACCGCGAGCTGCGCGACCGCTTCGGCACCTACTTCGACGGCTCGATGGGTGCCGCGGCGCTGCAGAAGCGCCTGGAGTCCTTCGACCTCGACGAGGAGGCCGAGAAGCTCCGCGAGATCATCCGGACCGGCAAGGGCCAGAAGAAGACCCGCGCGCTCAAGCGCCTGAAGGTCGTCTCCGCGTTCCTGCAGACCAGCAACAGCCCCAAGGGCATGGTGCTGGACTGCGTCCCGGTCATCCCGCCGGACCTGCGTCCGATGGTGCAGCTGGACGGTGGCCGCTTCGCGACCTCCGACCTGAACGACCTGTACCGCCGTGTGATCAACCGCAACAACCGTCTGAAGAGGCTCCTCGACCTCGGCGCACCCGAGATCATCGTCAACAACGAGAAGCGCATGCTTCAGGAGGCTGTTGACGCCCTCTTCGACAACGGTCGTCGCGGCCGCCCGGTGACGGGCCCCGGCAACCGCCCGCTGAAGTCCCTCAGCGACATGCTGAAGGGCAAGCAGGGTCGATTCCGTCAGAACCTGCTCGGCAAGCGTGTCGACTACTCGGCGCGTTCCGTGATCGTCGTCGGTCCGCAGCTCAAGCTGCACCAGTGCGGTCTGCCGAAGGCGATGGCGCTGGAGCTCTTCAAGCCGTTCGTGATGAAGCGCCTGGTCGACCTGAACCACGCGCAGAACATCAAGAGCGCCAAGCGGATGGTCGAGCGCGGCCGCACCGTGGTGTACGACGTCCTCGAAGAGGTCATCGCCGAGCACCCGGTGCTGCTGAACCGTGCGCCCACCCTGCACCGCCTCGGCATCCAGGCCTTCGAGCCGCAGCTGGTCGAGGGCAAGGCCATCCAGATCCACCCGCTCGTCTGCACCGCGTTCAACGCGGACTTCGACGGTGACCAGATGGCCGTGCACCTGCCGCTGTCCGCGGAGGCGCAGGCCGAGGCCCGCATCCTGATGCTGTCCTCGAACAACATCCTCAAGCCCGCCGACGGCCGTCCGGTGACGATGCCGACCCAGGACATGGTCCTCGGTCTGTTCTTCCTCACCACCGACGGCGAGCTGCGCGACACCAAGGGCGAGGGCCGGGCCTTCGGTTCCACGGCCGAGGCGATCATGGCGTTCGACGCCGGTGAGCTGGCGCTCCAGTCGGCGATCGACATCCGCTTCCCGGTGGGCACCATCCCGCCGCGCGGCTGGACCCCGCCGGCGGTCGAGGAGGGCGAGCCGGAGTACCAGACCGGTGACACCTTCCGGCTGCGCACCACCCTGGGCCGTGCGCTCTTCAACGAGCTGCTGCCCGAGGACTACCCGTTCGTCGACTACTCGGTGGGCAAGAAGCAGCTCGGCGAGATCGTCAACGACCTGGCCGAGCGCTACCCCAAGGTCATCGTGGCGGCGACGCTCGACAACCTGAAGTCGGCCGGCTTCTACTGGGGCACCCGTTCCGGTGTCACCGTGGCCATCTCCGACGTCGTCGTCCCCGAGGCGAAGAAGGCGATCGTCGCGGGCTACGAGGCGCAGGACGAGAAGGTCCAGAAGCAGTACGAGCGCGGTCTGATCACCAAGGAAGAGCGCACGCAGGAGCTCATCGCGATCTGGACCAAGGCGACCAACGAGGTCGCCGAGGCGATGAACGAGAACTTCCCCAAGACGAACCCCATCTTCATGATGGTTGACTCGGGTGCCCGAGGAAACATGATGCAGATGCGGCAGATCGCCGGTATGCGTGGTCTGGTGTCGAACGCGAAGAACGAGACCATCCCGCGTCCGATCAAGGCGTCCTTCCGTGAGGGCCTGTCCGTGCTGGAGTACTTCATCTCCACGCACGGTGCCCGTAAGGGTCTGGCGGACACCGCCCTGCGTACCGCCGACTCGGGTTACCTCACCCGTCGTCTGGTGGACGTCTCGCAGGACGTCATCATCCGCGAGGAGGACTGCGGCACCGAGCGCGGCCTCAAGCTGGCGATCGCCGAGCGCGAGGACGGTGTCCTGCGCAAGACGGTCAACGTCGAGACGTCCGTGTACGCCCGCTGCCTCGCCGAGGACATCGTGGTCGACGGCAAGGTGCTGGCCCCGGCCGGTACCGACCTCGGCGACGTGCTCATCGACGAGCTGGTCCGGCACGGCGTGGAGACGGTCAAGACCCGCTCGGTCCTGACCTGCGAGTCCGCCGTCGGCACCTGCGCCATGTGCTACGGCCGCTCGCTGGCCACCGGCAAGCTGGTCGACATCGGTGAGGCGGTCGGCATCATCGCCGCCCAGTCCATCGGTGAGCCCGGTACCCAGCTGACGATGCGTACCTTCCACACCGGTGGTGTGGCCGGTGACGACATCACCCAGGGTCTGCCGCGTGTCGTCGAGCTCTTCGAGGCCCGTACCCCGAAGGGTGTCGCCCCGATCTCCGAGGCCTCCGGCCGCGTGCGGATCGAGGAGACCGAGAAGACCAAGAAGATCGTCATCACCCCGGACGACGGCAGCGACGAGATGGCCTACCCCATCTCCAAGCGTGCCCGTCTGATGGTCAGCGAGGGCGAGCACGTCGAGGTGGGCCAGAAGCTCACCGTGGGTGCCACCAACCCGCACGACGTGCTGCGCATCCTGGGTCAGCGTGCCGTCCAGGTCCACCTGGTCGGCGAGGTCCAGAAGGTGTACAACTCGCAGGGTGTGTCGATCCACGACAAGCACATCGAGATCATCATCCGGCAGATGCTGCGCCGTGTGACGATCATCGAGTCCGGCGACGCCGAGCTGCTGCCCGGTGAGCTGGTCGAGCGCTCGAAGTTCGAGACCGAGAACCGTCGTGTGGTCCAGGAGGGCGGTCACCCGGCCTCCGGTCGTCCGCAGCTGATGGGTATCACCAAGGCCTCGCTGGCGACGGAATCCTGGCTGTCGGCCGCCTCCTTCCAGGAGACGACCCGAGTCCTGACGGACGCGGCGATCAACGCCAAGTCCGACAGCCTCATCGGCCTCAAGGAGAACGTCATCATCGGTAAGCTCATCCCGGCCGGTACGGGTCTGTCCCGCTACCGCAACATCCGGGTCGAGCCGACCGAGGAGGCGAAGGCCGCGATGTACTCGGCCGTCGGCTACGACGACATCGACTACTCGCCGTTCGGCACCGGCTCCGGCCAGGCCGTCCCGCTGGAGGACTACGACTACGGTCCGTACAACCAGTAAGAACGAGTAGACGCGTAGAACGCGTAGAAGGGCGGTCACCCCGTGTGCGACGGGGTGACCGCCCTTCGGCGTTTCCGGGATCTCAGCGTGCCGTCAGCTCCCAGACCGTGACGGCGACCGTGGCCAGCGCGGCCAGCGCGCCGATGCTGGCGAGCGGCCAGCGGGAGCGCTCCAGGGCGTCCAGCCGCTGTTCGTGGTCGGCGAGCTGCCGGTCGGTCTGGTCGCTGCGCTGGACGAGCAGCGCGAGCGAGCCGTCGACCCGGGCGAACCCGGCCTCCACCGTGCCGCGCAGCCGTTCGAGCTCCACGGCGACGGAGGTGGCGTCGGAGAGCGGACGGGGTTCGTTCACGCATCCCTCCCTTCCGCGTCCCGTGTCTCCGCGTCCCGTGTCTCCGTGTTCCGCTGGACGAGGGAGAGCAGCGCGGTGTCCCCGTTGGCGGGGGTGTCCGTGCGCAGCCAGCCCGGCAGCAGGTTCTGTACGGCGGGCAGGGCCATGACTCTGGTGACGCCGGCGGCGACGGCCAGCGCGCCCGCCACCCAGGGCAGGGTGTCCGGGAGGCCGACGGCGCCGACGACCGCCGGCAGCAGGACGCACAGGCCGGCAGCGGTTTGCAGAACGGTGCGGAGGGTCCGCTTGGCGGCCTCTGACATGGCGGCCTCGCTCTCAGACGTGGGGGACTTTCAGCGCCGCCCAGGAGGCGGCGCCCGGCCAGCCGTCGGCGGCGGAGCCGGTGTAGCCGAGCTTGCGCTGCCACCTGGCGTACGAGGTCCGGTCGGCCTCGGTCCACTGCGGGCCGGGGCCGCTCGCGTAGGCGGAGCAGCCGACGGCGACCAGACGCCGGCCCATCGCGGTGACGATCGCCGACCGCGGGCTCCTGCGGAACCAGTCGGCGCCGGGGAAGGGCTGGTAGGCGGGGGTGGGGGTGGGCGTGCCGGTCGGGACCGTCCCGCCGAGCCGGGCGGCGACCCGGGAGCGGAAGTCCGCCATCGAGAAGCCGCGCGGATCGACCTTGGTGTTCGTCCACTCCTTGTGCCCGATCACCGAGCGCTCGCTCCAGCCGTGCGCTCGGCACAGCGCGGCGGCCGCCCGGACCATGGCCTCCAGCTGGACCTCGGGCCAGGGGTCCTTGCCGTCGCCGAGGTTGACGCACTCGAAGCCGTAGAAGTGGACGTTGCCGTCGGTGTCGTTGCGGTGGGGTGCGGGCAGGGTGGCCCGCTCGGCGGCGACGGCCCTGAGGACGTCTCCGTCGCCGCTGCCGGCGTGGTTGGCGCGGCCGTTGCCGACGAGGTGGACCGAGCCGTCCTTGGCTATCACGCCGTGGCAGAGGGGGCCGGGCAGGGCCGTGTAGCCGTTGAAGCACATCTGGACGGAGCCGGTGGTGCCGGTGGTGACGGTGTGATGGATGATCACGCCGTTGACCGGGCCCCAGCTGCCCTTGTGGTTGCGGTTGTGGGTGCGCCAGCCGGCGTGCTCGACGACGGTGACGCCCTCGGCGTCCAGAGCGGCGACGAGGGCGTCGGCGGAGAGAGGGTTGGCCATGGGTGGTGCCTCCCTGGGGAGCTTGCTTCGATGTGGGGCATATCGGGCCCGGGGGACAGGAAAAAACCCCGGCCGGTGGGGTGGCGCGGGGCATTGGGCGGGGCTTGCGGGAGCGTCAGCCGGCCGGCGGCCAGGCGGCGCACAGGGCCGCGTAGTCCGTCACCGCGGTCTGGAAGTCGGCGAGGGCGGCGGCGACGGCACGCTGGACGGCCGTACCGTCCGGGACGACCGGGCCGGAGCCGTCCGGCAGGACCGTGACCCGGCCGGAGCCGCGCAGGACCGCCCCGCGGGCGCCGCTCTCGGAGAACTCGGCGGTGACGTTGACGGGGGAGTAGGTGCCGGTGATCGAGTCGGGCCCGATCACCGAACTCAGGCTGGTGTCCGAGACGTTGATGTGCAGGGTGTGACCGGCCTCCGTGACGGTGGCCCGCCCGGCGTAGTCGATCGCGATGCCCCAGGGCAGGGCGGGGTCGATCTCCAAGGTGTGCCTCCTCGAGGCCCTAGCTCTGTCGGCCGTGCATCAGGACCGGGTTGGCGTAGACGGTGCCGGTGGTGGCGATGGCCTGGATCTCGACCTTGACCGTGGTGGCGTAGAGCGCGCCGAAGTCGCTGCCGAGCAGGGCCGTGTAGTCGAAGTCGTTGGGCGCGGTGACCGTGTCGCCCCACTGGACGCCGTTGACCAGCACCCGCACCTGTCCCGCGCCGCCGGAGCTGAGGCGGGTGTTGAGCAGGAGCCGCATCTTCGGCTGCCAGACGGGGTTGTAGGAGACGGCGATCGTCGTCCAGGAGGTCGCGGCGCTCTGCGGCCAGCGGGTCTGGGTGGTGTCCTGCGGCGGCAGCATCGCCAGCCAGGGCCGGGCCAGTCCGCCGGTGTTGACGTCGTCGGAGATGATCTCCCGGCTGCCGTTGTCGTAGATCCGCAGCGGCTGGAGCGAGCCGGCGCCGCCGTCGCCGTTGAACAGGGTGAGCGCCTTGCTGCCGGTCTGGCGGTGGATCTCCAGGCCGTACTCCTCGCCCTGCCAGGAGCCGACCCGGAACATCGCCTCGGTCGTGCCCGGCCGCTGCACCAGCAGGGTGCCGCCGTCGCTGATCTTCAGGGTGCCGTCGCTGATCTCCACCTCGCCCCCGGTGATGGTGTTGAGCGCGGGCCGGGTGTTGACGGCGGTCGACAGCTGCTGGATCCGGCGTTCCATCTGGGTCAGCCGGTCGATGATGTCTTCGGGGAGCTGGGGCATCAGGCCTCCTCCAGATAGAGCTCCGCGGTGTCGGGACGGCCGCGCTGCCCCGGGCTGACCTTGACGCCGACGATCCGGTAGCGGGCGTCGAGGCCCTCGGTCCACCACTCGTCGTCGATCCGCAGCCGGACCGTACGGCCCAGCAGCGCGGGCGGCACCAGATCGTCGAGCCGGACGCTGATCTCGGGGATCACCACCGCCCCCACGCCCTCGGTGAGTTCGGCGTTGGCCAGCGACTGGAGCACCGGCACACTCGCCACGTCGTTGTGGTCCGAGGTCAGGTCGATGCGCGGATAGCCGGCCGCGATCAGCTGCTCGCCGACGGGCACGGTGGCGTCCGCGTACAGCGGCCGGGACTCCACGGCCTGGCTGGTGTTGTCGGTGGCGCCGCGGGCCCGGGCGGTGGTGCCGCCGCGGGTGGCGTCGCGCGGGAAGACGTACGACAGGACCGTGCCGGGGCGGTCGATCACCAGGTCGGTGGTGCCGATGGCGATCTTCGGGCTGCCCAGCCGCAGCTGCCGGACCCGCTCGCCGTCGACGGGGTCGCGGTAGACGGCGATGTGGTGTTCGAAGCCGTTCTCCAGCGCGGCGAGCGCGTCCAGGGCCTCCAGATAGACCGTCTCGTCGCCGTTGCGGTACGCCACCGAGCGGGTCTGCGGGGAGGTCTCGGAGCCGTGTCCGACGCCGATGTCCCCGCCGGGGGCGGACTGGAGGTGGTCCCACAGCGCGCGGGCGATCGCGAGCTGGTCCGTGTCCCGGAAGTCGAGGTCCGCGCGGATACGGCGGCGGCCGGCGTACGAGTCGAAGGTCGCGGCCTGGATGCCGAGGGTGAGCACGCCCCGGTCGTCGCTCTGGAGCGTGGACGTCCAGATGATGCCGCCCCACCACAGGTCGTCCCCGCGCTGGAGGTAGACCGAGGTCCGGCCCTCCTCGATCCGGCGGACCCGCGCGGCCATCGCCCGGTCGGGCACCGGGATCGTGCCCGAGAGGGAGCCGGCCTTGCCGATGTAGTCGTCGACGGTGACGTCCCGCAGGGGCAGGATGTCGATGGTGCGGTCGGTGCGCAGGTCGCAGAAGATCGCCCGGTACGGGGTGCTGAGGGCGGAGGTCATACGGCGGCCTCGTAGGTGGCGGAGCCGACGACGGTGTGGCCGCCGGCCCAGGTCCAGGGGGTGAGGGAGTCCAGTCCGCCCGTCGCGGTGAAAGCGGTGGCGGTGGGCCGCCCCGAGGCGAGGATCAGCTCGAAAGCGGTGGTGGTGGAGAGGTAGACCCGGGCCGTGGCCCGGTTGGCGGCGTCGCCGGCGGCGAGCTCGGCGAAGCCGATCAGCGGGCGGGCCGCCGCGGCGGCGACCGGCAGACTGAACCGCCAGTTGTCGTTGGTGGTGGCGCCGCTGCCGAAGGTGGTGGTGCTGCCGAAGGTGATCGAGAAGTTCAGGTGGACGGTCGTACCGAACTTCACGTACCGGCAGCTCACCGTGGCGTTGCCGAAGGCCGGGGGCGCCGAGGCCGTGCTGGTCGTCCAGGTCGGCGTCCAGTTCTGCCAGGTCGGCAGCACCGGGTAGTCGGTCCAGGCGGTGCCGCTCCAGCGCTGCAACTGCCCGCCCACGTCCCGGTACTGGCCCGGGTAGGAGCCGTTCGTCGCGTCCGTGGTCACCGGGAGGATGCCGCCGACCGCGACCGTGGCGGTACGGCGTCCGCCGAGCGCCGTGCTCCAGTCGATGGCCGTGGTGCCGGCGCTCGCGCCCTTGGGGACGACCACCTCGTACAGGGGCAGCGACAGCGCGGGCACCGCCGGGACGGCCGGGGTGGCGGCGGGGGTGCCGTGGACGATCTCCAGCACGGCCCCGGTGCGGCCGGAGCCGTCGTACAGATCGTCGTAGATCCGCAGGACGACCAGGTCGATCCGGCCGTACTGGGCGTCGCCGTCGGCGAAGACCAGGTCGAGGTACTCGGTCAGCGCGACCGGGTAGGCGCCCTGGGAGCTGGTCCCCTGGATCACCGCCCGACCGGGGCCGACGGTGGCGGTCATGGTGCCGGTGGTGCCGGTGAGGGTGAAGCCGGAGAGGCGGGAGACACCGTCGGAGGAGCCCGGCAGGACCCCGGAGCGGGTGGTGACCGGCGAGGTCGGGGTGAGGGCGCCGAGCGAGACGAGCCGGGTGTCCTCGCGGGTCTGGCCGTCGGGGGAGAGCCATCCGGTACGAAGGGGCATGGTCAGGTCCTTTCGGGGAGGCCGGTTCAGGCGAGCGGGTCCACCCGGAGCCAGAGGGTGTCGAACCAGCTGTTGACGCTCGCGCTGGACGACCGGTGCATCGCGGTGACCGTGTAGACCGATCCGGCCGTGAGGGAGTTCAGGCGCAGTTGCGTCGACTGCGACTTGCTGATGGCGCCCGAGCCGGACGCGGCGCGCTCGTCGTCCGCCGCCCAGACGACCGTGGTGCCCAGCGTGACCTGCGGGGACATATGTGCCTGGACGGTCTCGCTGCCCGAGGTGGAGATCCGCGCGCCGAGACTGATGATCACCCCGCCGGAGGGCGGCGCGGTGAAGCTGAGCGTGAGCGCCGACACGGCCGTTTCGACCAGCGTGGCCGTGTACGTCGTCGAGGTGGTGTACCCGGCGTCCAGCGAGGACGCGAACACCGGCCCCGGAACGGCGGGGAGCCAGGCGCTGCCGTTCCAGCGCTGGAGCTGGCCGAGGGAGGAGTCGCGGTACTGCCCGGCGTAGCCGCCGGTGGTCAGCACCCCGGCGGGGACGATCCCGCCGACGTTCCTCGGGTAGGGCACCCAGGCCGTGGAACTCCAGCGCTGGAGGATGTCGCCGGTGTCCCGGTACTGGCCGGTGTGGCCGCCGGGCGCGGTGTCGTCGGTGCGGGTGGGCAGGATGCCGCCGATCGCGACGGTGGTCGGACGCAGGTCGGTGCGCGCGGAGTCCCAGGCGATCCCGCCCTTGCCGGCGCTGACGCCCGCACCGACGGCGACCGAGTACAGCGCCAGGGCGGCATCGGGCGTGGCCGGGGGCGCAGGGGTGGCGGCCGGGGTGCCCCGGACGATCTCGACGACGGCCTCGGTGCGGCCGGAGCCGTCGTACACGTTGTCGTAGACCCGCAGGACGACGAGGTCGATCCGGCCGTACTGGGCGTCGCCGTCCGCGAAGGTGAGCGGCAGGTACTCGGTGAGCGCGACCGGGTAGGCGCCCCGGGCGTCGGTGCTCTGGATCACGGCACGGCCGGGGCTGACGCTCGCGGTCATGGCGCCGGTGGTGCCGGTGACGGTGAAGCCGGAGACGCGGTAGAGGCCGCCGGTGGAGCCCGGCAGGACGCCGGAGCGGGTGGCGACGGGGGAGGTGGGGGTGAGGGCGCCGAGCGCGATGAGACGGGTGTCCTCACGGGTCTGTCCATCGGGGGAGAGCCATCCGGAACGGATCGGCATGGTCGACTCCTTCGTCGGGGGTGGGCTCAGGCGGCGGACTCGTAGTCGCCCCAGATCGACAGGACGTCGGTGGCCTGCCAGGTGTAGGGGACGGCCTTGGTCCAGCTCGCGGCGGCGGCGCCGGAGGTGACGGTGAACCGGTTCACGACGCCGCCGTTGGCCGCCGACACCTGGGCGGCACCCTGGAAGAACTTGAAGCCGTTGCTGCTGAAGCCCACGACGTTCAGCAGGATGTCGGTCATCCAGCCCGACGCCGGGAGGAACGGCAGGGAGAAGGACCAGGCGCCGGCGGTGTCCAGCGCGGAGAGATTGGTCGTCGAGCCGATCGCCAGCCGCAGCCGGACGTGGACGAGGTTGCCGAGCTTGACGTATCTGCCGTTGAGGCTGCCGTTGCCGACCGCCGGCGCGGTGCCGGTGGACGAGTACCAGACCGGCGTGTAGTTCGTCCAGGAGGGGATCCGCTGGTACGACACCCAGGACGAGCCGTCCCAGCGCTGGAGGTTGCCGTCGGAGCCGTCCCGGTACTGGCCGGTGTAGCTCGCCGTGGTCACCGCCCCGGCCGGTGCGACCCCGCCGAGGGCGAGCGGGTACGGCACCCAGGCGGAGCCGTCCCAGCGCTGGAGGGCGCCGCCGGAGTCGCGGTACTGGCCCGGGTAGGCGCCGTTGCCGGTCTCGCCGACCACGGGCAGGATGCCGCCGGCCGCGACCGTGGGGGTGCGCAGGTCGGTGACGTCGGAGGAGCTCCAGTTGACGCCGCCGTTGCCCGCGCTGATCCCGGCGCGGACCCGGACCTGGTAGACCGGCAGGCAGACACCCGGCAGCGCGGGCACCGCCGGGGTGGCGGCGGGGGTGCCCCGGACGATCTCCACGGCGGCCTTGGTGGAGCCGGAGTCGTCGTACATGTCGTCGTAGATCCGCAGCACGACGACATCGATCCGGGCGTACTGGGCGTCGCCGTCGGTGAAGGTGAGGGACAGCGGCTCGGACAGGGTGACCGGGTAGGCGCCCTGGCCGCTGCCGCCCTGGACGACGGCCCGGCCCTCGTGGACGGTGGCGGTCATGGTGCCGGCGCCGCCCTCCATCCAGAAGCCCGACAGCCGGTACTGCCCGTCGTAGGAGCCCGGGAGGATGCCGGAGCGGACGTCCAGCGGGTTGGCCGGGGTGGTGGCGCCCAGCTGGGTGAGCCGGGTGTCCGCACGGGTCTGGCCGGTCTCGGCCAGCCATGAACTGCGCAGATTCATCTGCTGGTCTCCTCTGGTCGTGGGGTACGGGGGTCACCACTCCGCGGTGCGCCAGCGGACCGTGAGCTGGGCGCCGGCGCCGTACGTGTCGGGGCGGAAGGCCAGCTGGGCGCGGCCGGGGGCGAAGGCGAAGAGCTCCTCGGGGCTGCTGTCGGCGGCCGCGGTGTGCCGACGGGACGCGGTGCCGTTGAGGGTGACCGTGCCGGCGGCGGTGTCGACGACCAGCTCGTCACCGGCGGCGAGGCCGATCTCGTAGCGCAGCCGCAGCGCGGAGGTGCGGTCGGTGACGGTCGGGTTGGTGCAGGGGCCGGTGAACACCAGGACGGGGTGGGTGGGCGCGGAGCCGTCGTTGTCGGCGTTCACGTCGCCGGTCGAGGCGGCCTGGCCCCAGTACAGCGGCCAGGTCAGCGGCCAGGTCAGACCGCTCTCCGGCTGCGGGGCGCCGGTCAGCGCGGTCCGCTCGTCGACCGAGTAGCGGCGCGGGTCGGTGGCGTACCACTGCACGGACGCCCGGGAGACGCCCTGGGTGGTGTACGTCCGGTCGGCGGCCAGCACCCGCTGGCTGACCCGGGCCCGCACGGCCAGCGTCTCGCCGTGCAGCCGGACGGCGAGCCAGCGCTCCTCGTCGTCGAGCAGCAGCGCCTGGCGCAGGGCGCGGGTCACGGCGAGCGAGGAGACGCTGTCGTCCTGCGGCGGTACGGTCCACACCGTGCCGCCGATCCGGCGCGGCTTGGCGTAGCGCGCGCCCGGCCAGGCGCCGTGCGCGGTGGGGTGGTCGGCGTCGGAGGCGTCGTACTCCGGCAGGTCCTCCCAGCCGCTTAGCCCGCCCCGGTCGATCTCGTACGGCGTCCCGGGGCCCAGCAGCAGTCCGGCCCACTGCATCTGCCCGTCGCGGGTGATGAGTGAGCCGGGTGGCACGTCGTCGGTGTATGCGGTGGTCGTGATCTCGGCCATGGGGGGCCGTCACCTCGCTCTTGTCGGGTGCGGGTGGGGTGGTCCGGGGGGTCAGGCGCAGGCGTGGGCGGCGGCCAGGAACAGCAGGTCCTCCGCAGTGCCGCGGGCTCCGGCGCCGGCGCTCTCGTGGAACTCCTGGACGCGGTGCGGGAGCGCGGAGAAGGGGGCGCGGTGGCGGCGGGCGAGGGCCCGCTGCCGGTCCAGGTCCCGGAGCGGCAGGACCCGGCCGGCCGCGCGGGCGCCGGGGACGGCGACCCCGCCCTCGCCGAGCATCGGGATCTTCGCCAGCTGCACGCCGAACTTCTTGCCGAGGATGCTGAAGCTGAGGCTGTTGAGGCCGTCGATGATCCGGTTGGCGAAGGCGATGAGCCCCTGGACGGGCCCCTTCACCACCCCGGCGACGGTCTGCGCGCCGGTGGTGACGAACCGTCCGAGCGCGTCGAGGGTGCGGGCGGTGGCGTCCTTGACGCGGGTGAACATCGCGGGGATGTCCTTGCCGATCCAGTCCAGCACCGGCCGCACCCCGTCCTTGACGCCCTTCCAGACGGCCGCCGCCCGCCCGCTGAGCGCCTTGGTGTCTCCGCTCGCCAGCGAGCGGGCGACGGCGAAGGCGGTGCCGATGAGGGTGGTGAGGCCGGTGAGGACCGTGGTCACCAGGGCGAGGTAGCCGGTGACGTAGGTGTTCACCGCGCTGCCGACGGCCTTCAGCAGCGGGGCCAGCACGGTCAGACACCCCTCGACGTACGTCAGGACGAGCGTCGCCAGCTGTTCCATCAGGCGCTGCCCGGTCTCGGAGTTCAGCGCCAGGTCCAGCAGCCAGCCGGCGACCGGGAGGAGGAGTCCGGTGACGAACCCGATGGGGTTGGCGCGGGTGAGGGCGTTGACGACGAGGAGGACACCGGAGCCGATGGTCATCAGGGTGCCGAAGGTGCCCATGAGGTCGCCGAGGACACCGGAGGCCGAGATCAGCGCGCCCACGACGGCGAAGACCCCTCCGAGCGCGGAGCCGAGCCGGACGAGGGTGCCAGAGGCCGTCCGGCCGCCGGAGGCCGCCGCCTTGATCCCGGCCGCGGCGGTGCCGGCGGTCCGGCCCGTCGTGGTGACGGCGCGGGCGGCGGCCTCGGTGCTCGCCTTGGCGCGGCTCACGGCGGTGGCGCCCTGGGCGGCGGCCGTGCCGAGGCGGTCGGCGCCGGTGGCGGCGGCCTTGATCCGGTCGGTGAGGGAGCGCACCGCGGTGCCGCCCTGCTCGACGCGGGACCGGAACGCGGTCAGCGCCGGGGTGACCCCGGCCAGCGGGTCCGTCACCGCCGGGGTACTCATCCGCGGGCCTTCGCGAGGAACATCAGGGCGTCGGCGGTGCGCTGGGGGGTGCTGGTCTCGGCGGCGTGGTAGTGCTCGATGTGCAGTGCGCCGCCGGTGCCGGTGCCTGCTCCTGCTCCTGCTCCTGCGTAGGCCCTGCCGTCGGCGGCGGCGCGGCGCAGCAGCCGGTCGAGCTTGCTGAGCGGCAGGACGGCCTCCGCCTCACCGGCCTCGGCGAGGATCGCGGGGACGCCGCCGGAGCGGGGCAGGACGACACCGCCGGTGGCCAGCGCGGGGATCCTCGGCAGGCTGACCCCGAAGGTCTTGCCGCCGACCAGGGGGACCCAGCCGGGGATGGAGACATGGATGCCGTTGAGGGCGCCGATGGCGCGGTTGACGATGCCGATGACGGCGTTGATCGGACCGCGTACGGCGTTCTTGATGCCGTCGAAGGCACGTCCGGCGATGCCCTTGAGCCCGCCCCAGATGCTGGACAGCTTGTCCTTGACGGCCTTGAAGGCGTTGGGGATCGCGGACTTGACCCAGTTGACGACGGGGGAGACGACGTTCTTGATGCCCTTCCAGACGCTCGACACGACCGACTTGATCGCGTTGAGCGCGGTGGTGATGACCTTCTTCCAGATGCCCACGTAGGTCTGGATGACGGTGGCGATCGCCTTGACGACCTTCGACACCGCGGTCTTGACGCCGTCCCAGACCGTCTTGATCAGTTTGCCCGCGTTCTTCATGATCGGCCCGATGGCCTTCATGACATTGCTGATCACGGACTTGATGACGGTGAAGGCCGTCTGGAGCACCTTCTGCATGGTCTTGGAGTTGGCCGCCATGTCGACGACCTTCTCGATGAGCGGCTGCAGCAGGCTCATGAGCATGCCGAAGAGGTTCCCCTTCATCGACTTGTTCATCTTGTCCTGCCCCTTGGCGGCCTTGCCCGCCCCGGCCTCGTACTTCCCGAGACTCTTCCCGGCGGAGGAACCGGTCTTCCCGGCCTTGCCGATGGCCGTCTCGGCCTGTTCGGAGCCGGTCTTGAGGCCTTTCAGCTCGCTTTCGGCGCCCTGGGCCGCGCCCTTGAACTGCTTGAGCCGGCCTTCCGCGGCACCGGTCTTCTGTTTCAGCCCGTCCGAGGCCCGGCCCGCGTCCTGGGCCCGGTCCTTGAATTCCTTGAACGACGACGACGCCTTGCTCAGAGATCGAACCAGAGACATACTCCACCTCATCCTTGAAATCGAGAACGACCCCTCGGTCAGCCAAGGGCTGCGACCAGTGCGTCAATACGCGAGTGCAGATTCTCGAGTTCGGCCGCCGCACTGCGCGACTGAGGTATGGAGCCTGGTGAGGCGGCCACCGATCCCACGCGCTCCCGGACGTCCCGTCCGGACCGTTCGATCCTGGCCACTCGTGTCTCCACGGCGCCGATGCGTTTGTTCGCGTTCTTCATCTGGCGCGCGAGACGGTGCTCGATGGCGGAGAACCGGCCGTTCAGCTTGCGCTCGTCCTTCTGTTCCGAGGTCAGGAACTGGCGGTCCCACTGGGTTCTCCCCGTAATGTAGTTCACCAGTCGGAGGGCGAGTCGGTTGACCTTCTCGGTGATGTCGAAGACGGCGAAGTCGTACTTGACCAGCGTGAGGCCGATGAGGCTGCCGGTCAGGGCGGAGACGAAGCCCATGAACTCCGGTGTCTTGTACCACCTGCTGTCCGGCTTCCAGGCCGACTGTCCGGCTTTCTCTATCTCGTCGGAAATGAGCTTCTTGAGCGCCTTCTCCTTCTCCGGCGCCGCCTGTTTCTCGGCGTCCTGTTCCAGCTTCTTCTTGCTGGTGAAGAAGGCGTCGAGTTCGGTCTTGTCGATCTGATTCGCTATCGACCTGGCGAGGTCTTCGTCCTTTTCTTTGAGGCTCTTTATCTGCTCTTCCAGAGTGGGCATGGTGGCAGTCACTCCCTCCTGGTAGCATCGCGCCAATGGGCACCCGAGACGGCAAGGATTCGGTGCGAGGGGAAGCGGGCGGAAATCTGCCCGCACGTCATGCGCTGACGATTTTCGGGATTTTCGTCCTCTATTGGGGAACCACACTGGTCATCGAGCTGTTCGACCGATTCGGTGCGGGCGGGAACTGCGGCCGGCGGCTGGGGCCCGCCTGCGAGGAAGGGCGTCTGGCGCTGGCGGCCGGGGCTCCCGCACTGATCCTGGGCATCTGCGTCGTCGCATGGCTGCACGGCATGCGGGGCTGGGTCGGGCCCGTCGCCGCCTTCGGCGGGCTGGCCTTCCTCTACGGCTCGGGCGGCGCCGCCCTGGTCTTCGCCGTCCATCTCCCGAATCCCGGAGGAGCGGGACGGGGCGCGACGAACGCGACGGCCGCGGTGTTCTTCCTCGGCCTCTTCGTCTTCCTGCTGTTCGGCGTCCTGTCCCGGGCGCGCGGTGACGTGGGCGCCAAAGGGCTCGTGAGAGAGCTCTTCTGGGTCCTGGAGGTGCTGCCGGAGTCGCGGAAGCAGCGGCGGAGGATCACGCGGGAGCGGGGTGTGTCCGCACAGGAGGCGAGGGAAGGCCGCATCGTCCCGCGCACGGGGCGTCAGAAGGCGCACTGGGCCCTGTTCGTGTCCGAGGCGCTGCTGGCCTCGGCCGGCGGGATCGTCGCGGGCCACGCCTTCGTCGCCGCCACCTCGTGACGCCGCCGACTACGCTCGTCGGCCGCGTGTCCGCCGGGCCTCCGCCTCGGTCAGGGCGTCCGACCAGCCCGCCGCGTAGGCGCGGGACTCGTGGGTGAGCAGTTCCTCGTACACGCGGTCCAGCAGGGCCTCGCGGTCCGCGGGTGGGGTGTGCAGGAGGTGGGCGAGGCGGGTGTAGGTGTCGATCGGCTGCTCGGTGGAGTCGCTCGGGCCTGTCGCCATGTCGGTGCCTGCTTTCCGTTCTGTCCGCTGGGCTGTGCTGCGATGGCGCGCTCCTGGGGGTACCGGAGCGTGTGTTCGAACTAGTGTACGAGTGCTGTCGTGGTGTCGTTCCGTGTTTGACGCGAACGCTCCGTGAGAGCCCAAGGTTCGTGGAGTAGGATCCGGCCGTTCGTCCGTCCGCGAAAAAGGGAAGTCTGAACTACAGGGCCCTGTAAGCGAGTTGAGGGTTCGCCGA
Source organism: Streptomyces sp. NPDC005811 (assembly GCF_040630405.1). NCBI lineage: Bacteria > Bacillati > Actinomycetota > Actinomycetes > Kitasatosporales > Streptomycetaceae > Streptomyces > Streptomyces sp. NPDC005811. Next base: position 27,641 of record NZ_JBEXXK010000015.1, read on the forward strand.
GCGCGGACGGGCAGGAGGCGAGATCAAGGCCGGCGGGGTGGACGGGGACGAGGGCGACACGGGGAACGGGCGGAACGACCAGGTGGTCGACTGGCTCGAACTGTCCCCTGATCTGCCGCACCTCATCGCCCGGGTCTCCGAACTCGTCCTCAGCCTCGGGTACGACCCGGAGGACCTGGTCACCCTGCCCCGCGGCGAGCTGGACCGCCGCGAGCTGGCCGCCTACAGCGCCGGCTGGGCCGACATGGTCGCCGAACAGCTTCCCGCGATCCGCCGCGCGTACGAGGAACGCATCACCGTCGCCTACCTCCAGGGCCAGGAGGACGCCCGCACCGGCCGCCGTCCGCGCCGGGCCGCCAGGCCGGCCGAGGAGGACGACGCCGGCGGTGAGGTCATCGCCCTGCCGTACGTCGAACTCCTGCGCCCGCCCACCGAGGTGACCCGGGCGGAGGAACGGGGGGAGCGGGAGCGCTCGGTGGCGGACGGGGGGCCTGTACCCGTGCCGGCGCCGGTGTCCGTACCGGTACCGGTGCAGACGCCCCTGCCGGTGGGGAACTCCGGTCCGGGCGGGGGCGGTTCGGGGGGACCGGGAGCCGGTGAACCGCCGCCGGCCGTCGCTCCCGTACCGGAGAAGCGGACCGTCCGCTCGGCCCGCCGGACCGTGGTGCGGCGAAATGGCCGGCCCAGTGTGCCCCCGCTGTCCCGCTCCAGGGAACGCCGTACGGACGCCGGCGAGCGAGCGCAGCAGGAGTCGGCGGCCTCCGAGGAGAAACCCCGGCTGTCGGACCGGGCCCGCGCGCTCGCCGACGGGCTGGAGGGGCGGGGGCAGGGACGCGGGCGGGGGCGCCGGGGGGACGGGCGCGGGGCGGAGCCGCCGGAGTCGCCCGAGGCACCGGGGCCCGGGTGACGGGCGTCAGGCGTCAGGCGTCAGGCGTCAGGCGAAGAAGCGGGCCAGTTGGACCGGGGAGGGGGGTCCGAGAGGGGCGCCTCCCGGCTTCCCTTCGTCCGGGTCCTCCGCATCCTCCGCTTCCTCCGCGTTCTCCGGTTCGCTGCCGTCGCCCGGGCGCGGCACCGGTACCGGTGGGTCCGGCTGGTCGCCCTCGTCCGAGTTGACCGACGCGAACATCCAGTTCGCCGCCGCCAGATGGTCCACGACCGCGGCCAGCAGATGGTCCGTCACCGACCACTCGGCGGCATCGCCGTGCAGCTCGCGGTTGAGGGCGCTGTCCCGCGGCAGCTGGGCGACGAGCACCGCGAGCCGCCGCGCGGAGAGGCGGTCGCGGTGCCAGTCGAGCAGATCGATGCCGTAGTAGCGGAGCAGGTCCGCTTCGAGGGCCTCGGCGTGTTCGTCCACGAACCCGACGAGGCTCAGCCTTCCCCCAGGCCGAGCCCGGTCTCCTTGCCGTAGGCCTCCAGGATGGCGGCGATGTCCTGCATGTTCACCTCGTGCCGCTCGAAACGGGCGAACTGCTGCTCGCCCATGAGCAGCCCGAGCAGCCCGTCCACGTCGTTGTCGTCGAGTTCCCGCAGCGCCTTCGCGGTGGCGCGGGTCAGCTCCGTGGGCAGGGTGAAACTCTCGTCGTCGAGCTCGAACGACCAGGTGCGGCCGAGGGCTTCGAGGCGCTGGGCGCGGGCGGCGTTGACGTCGAAACGGGCCATGGTGAGGGTGCCTCCTTGAGTGATGCCGTACGGGGGAGGTGCGGGGCAGCGGGTGGGGTGGGCGGTGTGCTCGGGGCGCTCACCCCACCCGGTAGGTCAGGACGCGGCGTACGCGGTGTCCTTCATCACGAAGCTCGCGAGCGCCGAGCCGTCGGTCGCCGCCATCGCCGTGAAGGTGATGCCGAGCTGGGCCGGCGACTTGCGGGCCAGCTTGATGTCGTCCGCCGCCGTGACCTGGCCGCGCGGGATGCCGAAGCGGTACGTCACGGCGGTGCCGTCGCTCGCCCGGACATCGGTGAACTCCAGGCCGAGGGCCCGGACATCGGCGTACGGGCGGTCGGCGATGTCGTACTTGTAGACGCCGGTCGAGCCTGTCACCGCGTCGACCTGGCCGCCGCCCATGAAGAACGGCAGCGTGTCCTCGTTGAACTGGAGCAGCGAGAACTTCAGGGTCAGGTCGCGGTCCGAGTACACGAAGTGCACCGGGCTGACGGCCTGCCACACGTCGACCGGCTCCAGCTTGTCCTTCTTGCTGAAGGTGACGCCCTCGCCGTTGGTGAAGCCGAGGTTCTTCCAGCCGGTGGCCCAGTCGGTGGACGGGTCGGTGGAGAAGGTCGTCGGGACCTTGGTGTCGGCGGCGGCGACGTAGAGCCGGCCGACTCCGGCGATGCGGATCTCGGAGGAGTTGGTGCCTGCCATGGGTTGGCTCCTTGATAGAGGGACGGAGAAATGGGGTGTGGGTGGTGCGGGGTGCCGTGCCCGGCGGTTCCGGGTACGGCGAAGGCCCCGCCGTTCGGAGAGGCGAACGGCGGGGCCTTCGGTCTGTGGGGGTGCGGCGCGGGCGCGTCAGTAGACGTCCAGGTACACCGTGAGGACGGTCACGTACCGGTTGGCCGCGCGGTAGAGGTAGTCGGGCAGCCAGCGGGGGCCGTCCTGTTCCTCCACCTCGGTGATCAGGTTCGTGCCGTAGCGGTTGCCGGCCGCGGCCATCAGCGCGCGGCGGGCCGAGTTGGCCAGGACGTGCGCGGCCTGCTTGGTGGGGCCGTACACCTCCAGCTCGATCAGCGGCTGGTCGACGTGGCGCTCGCCGACCCAGGCACCGCCGCGGCGGTTGACGAGTACGGCGGCGGCCGTGCCGTCGAAGTCCGTCGGCGGCTGGACGGTCACCAGCGCCGTGGAGAGCGCCGAGTCGGCCTCCAGGATGTCGACGACCAGGGCCTCGACGTCGGGGAAGGCGCTCGGTGGAGTGGGTGTGGTCATGCCGGGTCACCTCGCCGAAGCGGGAAGGAAGGAGAAGGGGAGGGGAGCGGGGAGGGGGTGGGCACAGCTCCGCCGCTGCACCAACTGTGACATGCGATCGTGCGCGCACGCAACTAATACGCCGAAAGAATCGGCCCCAGGGGTGCGGGAGGGGCGGAAGTGCGAGGTGGGGGACGGGGGAGAGGGGGCGGGGGCGGGTGACGTGCGGAGGGCTCTGTGTGCGGCGGGTGCACCCGTCGGCCCACGGGTGCTCGGCGCGGGAGTGTCAGTCCGTACCGGGGGGTGCCGCCGTGCCCGCGCCCGCCAGGACGCGGCCGGTTTTGTCCGCGCGCTCCGGCTCGTTCGGCAGGAACTGCTCCACCACCCGGACGAACATCTCCCGCCGCTCGGCCGGTACGCCGAGCAGATCGGCGACCTCCTCCAGAGTGGGCCTGCGGCCGAAGTCCGGGTCGGGGGCGGGTGCGGAGGTGCGTCCGTGCGGGTCGGCGAGCTCCTCGGCGGTGAGCCGGCCGGAGCGGATGAGCAGGTCGCGGACCGGGACGCCGAGCACCCGTGCGAGGCGGCGGGTGGTCTCGAGGTCCGGCATGCTCTGGCGTTGCAGCAGGCGGGTGACGGCGGCGCGGTGCACGCCGGCCTCGTCCGCGATCCGTGACTTCCCGCCGCCGCGCGGGCTGTCGATGTCGTAGCCGCGTTCGCGCATGAGGTCTTCGACCCACGCGGCGAACGCGTCCAGGTCCTGGGTGGTCATGTCTGCTCGCTTCCTTCGGGGGTGGCACGAGTTTAGCTTGCTTGCGCGCAAGGAATTACGTGCTCTCGCGCAAGTAGTGAGGAAAGTTTGTGTAGTTGATGGAGGTTCGGGTGAAGGTGAGGCGCCGGTAAATTATTGCGAGCGCGCGCGCAATCTGTGACTCTGGGGATTCACTTCGTACGGCTCGTTCACGAACCGACAGGGGGTTCCCTGCCCATGCCCGTAACCGGTTCCTGCTCACCACCGGATCAGCCGCGCCCGTCGCGTCCCGCGCGTCCCGTCGGCTGGCAGTCCGCGGCCGCCTGCGCCGGGCTGCCGCCCCGGGTCGTCTTCTCGAAGAGGCCGAAGGAGGCCGCCCCGGCGCTGCGGGCGTGCGCGATGTGTCCCGTACGGCGCGCCTGCGAGGAGACGGTGGCGCCCGCCGAGAACTGGTTCGACGGCGTCTGCGGCGGCCGCCTCTGGCGCTCCGGCCGCCCCGTCCCCGAACCCCGCCGCCACGGAGGCCCCCATGCCTGAGCGCCGCCCCATGGCCCCGACCGAAACCCACCCGACGGCCCGGACCGAAACCCACCCCACGTCAGCCCGCCCGGCCCCACCCGACGGCCGGGCCTCGGCACCCGTTGCCCGCCCCACGCCGATGTCGCCCAATGGCCGGGCTGCGGCATCGACGCCCCGTCCCGCACCGGCATCGCCCGTCGGCCGGTCCCCGGCACCGCCCGCGAGCCCCGCCGCCCCGCCTGCCGGATCGACGGCCTTACCCCCGACTCAGGCCCGAGCCTCACAGTCGGCCTCGTCCCACGCCGGTCTCCCGGAGTCGGACCCGACTCTTGCCCGTCTCCCGGGGCCGGCCCCGTCTCCTGCCTGCCCCCCGAGGCCGGACCCGTCTCACCCCCGCGTCCCCGAGTCGGACCCGTCTCACCCCCGCGCCCCGGAGTCGGCCCACTCCCGCGCCTACGCCCCAGAACCGCCCTTCTCCCGAACCCCCTCCGCCGACCGGGCCTCCGCCTCGACCCCCGCTGATATCCGCTTCACCCGCTCCACCACCTCCACCACCTCCACCACCTCCATCCGCTCCACCCCCTCCACCGAACCCACCCCCACCCACACCCGCCCCACCCCCGACACCCCCGACACCCCCACCCCCGCCCGGCGGCCCGCCCCCGGTGAGTCTCGTCCTGTTGAGCAAGCCGCCCTCTGGATCGCCACCCTGCTTCAGCAGTTTCCCGAGTTGGCCAGGGAGTTGGTGCCCGGGCGGGCCGGGGGCCCTGGGCGGGGGCCGGTCGCGCCGCCGGTCGGGCTCGCCGAGCGGTTGCGTGAGGAGCGGGAGGACGCGTTGCTGCTCCAGCAGCGGCACGGGCTCGTCGCCCCCGGACACAGCGCCGCCCCGCTGCGCCTGCACATCTCGGACACCATCAGGGATCTCACCGACGGTGTCGTGGAACTGGAGGAGGCCGTACGGGACCGGCTCGGTCTGCCCCGCGCCCGCCGCGCCCCCGTGCCCGATCGCCTGCGCCGGATCGCCGCGCTGCTCGACGCCGTCGCCGCCGACCCCGTCCTCGCCGCGCACGTCCGCGACGAGACCCGCCGGATGGCCCGCCGCTGCGCCCGCGCGCTGGGCGACACCGAGACCGTCGTACGGATCTCCGGCCGCTGCCCCTGGTGCGACTCGGTCTCCCTGCGCGCCTTCCCCGACCGCCACGCCGTCCTGTGCGTCAACCCGGCCTGCCGCTGCGCGGACCCCGAGTGCGGCTGCCACGACGACCCGGCCTACCGGCACACCTGGGACGAGGGGGAGTGGGGGCGCGGATGAGCCGGGCCGCGGACCGGGCCGACGAGCGGCCGACCCTCATCCCGGGAGCGCTCGCCGCCCAGGAGGCCGGCGTCGCCCCCGCCACCATCCGCAAGTGGGTACAGCTCGGCCGGCTGAAACCGGCCGGCCGGGCGGGCCGGGCGCAGCTCTTCCGGCTGGAGGACGTCTTCGCGGCCGAGCGCGCGGCACGTGGGCCGAACCGTGACCCGCGCCGACCGGGGGAACCGTGGGCGGCCGGGACGCGTTGAGGGATGATGGAGGCATTCAGCCGTCCGGGGGGAGGTGCCCGTGTCGTATCCGTCGCCATGGCAGCCGCAGGGACAGGTGCCGAACGGCGCCGCGATGCTCGCGTCGCACGCCGACCGCGAGCGCGCGGTGGACGTGCTCAGGGCGGGCTTCGGCGAAGGCCGTCTGCAGCAGGACGAGTTCGAGAAGCGGGTGCAGCGCGCCTACCAGGCCCGCACCGTCGGCGAGCTGCAACTCGTCATCTCCGACCTCCCGCAGGGCCCGATGGCCGTCCCGGCCGCCCTCGCCGCGCCGCCCGCCTTCGGCCCGCCCGTCCCGCGCACGTTCCTGCCCGCCCCGCCCCCGCCCACCAACGGCAAGGCGGTCGGCTCCATGGTCTGCGGTGTCCTCACCACCATGTCCATGGGGCTCACCGGCATCCCCGCGGTGATCCTGGGGCACAAGGCCCGCGCCGAGATCCGCCGCTCCGGCGAGGGCGGTGACGGGTTCGCCCTGGCCGGCCTGATCCTGGGCTATCTGTCGGTGGCGGGCTGGGCGTTCTTCCTGATGATCATCATGATGGCGGCCGTCTCGTCCCCCTGATCCCGATGGGGACCACCACGCGCGCGTCCTACGGGATGCCCAGTTCGAAGATCACGTAGTGCGCGTACCACCCGGACGCCAGTGACGCCGTCGCGAAGAACACCGCCAGGCTCGGCCACTTCAGCCGGCTCAGCGCCGCCGCCGGGGCCAGCAGCAGCGGGAACACGGGCAGCAGATACCTGCCCGTGTTGCCGAACATCTGCTGGGTGCCCAGGACCGTCACGATCGACGCCAGCGCGTAGGCGACCAGCACCAGCGGCGGCCTCTTCCGCAGCATCAGCGCGATCAGGAAGGGCAGCGCCAGCACGATCTGCACACACAGCAGATCGGGCACCGAGAAGGCGAACAGATAGTTGTTGTGCCCGACCGCCGTGTTGCCGAGAACGTCCAGGGTGTACTTGCCGAAGTCGAAGTAGTGCGCCCAGCCCTCGCGCTGGAGTGTGAAGTAGGCGGTCAGGTCGCCCATGCTCAGCCCGACCCAGGCGACATAGGTGAGCAGTCCGAGCGGCGCGGCGACCATCGCGTACACCGGGCCTGAGATCCCTTGCTCGCGCCTGCTCTCCCGCCGGGCGAGTGTCACGATCGCGGCGAGGCCCACCGCCCCTATGAGCGCGGCCGACGTCGGCCGGTTCAGTCCGGCGAGGAAGGCCAGCAGCCCGGCCGCCACCCATCGCCCCCGCATCACGCAGTAGCAGCACCAGGCCGCGATCGCGACGAACACCGACTCCGAGTAGACCGCCCACTCCACGCCCGCGCCCGGCACCACGGCCCACAGCCCGGCCGCGATCGTGCCCGCCCGCACCCCCGCGAGCGCCGCGACCACGGCGTAGATCCCGGCCGCGGCCACGAAGGACGCCACGACGGACACGAGGATCGCGGAGCCGTACAGACCGAGGCCCGTGATCTCCGAGACGCCCCTGATCAGCCCCGGGTAGAGGGGGAAGAACGCCACCGAGTTCTGCTGGACGGTGAACAGCCCGCCCGGCGCGAGCGGTTGCAGCGGCTGGGGGTCGTACCCCTTCTCGGCGACCTGGAGGTACCACCAGCCGTCCCAGGTGGCCAGGACGTCCCACCAGTGGGCGCCGCCGCCGAAGCGCGGGTTCTTCTTCTGGTAGTCGCCGGCCGCCTCCAGCAGCCAGGCGAAGACGGTCAGACCGACCAGCTTCGTCACGCCGTACAGGAGCAGCGGCAGGAGGTACGGTCGAAGACCGTCCGGCAGGACGAGCCGGCGGCGCCCCGGCGGACGCTCCCGCCCGTCGTCGGGCATGGCCGAGTCCGTCGCCGCGTCGCTGCGGGCCGTGCTCATGACTGGGGTCCCCCCTAGGACGATCGCGGGACGGCCGGGTCGGAGCCGTGGTCCGGATGATCGTGAAGCGTGGTCATAAGATCGCACCAGAGTCGCACATGTGCGTCACAGGCGAGGGAGGGGACGCGTGACGGACGAGCCGGATGCCGTGAGCGGTGCGACCGTGCTGTCGGTCGTGCTGTCGGTCGTCATACCCATGTACAACGAGGAAGAGGTCCTTCCGGCGCTGGTCAGCCGGTTGCGTCCGGTCCTCGCCGGTCTCGGCGAGCCCTACGAGGTCGTGGCGGTCGACGACGGGTCCACCGACCGCACCGCCGAACTCCTCGCCGCCTTCCGCCTCGGCTGGCCCGAGCTGCGGATCATCGGCCTGCGCCGCAACTCCGGCCACCAGGCCGCCCTCACCGCCGGACTGGACCGCGCCCTCGGCGCCTATGTCGTCAGTATCGACGCCGACCTCCAGGACCCGCCGGAGAAGATCCCCGAGATGCTCGCCCTGGCCCAGGGTGAAGGGCTCGACATCGTCTACGGCATCCGCGCCGACCGGGCCAGCGACACCGGCTTCAAGCGGTGGACCGCGGGGCTGTACTACCGGCTGGTGCGGCGGCTGGCCGGGCCGGCCGTGCCCTCCCAGGCCGGTGACTTCCGGCTGCTGGGCCGGCCCGCCGTGGACGCCCTCAAGGCGCTGCCCGACCAGCAACGCGTCTACCGGCTCCTGGTGCCCTGGCTCGGCTTCCCCAGCGGGCAGGTGACGTACGAGCGCGCCCCGCGCCCGGCCGGGCAGAGCAAATATCCGCTGGGGCGGATGATCCGGCTCGCCGTGGACAGCGTCACCGGGTTCTCCGCGGCCCCGCTGCGCATCGCCACCTGGCTCGGCGGCTTCGCCTTCCTGGTGTGCATGGCGCTCATGGCGTACACCCTGAGCGCCCACTTCCTCGACCACACGGTCCCCGGCTGGACCTCCCTGTTCACCGGCGTCCTGTTCATCGGCGCGGTCCAGCTGATCTGCGTGGGCCTGCTCGGCGAGTACGTGGGCCGCATCTATACGGCCGTACAGAACCGTCCCACGTATTTCGTCGGCAGTGACACGGCACGGGACGCGGAGCGTGACCCGGCCAGGGACACCAAGGCGACGGGCGGGGAAACGCCCGTACCACACCAGCGATCGGGTTCCCGAACGTAACCGCCGCGTGTCGGGCGTGCGGCCTCTGTTTTGACCGGAGAGATTGCGCTGGGTACGCTCAGACCTTGTGCCTGGGGTGTGCCCTGGCCCTCGTGCGTGCCGTCAGACCGCGCCGGGGCCGAGAGCGGCCACCGTAATCCGAGCTTTCCGCTGCCTCGCGGCGGAAGTCCGCGGGATTCGACACACCCGACCGCGTGGGTCGGAGAAGTTCCAGGTTAGCTTCACTATTCGGCACACAGAAACCGGAGAAGTAGTGCCTACGATCCAGCAGCTGGTCCGTAAGGGCCGGCAGGACAAGGTCGAGAAGAACAAGACGCCCGCACTCGAGGGTTCGCCCCAGCGTCGCGGCGTCTGCACGCGTGTGTTCACGACCACCCCGAAGAAGCCGAACTCGGCCCTGCGTAAGGTCGCGCGTGTGCGTCTGACCAGCGGTATCGAGGTCACTGCTTACATTCCGGGTGAGGGACACAACCTGCAGGAGCACTCCATCGTGCTCGTGCGTGGTGGCCGTGTGAAGGACCTGCCCGGTGTTCGCTACAAGATCATCCGCGGTTCCCTCGACACTCAGGGTGTCAAGAACCGCAAGCAGGCCCGCAGCCGCTACGGCGCCAAGAAGGAGAAGTAAGAAATGCCTCGTAAGGGCCCTGCCCCGAAGCGCCCGGTCATCATCGACCCGGTCTACGGTTCTCCTCTTGTCACGTCGCTCATCAACAAGGTGCTGCTGAACGGCAAGCGCTCCACCGCCGAGCGCATCGTCTACGGCGCCATGGAGGGCCTGCGCGAGAAGACCGGCAACGACCCGGTCATCACGCTGAAGCGCGCTCTCGAGAACATCAAGCCGACCATCGAGGTCAAGTCCCGCCGTGTCGGTGGCGCGACCTACCAGGTCCCGATCGAGGTCAAGCCGGGTCGCGCGAGCACCCTGGCGCTGCGCTGGCTCGTGGGTTACTCCCGCGCCCGTCGCGAGAAGACCATGACCGAGCGCCTGCTCAACGAGCTTCTCGACGCGTCCAACGGCCTCGGCGCCGCTGTGAAGAAGCGCGAGGACACCCACAAGATGGCCGAGTCCAACAAGGCCTTCGCGCACTACCGCTGGTAGTCGCTACCCACATCGAGACCGAGAGAAGACGAAAGCCTTATGGCTACCACTTCACTTGACCTGGCCAAGGTCCGCAACATCGGGATCATGGCCCACATCGACGCGGGCAAGACGACCACCACCGAGCGGATCCTGTTCTACACCGGCGTTTCGTACAAGATCGGCGAGGTCCACGACGGCGCCGCGACCATGGACTGGATGGAGCAGGAGCAGGAGCGTGGCATCACGATCACCTCTGCTGCCACCACCTGTCACTGGCCGCTGGCCGACGTCGACCACACCATCAACATCATCGACACCCCGGGCCACGTCGACTTCACCGTAGAGGTGGAGCGTTCCCTTCGTGTGCTCGACGGTGCCGTCACGGTGTTCGACGGCGTCGCGGGTGTCGAGCCCCAGTCCGAGACCGTGTGGCGTCAGGCGGACCGCTACGGCGTCCCGCGTATCTGCTTCGTCAACAAGCTCGACCGGACCGGTGCCGAGTTCCACCGCTGTGTCGACATGATCAGCAGCCGCCTCGGTGCGACGCCGATCGTGATGCAGCTCCCGATCGGTGCCGAGGCCGACTTCAAGGGCGTCGTCGACCTGGTCACGATGAAGGCCTTCGTGTGGTCCGCCGAGGCGGAGAAGGGCGAGATGTACGACGTCGTCGACATCCCGGCCACCCACACCGAAGCCGCCGAGGAGTACCGCGGCAAGCTGGTCGAGACCGTCGCCGAGAACGACGACGAGATCATGGAGCTGTACCTGGAGGGCCAGGAGCCTTCCGTGGAGCAGCTGTACGCCGCGATCCGTCGTATCACCATCGCGTCCGGCAAGTCCGACGGCGTCACGGTCACCCCCGTGTTCTGCGGTACCGCGTTCAAGAACAAGGGCGTTCAGCCCCTGCTCGACGCGGTCGTGCGCTACCTGCCCTCCCCGCTCGACGTCGAGGCCATCGAAGGCCACGCCGTGAACGACGCGGAGGAGATCGTCAAGCGCAAGCCGTCCGACGACGAGCCGCTGTCGGCGCTGGCGTTCAAGATCATGAGCGACCCGCACCTCGGCAAGCTCACCTTCGTCCGGGTCTACTCGGGCCGCCTGGAGTCCGGCACCGCCGTGCTGAACTCCGTCAAGGGCAAGAAGGAGCGCATCGGCAAGATCTACCGCATGCACGCCAACAAGCGTGAGGAGATCGCCGCGGTCGGCGCCGGCGACATCGTCGCCGTCATGGGCCTGAAGCAGACCACCACCGGTGAGACGCTGTGCGACGACAAGGCCCCGGTGATCCTGGAGTCCATGGACTTCCCGGCGCCGGTCATCCAGGTCGCCATCGAGCCCAAGTCGAAGGGCGACCAGGAGAAGCTGGGCATCGCGATCCAGCGCCTGGCCGAGGAGGACCCGTCGTTCCAGGTCCACTCGGACGAGGAGACCGGCCAGACCATCATCGGTGGCATGGGCGAGCTGCACCTCGAGGTGCTGGTCGACCGTATGCGCCGTGAGTTCAAGGTCGAGGCCAACGTCGGCAAGCCGCAGGTCGCCTACCGCGAGACCATCCGCAAGGCGGTCGACCGGGTCGACTACACGCACAAGAAGCAGACCGGTGGTACCGGCCAGTTCGCCAAGGTGCAGATCGCGATCGAGCCCATCGAGGGCGGCGACGCGTCGTACGAGTTCGTGAACAAGGTCACCGGTGGCCGCATCCCGAAGGAGTACATCCCCTCGGTGGACGCCGGTGCGCAGGAGGCCATGCAGTTCGGCATCCTCGCGGGCTACGAGATGACGGGCGTCCGCGTCACGCTTCTCGACGGTGGCTACCACGAGGTCGACTCCTCCGAGCTCGCGTTCAAGATCGCCGGTTCGCAGGCCTTCAAGGAGGCCGCGCGCAAGGCCAGCCCCGTGCTGCTCGAGCCGATGATGGCCGTCGAGGTCACCACGCCCGAGGACTACATGGGCGAGGTCATCGGCGACATCAACTCCCGCCGTGGTCAGATCCAGGCCATGGAGGAGCGTGCGGGTGCCCGCGTCGTGAAGGGCCTCGTGCCCCTGTCGGAGATGTTCGGCTACGTCGGCGACCTCCGCAGCAAGACGTCGGGTCGCGCAAGCTACTCGATGCAGTTCGACTCCTACGCCGAGGTTCCGCGGAACGTCGCCGAGGAGATCATCGCGAAGGCCAAGGGCGAGTAACGCACCGCGTTTAACGCACCGCGCGCACACGCTTTAGGCTTGACCCCGGAGCCTCACGGGTCGTTCCTCCGCATTCGTGGCGGAATGACCCGGGGCCCGGGACTTAACAGCAAAGATCACCTGGCGCCGATGAACCAAGGCGTACAGCACACCACAGGAGGACCCCAGTGGCGAAGGCGAAGTTCGAGCGGACTAAGCCGCACGTCAACATCGGCACCATCGGTCACATCGACCACGGTAAGACGACCCTCACGGCCGCCATTACCAAGGTGCTGCACGACGCGTACCCGGACCTGAACGAGGCCACCGCGTTCGACAACATCGACAAGGCGCCCGAAGAGCGTCAGCGTGGTATCACGATCTCCATCGCGCACGTCGAGTACCAGACGGAGACCCGTCACTACGCCCACGTCGACTGCCCGGGTCACGCGGACTACATCAAGAACATGATCACCGGTGCCGCGCAGATGGACGGCGCGATCCTCGTGGTCGCCGCCACCGACGGCCCGATGCCGCAGACCAAGGAGCACGTGCTCCTGGCCCGCCAGGTCGGCGTTCCGTACATCGTCGTCGCCCTGAACAAGGCCGACATGGTGGACGACGAGGAGATCCTGGAGCTCGTCGAGCTCGAGGTCCGTGAGCTCCTCTCCGAGTACGAGTTCCCGGGCGACGACCTGCCGGTCGTCCGCGTCTCCGCGCTCAAGGCGCTCGAGGGCGACTCCGAGTGGACGAGCTCCGTCCTCGACCTGATGAAGGCCGTCGACGAGTCCATCCCGCAGCCCGAGCGTGACGTCGACAAGGCGTTCCTCATGCCGATCGAGGACGTCTTCACGATCACCGGTCGCGGTACGGTCGTCACCGGCCGTATCGAGCGTGGTGTCCTGAAGGTCAACGAGACCGTCGACATCATCGGCATCAAGACCGAGAAGACCACCACCACGGTCACCGGTATCGAGATGTTCCGCAAGCTGCTCGACGAGGGCCAGGCCGGTGAGAACGTCGGTCTGCTGCTCCGCGGCATCAAGCGCGAGGACGTCGAGCGCGGCCAGGTCATCATCAAGCCCGGTTCGGTCACCCCGCACACCGAGTTCGAGGCCCAGGCCTACATCCTGTCGAAGGACGAGGGTGGCCGTCACACCCCGTTCTTCAACAACTACCGTCCGCAGTTCTACTTCCGTACGACGGACGTGACCGGCGTCGTGACCCTCCCCGAGGGCACCGAGATGGTCATGCCGGGTGACAACACCGAGATGAAGGTGGAGCTCATCCAGCCCGTCGCCATGGAAGAGGGCCTGAAGTTCGCCATCCGTGAGGGTGGCCGGACGGTCGGCGCCGGCCAGGTCACCAAGATCAACAAGTGATCTTGCGCCTGATCGGTGGCACAGCCTGAGCTGAGCCTCTGAAGGGGCCCGTACGACTCCGGTCGTACGGGCCCTTTCGCATGCCCGGTCGCCATCTGTCGTACGAGTGTGCGGGGGGTGAATCGTGGACGAACGTTGCCCGGTGTCACCCATGAGCCGTCTGTGAGCCGCCTAGCCTGACGGCGATGTCTGCCCTGCCTCTCATACGACCCACGAAGCCACAGCCCGCGCCCACGGCGGCGCCCCCCTCGTCCGGCCGCCGCCGCCCGCGCCTGTACGCCCTCGACGGCATCCGGCTCCTCGCCGCCCTGATGGTCGCGGTCCACCACTACGCCGGCACCCGCCGCGTCAACCAGCCGGGCAACCTGATCTGGGACCGCCCGGTCTCGGACATCATGCCGTCGGTGTTCCGGGTCGCGGCCTACGGCTGGATCGGCGTCGAGATCTTCTTCGTGATCAGCGGCTTCGTGATCTGCATGTCCTGCTGGGGCCGCACCCCACGCCAGTTCTTCGTCTCCCGGGTGATCCGCCTGTACCCGGCGTACTGGTTCGCGGTCCTCTTCACCACCGCCGTCCTGGCGGCCGTACCCGGCGTGTGGGAACGCCTCGCCCCACGGGACGTCCTGCTCAACCTGACCATGCTCCAGTCCGGTTCGGGCGTGCAGAACGTGGACGGCGTGTACTGGACGCTGTGGTCCGAACTCCGCTTCTACCTCCTCTTCCTCGCGGTGGTGTGGGCCGGACTCACCTACCGCCGCGTGGTGCTGTTCTGCTGCCTCTGGGGCGCGGCGGCGATGCTGGCCCCCGTCGCCCATCTCCCCCTCCTGGAGCTGATCGCCGACCCGGAGGCCTCCTGGTACTTCATCGCGGGCCTCGCCCTCTACCTCATGCACCGCTTCGGCCAGGACCTGCTCCTGTGGGGCATCCTCGCGATGGCCTGGCTGATGGGCCAGAAGGAACTGGGCCGGCGCATCGACGAGGTCGAACACGTGGGCAGCTGGCGGGGAGCGGTCCTGATCTTCACCGTGTTCCTGCTGCTCATGGTCGCCGTGGCGCTCGGCCACCTGGACCGGATCCGGTGGCGGTGGCTGGTGACGGCGGGCAGCCTGACCTACCCGCTCTACCTGATCCACTACGCGGCCGGCACCACCCTGATCAACCGCCTGCGCGACACGATGGACGCCCGGCTGCTGGTGGCGCTGCTCCTGGCGGGCTTCCTGGTGCTGAGCTGGGCGGTGCACCGGTGGGTGGAGCGGCCGGTGGCGGGCGCGGTGAAGAAGGGCCTGGACGCGGCGTTCGTGAGGGTGCGCGCACGGGGCTGAGGGCGGGACTCTCCATCCGGCCGGGCAGCGCGTGACCTCCGGCAGCACGGGCGCCCTGAAGGCCACGGTCACCGCCGCCGTCGACGGCTCCTTCCGCTGCGCGACCACGGGCGCGGCCGTCGCCGTCGACGTGTGCTGACGGGCTCCGGCACCTGTCACACGGGCGTCGGGGTCCGCTCCGGGCGTGGGGCCGGGACGGCCGGCTCGGGGGCGACCGGGCGGCGGGTGTCGTGCGCGGCGACCGCCGCCCGCACCCGCCGCAGCAGGGCACCCCGCCCCGTGCCCAGCTCGGGAGCCCGCCCGCCGGGGGCGTCCGCGAGGGCGGCCTCGATCGCGAGGCGCGTCCGCGCGGGGTCACGGCGGTAGCGGACCCCCGAGACGCCGGAGCGACTGCCCACCCGCATCAACGTGGTGTCCTCGCCCAGGTGTCGGACGTGCTCCAGCTTCGAGAAGAGCCATTCGCGCCGCTTCCTGCCGCAGAACAGCACCCGCTGCGCGGTGATCACCAGCGTCCCCGAGTCGCGGACGTCGACCCCCTGGCCGGTGGCGTCGGGCTGCACCAGGTCCGCGTCGGTCACCCACCACACCGACTCGTCCCGCCTGCGCCTGCCCCACTCGGCGAGCCAGCGCCCGGAGGACTCCTCCTCTTCCCCCAACTCCGCCGCGAACTCGGCGAGTTCGACGAGCCGCTCCCGCTCCTGCTCCCAGTCGCGCAGCAGGCCCTCGTAGGCCGCGGCCGCCCGCGCGGCCCGGCGCGCCTCCCGGGTCGGACGGCCGCGGCGGTGGACGTACGCGGCCCCCACCAGGAGGAGGAGCAGGAGGACGGCCTTCAACAGCAGGGCGAGCCAGTCACCGGCCGTCCAGCGGTCGTCCACGGCGACGGTGAGCCGCCGGGAGGTCGTGTTGCCGTACGCGTCCTCGGCGACGACCGTGACCGTGTGGCTGCCCGGCTCCAGGGCCCGAGTCACGGAGCCCGGCTTCCCGCTGGAGGTGAAGGCCTTGCGGGCGGCGGCCGAGCCGTAGGCCACCCGCACCTCGGCGCCGGCCTCGGTGGTGACCGCCAGGGCCAGCTCCCCGTGGGAGGCGCGCTCGCCGTCGGAGACGACCTTCAGCGCGGGGGCGACCGTGTCGACGGTCAGGGCCTCGCCCGTGGCGCGGCCGGTGCGCCCGTAGGCGTCGGTGACGGTGACGACGGGGGCCGGGTGGCGCCCGTCCGCCAGCCGCAGGTCCACCGTGGCCCGTCCCCCGTCGTCCGCGGTGAAGGCGTGCGCCGCGCCGTCGTCGGCGGTGAGGGTGCCCTTGGCGTGCGGGGGAGCGGTGATCGTGTACCGGACGTCGCCCGAGCCGCGCCGGTGCTCGGCGCCGACCCGGGGGGCCAGCTCGGCCAGCTCCACGTGGAGCTTCCGTTCCGCCCGGCCGACGTTGCCCGCCCCGTCCGTCACCGTCAGCCGGACCGTGTAGTCGCCGTCCGGGAGAGTGAGCAGGGTGTCCGCGCCGTCCCCGACGGTGCCGGTGAACGCCTCCTCGCGGCCGACGACGGTGAGCTCGTACGCCGCTCCGTCCTCCGAGGTGAAGGCCACCGCCGAGCTCGCGGTCGCCGCGTCGGCCGCGCCCACGGTGAAGCCGCTGACGGCCGGGGCCTCCGCGTCCACCTCCAGGGTGAACGCGTCGACCGGGTCGCTGGTGTTGTCGGCGGTGTCGGTGGCCGTGACGGTGTAGGTGTGCGAGCCGCTCGCGGCGGTGAAGGCGACGGTCTGGGCGCCGCCGGTCGCGGTGGCCTTGGCGACGACCTCCCCGGGATCGCCGTACTCGTCCGTCTCGGCGACCTCGATGCGGGATCCCCGCTCCGCCGTGACCGTCAGGCCGACCTTGCCGCCCCGGCCCGTGTGCGGCCGGACCACCTTCGGGCGGCGCGGCGCGGTGATGTCCAGCGACGCGGACGGCGACGTACCGCTGTCGCCCGACGCGCCGCAGTAGGTGTCGTAGCCGAGATCGCCGCAGACGTACGAACCCGTGTCCGACGGGCAGGAGTGCCAGCGGTGGCAGCCGTCCCGGTGGGCCTGGGCGGGCACCGGCACGAGGGCCAGCAGCAGGGTCGCCGCACCGGCGACCACGGCGGCCCGCGCGGCCCGTCTGCGGGTTCTCCGTGATGGTGATGCCGAGGTCGATGTCATGATCCAGCCCCCCTGGTCAGAATGTAAGGGGAGTGTAAGGACATCGCCGGGGTCGTCGGCCCGCTTGGTTTGACCTGCGTCACGTCCGGGGTATTCTCTCCGGCTCGATTGGCGGAGGCCCTGTCCCGTATGGCAGACTAGCGGGGTTGCTCGGTCGAGTGTTGATGCTGTGCGCCTCCCGCCGGGAGGACCGGAAGCGAGTCCCACAGTACTCGTCGCCCTAACTGCCTCACGGCAGCGCTGGGGCGGACGTACGGGAATCTTTCGGGAAGCGCGGTGCGGCAGCGGCCAGGCGCCCGGTGGGCCTTCCGCCCCCGGCCTGCGGTACCGGAAGGGCCGTGTGCATTCCCGTAGGGATGTTCGAACAAGGGACATCTTTGTCAGCGGGAGCGCGACACGCCCGACCGCGTGGGTCGGAGAAAACGGAAGCCGGCGGGCTCCAGAGCGAAGAAGACAAAGGACTACTGAGTAGCCATGGCGGGACAGAAGATCCGCATCCGGCTCAAGGCCTACGACCACGAGGTCATCGACTCCTCGGCGAAGAAGATCGTCGAGACGGTGACCCGCACTGGTGCGTCGGTCGCGGGCCCGGTGCCGCTGCCCACTGAGAAGAACGTGTACTGCGTCATCAAGTCGCCGCACAAGTACAAGGACTCGCGCGAGCACTTCGAGATGCGCACGCACAAGCGCCTGATCGACATCCTCGACCCGACGCCCAAGACCGTTGACTCTCTGATGCGACTCGACCTCCCGGCCGGTGTCGACATCGAGATCAAGCTCTAGGGGCCGGTGATCTGAGAATGGCTAAGCAGATCAAGGGCATCCTGGGCGAGAAGCTCGGCATGACGCAGGTGTGGGACGAGAACAACCGCGTTGTTCCGGTCACCGTCGTCAAGGCCAGCCCCAATGTCGTGACCCAGGTCCGCACGAACGACGTGGACGGCTACGAGTCCGTCCAGATCGCGTTCGGCGAGATCGACCCGCGCAAGGTGAACAAGCCCCTCAAGGGCCACTTCGCCAAGGCCGACGTCACTCCCCGCCGCCACCTCGTCGAGATCCGTACCGCTGACGCCAGCGAGTACACCCTCGGCCAGGAGATCACCGCCGAGGTGTTCGAGGCCGGCATCAAGGTCGACGTGACCGGCAAGAGCAAGGGCAAGGGCTTCGCCGGTGTCATGAAGCGTCACAACTTCAAGGGCCTCGGCGCCGGTCACGGCACCCAGCGCAAGCACCGCTCGCCCGGTTCCATCGGTGGCTGCGCCACACCGGGCCGCGTGTTCAAGGGCCTCCGCATGGCGGGTCGCATGGGCAACGAGCGTGTCACCACCCAGAACCTGACCGTCCACGCCGTTGACGCGGAGAAGGGTCTGCTGCTCATCAAGGGCGCCGTCCCCGGTCCGAACGGCGGCCTCGTCCTGGTCCGCACCGCGGCCAAGGGGGCCTGAGGTAACCGATGAGCACTGTTGACATCCTTTCGCCTGCCGGCGAGAAGACCGGTAGCGTCGAGCTCCCCGCGGAGATCTTCGGCGTGGAGAAGGTCAGCATCCCGCTGATCCACCAGGTCGTCGTCGCGCAGAACGCGGCTGCCCGCCAGGGCACGCACAAGACCAAGACCCGTGGCGAAGTCCGTGGTGGTGGCAAGAAGCCTTACCGCCAGAAGGGCACCGGCCGCGCCCGTCAGGGCTCGACCCGCGCGCCGCAGTTCGCCGGCGGTGGCGTCGTGCACGGCCCCCAGCCGCGCGACTACTCGCAGCGGACCCCCAAGAAGATGAAGGCTGCCGCCCTGCGTCACGCCCTCACCGACCGGGCCCGCCACAACCGCATCCACGTCGTCACCGGCGTGGTCGACGGCGACATCTCCACCAAGGCCGCGCGGACGCTGTTCGGCAAGATCAGCGAGCGCAAGAACCTGCTGCTCGTCGTCGAGCGCAGCGACGAGGCCGCGTGGCTGTCCGCCCGCAACCTGCCCCAGGTGCACATCCTGGAGCCGGGCCAGCTGAACACGTACGACGTGATCGTCTCGGACGACGTGGTCTTCACCCAGGCCGCTCTCGAGTCCTTCGTCGCCGGCCCGAAGGCCAACGACACCGAAGGGACTGAGGTCTGATGGCCACCCGTCACCCCTCCATCGCCTCGAAGGCCGCCAAGGCCGCGAAGGCCGCGCGCGTCGCCAAGGCGCGCCGCCACGAGGCCGAGGGCAAGAACACCGTCGTCACCGCGCCCAGCAAGGCGTACACGGACCCCCGTGACGTGCTGCTGAAGCCGGTCGTGTCGGAGAAGAGCTACGCGCTCCTCGACGAGAACAAGTACACGTTCATCGTCGACCCGAACGCCAACAAGACCCAGATCAAGCAGGCCGTCCAGGCGGTCTTCTCGGTCAAGGTCACCGGCGTCAACACGATCAACCGCATCGGCAAGCGCAAGCGCACCAAGACCGGCTTCGGTCAGCGCGCCTCCACCAAGCGCGCGATCGTGACCCTTGCCGAGGGCGACCGTATCGACATCTTCGGCGGTCCGACCGCGTAAGCGGGTCGGATCGTCCGATATCGGACGAGGACTGAAAAATGGGAATCCGCAAGTACAAGCCGACTACGCCGGGCCGTCGTGGCTCCAGCGTCGCCGACTTCGTCGAGGTCACGCGGTCCACGCCGGAGAAGTCGCTGGTCCGCCCCCTGCACAGCAAGGGCGGCCGTAACAACGCCGGTCGTGTGACCGTTCGCCACCAGGGTGGCGGACACAAGCGCGCCTACCGCGTGATCGACTTCCGTCGTCACGACAAGGACGGCGTGCCGGCGAAGGTCGCGCACATCGAGTACGACCCCAACCGCACCGCGCGCATCGCGCTGCTGCACTACGCCGACGGCGAGAAGCGCTACATCCTCGCCCCGCGCAACCTGCAGCAGGGTGACCGCGTCGAGAACGGTCCTGGGGCCGACATCAAGCCGGGCAACAACCTGGCGCTCCGCAACATCCCGGTCGGTACCACGATCCACGCGATCGAGATCCGTCCCGGTGGCGGCGCCAAGTTCGCCCGCTCCGCCGGTGCCTCGGTGCAGCTGCTCGCGAAGGAGGGCACCATGGCCCACCTCCGCATGCCTTCCGGTGAGATCCGCCTGGTCGACCAGCGCTGCCGCGCCACGGTCGGCGAGGTCGGCAACGCCGAGCAGAGCAACATCAACTGGGGCAAGGCCGGCCGCAAGCGCTGGCTGGGCGTCCGTCCGACCGTTCGCGGTGTGGCGATGAACCCGGTTGACCACCCGCACGGTGGTGGTGAGGGCAAGACCTCCGGTGGTCGCCACCCGGTCTCGCCGTGGGGTCAGAAGGAGGGTCGTACTCGTTCGCCGAAGAAGGCTTCGAACAAGTACATCGTCCGCCGCCGCAAGACGAACAAGAAGCGCTAGGAGCGGGTTTAGATGCCGCGCAGTCTCAAGAAGGGGCCCTTCGTCGACGACCACCTGATCAAGAAGGTGGACGCCCAGAACGAAGCAGGCACCAAGAACGTCATCAAGACCTGGTCCCGTCGCTCCATGATCGTGCCGGCCATGCTCGGCCACACGCTCGCGGTGCACAACGGCAAGACCCACATCCCGGTG
This sequence comes from Streptomyces sp. NPDC005811, assembly GCF_040630405.1. Taxonomy (NCBI): domain Bacteria; kingdom Bacillati; phylum Actinomycetota; class Actinomycetes; order Kitasatosporales; family Streptomycetaceae; genus Streptomyces; species Streptomyces sp. NPDC005811. Next base: position 48,147 of record NZ_JBEXXK010000015.1, read on the forward strand.
TTCGTCACCGAGTCGATGGTCGGCCACAAGCTCGGCGAGTTCTCGCCGACGCGCACCTTCCGGGGTCACGTCAAGGACGACCGGAAGTCGAAGCGCCGCTAGTAGCGGATCGCATTCAGACACGTAAGTAACTGAGAGGGACAACCATGGAAGCCAGGGCCCAGGCGCGGTACATCCGCGTCACGCCCATGAAGGCCCGCCGCGTGGTGGACCTGATCCGTGGCATGGACGCCACGGAGGCTCAGGCTGTTCTGCGATTCGCTCCGCAGGCAGCCTCCGTGCCCGTCGGCAAGGTGCTCGACAGCGCCATCGCCAACGCCGCGCACAACTACGACCACACGGACGCCACCTCGCTGGTCATCAGCGAGGCGTACGTCGACGAGGGCCCGACCCTGAAGCGGTTCCGGCCGCGCGCCCAGGGCCGTGCCTACCGGATCCGCAAGCGGACCAGCCACATCACCGTGGTCGTCAGCAGCAAGGAAGGGACCCGGTAATGGGCCAGAAGGTTAACCCGCATGGGTTCCGGCTCGGTATCACCACGGACTTCAAGTCCCGCTGGTACGCCGACAAGTCGTACAAGGAGTACGTCGGGGAAGACGTCGCCATCCGTCGGATGATGACGTCCGGCATGGAGCGCGCCGGCATCTCGAAGGTGGAGATCGAGCGCACCCGTGACCGTGTCCGCGTCGACATCCACACCGCCCGGCCGGGCATCGTCATCGGCCGTCGCGGCGCGGAGGCCGACCGTATCCGCGGCGACCTGGAGAAGCTGACCAAGAAGCAGGTCCAGCTCAACATCCTCGAGGTCAAGAGCCCCGAGACGGACGCTCAGCTGGTGGCCCAGGCCGTCGCCGAGCAGCTCTCCTCCCGCGTCTCCTTCCGTCGCGCCATGCGTAAGAGCATGCAGGGCACGATGAAGGCCGGCGCCAAGGGCATCAAGATCCAGTGCGGTGGCCGTCTCGGCGGCGCCGAGATGTCCCGCTCGGAGTTCTACCGCGAGGGCCGTGTGCCCCTGCACACGCTCCGCGCGAACGTGGACTACGGCTTCTTCGAGGCCAAGACGACCTTCGGCCGCATCGGTGTGAAGGTCTGGATCTACAAGGGCGACGTCAAGAACATCGCCGAGGTCCGCGCCGAGAACGCCGCTGCCCGCGCCGGCAACCGCCCGGCCCGTGGCGGCGCCGACCGTCCCGCCGGCCGTGGTGGCCGCGGTGGCGAGCGTGGCGGTCGCGGTCGTAAGCCGCAGCAGGCTCCCGCTGCCGAGGCCCCCAAGGCCGAGGCTCCGGCGGCCGCTCCGGCTGAGAGCACCGGAACGGAGGCCTGACCGACATGCTGATCCCCCGTAGGGTCAAGCACCGCAAGCAGCACCACCCGAAGCGTCGCGGTGAGGCCAAGGGCGGTACGACGGTCGCGTTCGGCGAGTACGGCATCCAGGCCCTCACGCCGGCGTACGTGACCAACCGCCAGATCGAGGCGGCCCGTATCGCGATGACCCGCCACATCAAGCGTGGCGGCAAGGTCTGGATCAACATCTACCCGGACCGCCCCCTCACCAAGAAGCCTGCCGAGACCCGCATGGGTTCCGGTAAGGGTTCGCCGGAGTGGTGGATCGCGAACGTGCACCCGGGCCGGGTCATGTTCGAACTGTCCTACCCGAACGAGAAGATCGCCCGTGAGGCCCTCACTCGCGCAGCCCACAAGCTGCCGATGAAGTGCCGGATCGTCAAGCGCGAGGCAGGTGAAGCGTGATGTCGGTCGGTACCAAGGCGTCCGAGCTGCGCGAACTGGGTGACGAGGAGCTGCTCAACAAGCTCCGCGAAGCCAAGGAAGAGCTGTTCAACCTCCGCTTCCAGGCGGCGACGGGCCAGCTCGAGAACCACGGCCGTCTGAAGGCGGTCCGCAAGGACATCGCGCGGATCTACACCCTGATGCGCGAGCGTGAGCTGGGCATCGAAACGGTGGAGAACGCCTGATGAGCGAGAACAACGTGAGTGAGAACGAAGAGGCGCGCGGCTTCCGCAAGACCCGTGAGGGTCTCGTCGTCAGCGACAAGATGGACAAGACCGTCGTCGTCGCCGTCGAGGACCGCGTCAAGCACGCGCTGTACGGCAAGGTCATCCGCCGTACGAACAAGCTCAAGGCGCACGACGAGCAGAACGCCGCGGGCGTCGGCGACCGTGTCCTCCTGATGGAGACCCGGCCGCTGTCCGCGACGAAGCGCTGGCGCGTCGTCGAGATCCTCGAGAAGGCCAAGTAATTTCCTGCGGGCATCCCCGCAGGACAGTTCCGCCAGGCTCGGCAGGGGTTCCATAACAGAACCCCTGCCGGGAACCGGCAGACAAACAGGAGATAGACGTGATCCAGCAGGAGTCGCGACTGCGTGTCGCCGACAACACTGGTGCGAAGGAGATCCTTTGCATCCGTGTGCTCGGTGGCTCCGGTCGCCGCTACGCGGGCATCGGTGACGTCATCGTCGCCACCGTCAAGGACGCGATCCCCGGTGGCAACGTGAAGAAGGGTGACGTCGTCAAGGCGGTCATCGTTCGCACCGTCAAGGAGCGCCGCCGTCCGGACGGCTCGTACATCCGCTTCGACGAGAACGCCGCCGTCATTCTGAAGAACGACGGCGACCCTCGCGGCACCCGCATCTTCGGCCCGGTCGGCCGTGAGCTGCGCGAGAAGAAGTTCATGAAGATCATCTCGCTCGCGCCGGAGGTGCTGTAAGCATGAAGATCAAGAAGGGCGACCTGGTCCAGGTCATCACCGGTAAGGACAAGGGCAAGCAGGGCAAGGTCATCGCGGCCTTCCCCCGCGAGGACCGCGTCCTGGTCGAGGGTGTCAACCGGGTCAAGAAGCACACCAAGGCCGGCCCGACCGCCAAGGGCTCGCAGGCCGGTGGCATCGTCACGACCGAGGCCCCGATCCACGTCTCCAACGTCCAGCTGGTCGTGGAGAAGGACGGCAACAAGGTCGTCACGCGTGTCGGTTACCGCTTCGACGACGAGGGCAACAAGATCCGCGTTGCCAAGCGGACGGGTGAGGACATCTGATGGCTACCACCACCACTCCGCGTCTCAAGACGAAGTACCGCGAGGAGATCGCGGGCAAGCTGCGTGACGAGTTCCAGTACGAGAACGTCATGCAGATCCCGGGCCTCGTCAAGATCGTGGTCAACATGGGTGTCGGCGACGCCGCCCGTGACTCGAAGCTGATCGAGGGCGCGATCCGCGACCTGACCCAGATCACCGGTCAGAAGCCGGCCGTCACCAAGGCCCGCAAGTCCATCGCGCAGTTCAAGCTGCGTGAGGGTCAGCCGATCGGTGCCCACGTCACGCTCCGTGGCGACCGCATGTGGGAGTTCCTGGACCGCACCCTGTCGCTCGCGCTGCCGCGCATCCGCGACTTCCGTGGTCTGTCCCCCAAGCAGTTCGACGGCCGTGGCAACTACACCTTCGGTCTCACGGAGCAGGTCATGTTCCACGAGATCGACCAGGACAAGATCGACCGTACCCGGGGTATGGACATCACCGTGGTGACCACGGCGACCAACGACGCTGAGGGCCGCGCCCTCCTTCGTCACCTCGGCTTCCCCTTCAAGGAGGCGTGAGCGAGATGGCGAAGAAGGCTCTGATCGCTAAGGCTGCTCGCAAGCCCAAGTTCGGTGTGCGCGCGTACACCCGCTGCCAGCGCTGCGGCCGTCCGCACTCCGTGTACCGCAAGTTCGGCCTCTGCCGCGTGTGCCTTCGTGAGATGGCTCACCGTGGCGAGCTGCCGGGCGTGACCAAGAGCTCCTGGTAATCCCCCTATTTAGGGGTTCCAGAGGCTCTCGGTAAGCAATGGGCGTGTCAGGCGCCCACCTCTTCATGGCTTAGGCTTGGGGGGTTGGGCGCCTGACGGTCGCCCGTACGACTTACTACGCCGTAGGTCCACCGCGCCGCACCCGTCCCGTCTCGGATCGGGGAGAGGGATGGCGCACCAGGAAACCCCGGCGAGAGAGGCCACAGGCCAATTCATGACCATGACTGATCCGATCGCAGACATGCTGACGCGTCTGCGGAACGCGAACTCGGCGTACCACGACTCCGTGACGATGCCGGCGTCCAAGATCAAGTCTCACATCGCGGAGATCCTCCAGCAGGAGGGCTTCATCACCGGCTGGAGCGTCGAGGACGCCGAGGTCGGCAAGAACCTCACCCTCGAGCTGAAGTTCGGCCCGAACCGTGAGCGCTCCATCGCGGGCATCAAGCGGATCTCCAAGCCCGGTCTCCGGGTGTACGCGAAGTCCACCTCCCTGCCGAAGGTGCTGGGCGGCCTCGGCGTGGCGATCATCTCCACGTCGCACGGGCTCCTCACCGACAAGCAGGCCGGCAAGAAGGGCGTGGGTGGGGAAGTCCTCGCCTACGTCTGGTAGCAGAAGGGAACGGAGGAAACAGCTATGTCGCGCATCGGCAAGCTCCCCATCGCGGTTCCCGCCGGCGTGGACGTCACCATCGACGGCCGGACCGTGTCGGTCAAGGGCCCCAAGGGTTCGCTGACTCACACCGTCGTGGCACCGATCGACATCGCCAAGGGCGAGGACGGCACTCTCCAGGTGACCCGCCCCAACGACGAGCGTCAGAGCAAGGCCCTGCACGGCCTGTCCCGCACGCTGGTGGCGAACATGATCACCGGCGTGACCCAGGGTTACGTGAAGAAGCTCGAGATCAGCGGTGTCGGTTACCGCGTGACCGCCAAGGGCTCGAACCTCGAGTTCGCGCTCGGTTACAGCCACCCGATCCTGGTCGAGGCCCCCGAGGGCATCACCTTCAAGGTCGAGGCCCCGACCCGTTTCTCGGTCGAGGGCATCGACAAGCAGAAGGTCGGCGAGGTCGCGGCCAACATCCGCAAGCTGCGCAAGCCCGACCCGTACAAGGCCAAGGGCGTCAAGTACGAGGGCGAAGTCATCCGCCGCAAGGTCGGAAAGGCGGGTAAGTAAGCCATGGCATACGGACAGAAGATCCTGAAGGGCGACGCCTACAAGCGCGCCGCGATCAAGCGCCGTCACATCCGGATCCGCAAGCGGATCTCCGGTACGGCGGAGCGTCCCCGTCTGGTCGTTACCCGCTCGAACCGCCACATCGTGGCCCAGGTGATCGACGACATCAAGGGTCACACCCTGGCGTCGGCGTCCACCCTGGACACGTCGGTCCGCGGCGGCGAGGGCGACAAGTCCGCGCAGGCCAAGCAGGTCGGCGCCCTGGTCGCCGAGCGTGCCAAGGCCGCCGGTGTCGAGGCTGTCGTATTCGACCGTGGTGGCAACCAGTACGCCGGGCGCATCGCCGCCCTGGCGGACGCCGCCCGCGAAGCCGGGCTCAAGTTCTGAGCCGCTCGTAGCTAGCGGAAAGAGAGAGGTAATCCAATGGCTGGACCCCAGCGCCGCGGTGGCGGTGCCGGTGGCGGCGAGCGGCGGGACCGTAAGGGTCGTGACGGTGGCGCAGCCGCCGCCGAGAAGACTGCTTACGTTGAGCGTGTCGTCGCGATCAACCGTGTCGCCAAGGTTGTGAAGGGTGGTCGTCGCTTCAGCTTCACCGCGCTGGTCGTGGTGGGCGACGGTGACGGCACCGTGGGTGTCGGTTACGGCAAGGCCAAGGAGGTGCCGGCCGCCATCGCCAAGGGTGTTGAGGAGGCCAAGAAGCACTTCTTCAAGGTCCCCCGTATCCAGGGCACCATCCCGCACCCGATCACGGGTGAGAAGGCTGCCGGCGTCGTGCTGCTCAAGCCCGCGTCCCCCGGTACCGGCGTCATCGCCGGTGGCCCGGTGCGCGCCGTGCTCGAGTGCGCCGGTATCCACGACGTGCTGTCGAAGTCGCTCGGCTCGTCCAACGCGATCAACATCGTGCACGCGACCGTGGAGGCCCTGAAGGGCCTGCAGCGTCCCGAGGAGATCGCGGCCCGCCGCGGTCTGCCGCTCGAGGACGTCGCCCCCGCGGCTCTGCTTCGTGCGCGTGCGGGAGCGGGTGCGTAATGGCTCGCCTCAAGATCACGCAGACGAAGTCGTACATCGGCAGCAAGCAGAACCACCGTGAGACCCTGCGTTCGCTCGGGCTGAAGCGCCTGAACGACGTGGTCGTCAAGGAGGATCGTCCCGAGTTCCGCGGCATGGTGCACACCGTCCGCCACCTCGTGACGGTCGAGGAGGTCGACTGATCATGGCGGAGAACAACCCGCTCAAGATCCACAACCTCCGTCCCGCCCCGGGCGCCAAGACCGCCAAGACCCGTGTCGGTCGTGGTGAGGCGTCGAAGGGTAAGACGGCCGGTCGTGGTACGAAGGGCACGAAGGCCCGTTACCAGGTTCCGGAGCGCTTCGAGGGTGGCCAGATGCCGCTCCACATGCGCCTCCCGAAGCTGAAGGGCTTCAAGAACCCGTTCAAGACCGAGTTCCAGGTCGTGAACCTCGACAAGCTGGCTGCGCTGTACCCCGAGGGTGGCGAGGTCACCGTCGAGGGTCTCGTCGCCAAGGGTGCCGTTCGCAAGAACAGCCTCGTCAAGGTGCTCGGCCAGGGCGAGATCTCCGTGGCGCTGCAGGTGACGGTCGACGCCGTCTCCGGCTCCGCCAAGGAGAAGATCACCGCCGCCGGCGGTACCGTCACCGAGCTCGTCTGACCACATCAGGCGTCTCGATGACTTGAGCGATCCCGACCGGGGATACCCCACAAATGGGGTATCCCCGGTTGGTCGTTCCTAGGGAAGCTGTGTCGCGGGTAAGGTGACCAGCACTGCCCACTTTTCACAAGGTTCTCTCAAAGGGGCACCTTGAGCGGCAGTCGGCCGTTAGTCCTGTCGTTGTTCTATTCGACCTTCAAGACCGTCACCCTTGACGCAGATGCGCGGGGGTCGCAGGAGGCACCGTGCTCACCGCGTTCGCCCGGGCGTTCAGGACGCCCGACCTGCGCAAGAAGCTGCTCTTCACGCTCGGCATCATCGTGGTGTACCGGGTCGGTACGCACATCCCGATCCCCGGCGTCGACTACACGTCCGTACAGCGCTGCGTCGACGAGGCGTCCGGCAACCAGGGCCTCTTCGGTCTGGTGAACATGTTCAGCGGCGGCGCGCTGCTGCAGATCACCATCTTCGCCCTCGGCATCATGCCGTACATCACGGCGAGCATCATTCTTCAGCTGCTGACCGTGGTCATCCCGCGCCTGGAAGCCCTCAAGAAGGAGGGCTCGGCCGGTACGGCGAAGATCACGCAGTACACGCGTTACCTGACCGTGGCGCTGGCCATCCTCCAGGGCACCGGTCTGGTGGCCACCGCCCGCAGCGGCGCGCTGTTCTCCGGCTGCACCGTCGCCAGCCAGATCGTCCCGGACCGCGCGATCTTCAGCACCATCGTGATGGTCATCTGCATGACCGCCGGTACGGCCGTCGTCATGTGGCTCGGTGAGCTCATCACCGACCGCGGCATCGGCAACGGCATGTCGATCCTGATGTTCATCTCGATCGCCGCGACCTTCCCGTCCGCGCTGTGGGCGATCAAGAAGTCGGGCACCCTGGCGGACGGCTGGATCGAGTTCGGCACGGTCGTCGCGGTCGGCCTGGTGATGGTCGCCCTGGTCGTCTTCGTCGAGCAGGCCCAGCGCCGGATCCCCGTGCAGTACGCCAAGCGCATGATCGGCCGCCGGTCCTACGGCGGTACCTCGACGTACATCCCCCTCAAGGTGAACCAGGCCGGTGTGATCCCGGTCATCTTCGCCTCGTCGCTGCTCTACATCCCCGCCCTCGTCGCGCAGTTCTCCAGCGGGAACTCCAGCTGGAAGACCTGGATCGAGACGAATCTGACCAAGGGCGACCACCCGATCTACATCAGCATGTACTTCCTGCTGATCGTTTTCTTCGCCTTCTTCTATGTGGCCATCTCCTTCAACCCCGAGGAAGTCGCCGACAACATGAAGAAGTATGGTGGCTTCATCCCGGGCATCCGGGCTGGCCGACCGACCGCTGAGTACCTGTCGTACGTGCTCAACCGGATCACCTGGCCGGGTTCGCTGTACTTGGGTCTGATCGCTCTCGTGCCGACGATGGCGTTGGTTGGTTTCGGGGCAAATCAGAACTTCCCCTTCGGCGGGACCAGCATCCTGATCATCGTGGGTGTGGGCCTCGAGACGGTGAAGCAGATCGAGAGCCAGCTCCAGCAGCGCAATTACGAAGGGTTCCTCCGCTGATGCGAATCGTCCTCGTCGGGCCGCCGGGTGCCGGGAAGGGTACGCAGGCCACTCGTCTGGCCGAGACTCTGCGCGTTCCGCACATCTCCACGGGCGACCTGTTCCGCGCCAACATCAGCCGGCAGACCGACCTCGGGAAACTCGCGAAGTCCTACATGGACAAGGGCGAACTGGTGCCGGACACGGTGACCATCGCCATGGCCAAGGACCGCATGGAGCAGCCGGACGCCGAGCGCGGTTTCCTGCTGGACGGTTTCCCGCGCAACGTCTCGCAGGCCGAGGCCCTGGACGAGCTCCTCACCACCGAGAGCATCAAGCTGGACGCGGTCCTCGATCTGGAGGCCCCCGAGGAGGAGGTCGTCAAGCGGATCGCCGGCCGGCGCATCTGCCGCAACGACTCCGCCCACGTCTTCCACGTGACGTACAAGAAGCCGCAGCAGGAGGGCGTCTGTGACGTCTGCGGCGGCGAGCTGTACCAGCGGGACGACGACTCCGAGGCGACCGTCCGGACGCGGCTGGAGGTCTACCACACGCAGACCGAGCCGATCATCGATTACTACAAGGCCCAGGGCCTGGTCGTGACCATCGATTCCATGGGCCCCGTGGAGCAGGTCACCGATCGTGCGCTGGCGGCGCTGAAGCGCGAGGGCGACGACGCGTAGTCGTCCGTCCCGTACGGCCGTGGAGTCCCCTGGACCCCACGGCCGTACTGTTGTGTAGGCAGTACCCGATCCCCCGACCGAGTGATGGAGAGCGCAGGCCCTCATGGTGCAGATCAAGAGTCCCGAGCAGATCGCGAAGATGCGTGCGGCGGGGCTGGTCGTCGCCGCCATCCACGCGGCGACGCGGGAGGCGGCGGTACCGGGGGCCACCACCAAGGACCTGGACGAGGTCGCGCGCAAGGTGCTGGCCGAGCACGGCGCGAAGTCGAACTTCCTCGGGTACGGCGGTTTCCCCGCGACCATCTGCACCTCGGCGAACGACGTCGTGGTGCACGGCATCCCGTCCGACGAGGTGGTCCTCAAGGACGGCGACATCATCTCCATCGACTGCGGCGCGATCGTGGACGGCTGGCACGGCGACGCGGCGTACACCGCGTTCGTGGGCTCCGGTCACGCCCCGGAGCTGATCGAGCTCTCCCGGGTGACGGAGGAGTCGATGTGGGCCGGGATCGCCGCGATGAAGCTCGGCAACCGGCTCGTCGACGTCTCGCGCGCCATCGAGACGTACATCCGCCGCCAGCCCAAGCCCGGCGGCGGGCGCTACGGCATCATCGAGGACTACGGCGGCCACGGCATCGGCACCGAGATGCACATGGACCCGCATCTGCTGAACTACGTCGACCGGCGCCGGGGCAAGGGCCCCAAGCTGGTGCCCGGCTTCTGCCTCGCGATCGAGCCGATGGTGTCCCTGGGCACCCCGCGCACCGAGGTGCTGGAGGACGACTGGACGGTCATCACGACCGACGGCACGTGGTCGTCCCACTGGGAGCACAGCGTGGCCCTCACGGAGGAGGGCCCCCTGGTCCTGACCGCCCCGGACGGCGGCAAGGCGAAGCTGGCGGAACATGGGGTTGTGGCCGCGCCGGATCCGTTGGGCTGAGCTCGGTCGTGCGGCTGCGGGCCGGTGGGGGCTGCTCGCGCAGTTCCCCGCGCCCCTTGGTGGGCTGTCCCGAGGGATTTTTCAAGCTTACGGATCTCTCTCGTGGGGCAGACTCTCTCGATTCGTGTTTCTCGGGGCCCTGACGTAGACTGACTCGTCGGCTCTCGTGCACCCGCATGTCTGCATGCGCTCGCACAGAGTCGATCAAGGTAGTCGATTCGAAGGGCGAAGCGTGGCCAAGAAGCAAGGTGCCATCGAGATCGAGGGCACTGTCGTCGAGTCTCTGCCGAACGCCATGTTCAAGGTCGAGCTCCAGAACGGCCACCAGGTCCTGGCACACATCAGCGGCAAGATGCGGATGCACTACATCCGTATCCTCCCTGACGACCGGGTCGTGGTGGAGCTGTCTCCGTACGACCTGACGCGTGGCCGGATCGTCTACCGGTACAAGTAGATCTTGCCCACGTCCCGCGCAAGCGGGACCGCCGGCAACTGACCCGGAGAACCTCACATCCCATGAAGGTCAAGCCGAGCGTCAAGAAGATCTGCGACAAGTGCAGGGTGATCCGCCGTCACGGTCGGGTCATGATCATTTGCGAGAACCCGCGCCACAAGCAGCGCCAGGGCTGATCGCAGCCGATCTCTCCCTCTGCATCGAGATCGCAGAGACTTCGCGCGACGCGAGCTGAATATGTTCATACGCAGGACCCAGGCGGGGGTTTCTTCTTGCCTGACACCCCCGGTTCGGAGGCCGGGGACCCCGTCGTACCAACTCTTCGAGAAGAAGAGACCGGCGGCGGGGATCCGGTTCTGTGGAAGACCTCCGAAGATCACCAGGAGCCATTGAATGGCACGCGTTTCCGGTGTTGACATCCCGCGCGACAAGCGCGTGGAGGTCGCCCTCACCTACGTGTTCGGCATCGGCCGGACCCTCTCGCAGGAGACGCTGGCTGCGACCGGCGTCGACCCGAACACCCGTGTTCGCGATCTGACCGAAGAGCAGCTGGTCGCCATCCGCGAGTACGTGGACAACAACATCAAGACCGAGGGTGACCTCCGTCGCGAGATCCAGGCCGACATCCGCCGCAAGGTCGAGATCGGCTGCTACCAGGGTCTCCGTCACCGTCGTGGTCTGCCCGTCCGCGGTCAGCGCACCAGCACGAACGCTCGTACCCGCAAGGGCCCGCGTCGCGCCATCGCCGGCAAGAAGAAGCCGGGCAAGAAGTAGTCCGCAGCGGACTCGCCGTCCAGCGGTCTTCGCTGTAGGACCGACCACCTCCCGTAGGAGTAATAGATGCCCCCCAAGGGTCGTCAGGGCGCTGCCAAGAAGGTGCGCCGCAAGGAAAAGAAGAACGTCGCCCACGGCCAGGCGCACATCAAGAGCACGTTCAACAACACGATCGTGTCCATCACGGACCCGGCCGGCAACGTGATCTCCTGGGCCTCCGCAGGCCACGTCGGCTTCAAGGGCTCGCGCAAGTCCACGCCGTTCGCCGCGCAGATGGCCGCCGAGTCGGCTGCCCGTCGCGCGCAGGAGCACGGCATGCGCAAGGTCGACGTCTTCGTCAAGGGCCCGGGCGCCGGTCGTGAGACCGCGATCCGTTCCCTCCAGGCCACGGGCCTCGAGGTCGGCTCCATCCAGGACGTCACCCCGACCCCGCACAACGGCTGCCGTCCGCCGAAGCGTCGCCGCGTCTGACGCACGGTCGTCTTGAGGCTACGGGCGGTACGGCTCCATAAAGGGCCGTACCGCCCGTACCCTTGCAGTACAGAGTCGGGCGTCAAATAGCGGGCGCCCCTGACTGAAGGAACACACCATGCTGATCGCTCAGCGTCCCTCGTTGACCGAAGAGGTCGTCGACGAATTCCGCTCCCGGTTCGTGATCGAGCCGCTGGAGCCGGGCTTCGGCTACACCCTCGGCAACTCCCTCCGCCGTACGCTCCTGTCGTCGATCCCGGGTGCGGCGGTCACGTCGATCCGTATCGACGGTGTCCTGCACGAGTTCACCACCGTGCCGGGCGTCAAGGAGGACGTCACCGACCTGATCCTCAACATCAAGCAGCTGGTCGTCTCCTCGGAGCACGACGAGCCGGTCGTGATGTACCTGCGCAAGCAGGGCCCGGGTCTGGTCACCGCCGCCGACATCGCGCCCCCGGCCGGTGTCGAGGTGCACAACCCCGACCTCGTCCTCGCCACGCTCAACGGCAAGGGCAAGCTGGAGATGGAGCTGACGGTCGAGCGCGGCCGCGGTTACGTCTCCGCCGTGCAGAACAAGCAGGTCGGTCAGGAGATCGGGCGCATCCCGGTCGACTCGATCTACTCGCCGGTTCTGAAGGTCACGTACAAGGTCGAGGCCACGCGTGTCGAGCAGCGCACCGACTTCGACAAGCTGATCGTGGACGTCGAGACCAAGCAGGCGATGCGTCCCCGTGACGCCATGGCCTCCGCCGGTAAGACCCTGGTCGAGCTGTTCGGTCTCGCCCGCGAGCTGAACATCGACGCCGAGGGCATCGACATGGGCCCGTCCCCCACGGACGCCGCCCTCGCCGCCGATCTGGCGCTGCCGATCGAGGAGCTGGAGCTCACCGTTCGGTCGTACAACTGCCTCAAGCGTGAGGGCATCCACTCCGTGGGTGAGCTGGTCGCGCGCTCCGAGGCCGACCTCCTGGACATCCGCAACTTCGGTGCGAAGTCCATCGACGAGGTCAAGGCGAAGTTGGCCGGCATGGGCCTGGCCCTCAAGGACAGCCCGCCCGGATTCGACCCCACGGCCGCTGCCGACGCCTTCGGCGCCGACGACGACGCGGACGCGGGTTTCGTGGAGACCGAGCAGTACTGATCGGTCGTTGCCGGTGAGCATCCGCTCATCGGGTTCCTGACCCCGGTACCTGACACGGCCGGGGCAGACACACAGGAGAAGAAAGATGCCGAAGCCCACCAAGGGTGCCCGTCTGGGCGGCAGTGCCGCGCACGAGAAGCTGCTCCTCGCGAACCTCGCGAAGGCGCTCTTCGAGCACGGCCGTATCACCACCACCGAGGCGAAGGCCCGCCGTCTGCGGCCGTACGCCGAGCGTCTGGTGACCAAGGCGAAGAAGGGCGACCTTCACAACCGCCGTCAGGTGCTCCAGGTCATCACGGACAAGAGCGTCGTCCACACGCTCTTCACCGAGATCGGCCCGCGCTACGAGAACCGCCCGGGTGGCTACACCCGTATCACCAAGATCGGTAACCGCCGTGGCGACAACGCGCCCATGGCCGTCATCGAGCTGGTCGAGGCGCTGACCGTGGCGCAGCAGGCGACCGGTGAGGCCGAGGCCGCCACCAAGCGTGCGGTCAAGGAGGCCGAGGAGGCCAAGGTCGAGGAGACCCAGGCCGACGAGGTCGTCGAGGACGCCGCGGAGGAGTCCAAGGACGCGTAGGCGTTCCGAAGGGCAGGGTGTTGGCGGGTCCGTTCCTTTCGAGGGACGGGCCCGCTTTTCTGTGTTGCTGAGAGGATCTCTGGGTGAGTGACGAAGTGCAGCCCGGGTACGTCCGTGTCCGTCTCGATCTCTCCTACGACGGGAGCGAGTTCTCGGGGTGGGCCAAGCAGGCCGGGGGGCGGCGGACCGTGCAGGGGGAGATCGAGGACGCCCTGCGGACCGTCACGCGGTCCAGGGAGACCTACGAGCTGACCGTGGCGGGCCGGACCGATGCCGGGGTGCACGCCCGGGGGCAGGTGGCGCACGTCGATCTGCCGGAGGGCGTGTGGCGTGAGCACCACGAGAAGCTGCTGAAGCGGCTCGCCGGGCGGTTGCCCCGGGATGTGCGGGTGTGGGCGCTCAGGGAGGCTCCCCGTGGCTTCAACGCCCGGTTCTCGGCCGTCTGGCGGCGGTACGCGTACCGGGTGACGGACAACCCCGGGGGTGTGGACCCGCTGCTGCGGGGCCATGTGCTCTGGCACGACTGGCCGCTCGACGTCGACGCCATGAACGAGGCGGCGCTGCGGCTGCTCGGGGAGCACGACTTCGCCGCCTACTGCAAGCGGCGGGAGGGCGCCACCACGATCCGGACCCTCCAGGAGCTGAGCCTGGTGAAGGGCGAGGACGGGATCATCACCGCCACCGTGCGGGCGGACGCCTTCTGCCACAACATGGTGCGCTCGCTCATCGGGGCGCTGCTGTTCGTGGGGGACGGGCACCGGGGGGCCGAGTGGCCGGGGAAGGTGCTGGCCGCGGGGGTGCGGGACTCCGCCGTGCATGTCGTACGGCCGCACGGGCTGACGTTGGAGGAGGTCGGGTACCCGGCCGATGAGCTGCTTGCTGCGCGGAGCAGGGAGGCGCGGAACAAGCGTGTTCTGCCGTCTGCCGGGTGCTGTTGAGTTTTCGGTGCGGCGCCGTCGTGGCTTGTCGCGCAGTTCCACGCGCCCCTTTTGGGGCGTTACGCCGGTTCCATGATGAGCCAGGCCACTGTTGAGGTGTCTCCGGCCATGCCCTTCACCGTGAAGTGCGTGCCGGGGGTGCGGGAGGCGACGTAGGCCACGCCCGAGGGGGTGCCGGCGGGGGACTGGACCGTGAGGAAGATGCGGCTGGTCCCGGTGACCGCGGTGGTGGGGACCGTCACCGGGGTCGTGCCGTTCAGGGTGACCGTGCCCATCTTGGCGTTGCTGCCCTCCTTGACCTTGATGCCCTTCCCGGCCCGGCCCACGACGATGTCGGCGTCGGCGCTGCCGATCTGGGCGGTGCCGAGGCGGCCCCAGCTGGTGTCCCGGCCGGTGCCGGGGCCGAAGGTCTGGGTGCCGTCGATCTCCATCGCGAAGCGGTGGGCGGAGTCTCCGGCGGCCTTGGACTGGAAGGCGCGGGAGGTCTTCCCGGCGCCGGTGACCGCGTAGCCGTGGGCGGCAGGCCGCTGCTGGACGAGGTGGACGCCGGGGCCGGCGCTCGCGGTGACCGTCAGGCCGGGGGTGGTGAGGGAGACCCGGCCGCTGGCGCGGCTGACGGTGAGGGGCGTGTCGAGGACGGTGCCGTCGTCGGCGTGCCGGACGAGCGCGAAGTCGGAGCCGTCACCGGCGCCGGACTCGGCGGCGTCGGTGGTGCGCAGGGCCCAGCGGCGGGCCTTGCCGCGGGACCAGAACTCCAGGTCACGGCGGGTGCCGGCGGCTCCGGAGATCATGTGGACGTCATGCTGGTCCCAGGCGATGCCGGTGTCCCGGTGGGTGCCGGAGATCACGCCGCTGTGGCGGACGACGACCGCGCCGAGGTCCTGGAAGGGGGCCGTCGTCCCGACGTACTCGCCGCCGACCACCGAGACGTTGCTCACGGAGTTCAGCGCGGAGGTGGTGAGGCCGTAGGCGGGGGAGAGGGCGCCGGTGCCGTCGTCGCCGCGGCCGGTGGTGGTGGAGCAGCCGGTGAGGACGACGCCCTCGGCGGCCTCGCCGGTGACGGTGAAGCCGGAGTAGGGGATGAGGGAGGCCGCGGTCTCCCTGCCGTCCCGTCCGGCGAGGCAGCCGAGGAGCTGGAGGAAGCGGCCGCCGGGGGAGGTGGCGAGGTGGAAGCCGTCCCGGCCGTTGCCGTCGGTGGCGCAGCCGATCATCACCATCGAGTGGTTGACGCCGGTGACGTGGTAGCCGTGGTGGGCGTTGGCCGCCGAGCGGCAGTCGACCACGGTGACCGCGTCGGGGTTGAGGATGTCGTAGCCGTGTCCCCCGTTGCCCTGGGCGTGGCACTGGAACAGGTCGGCGTCGACCAGGCCGCCGCCGGTGCCCGTGGTGTCGCCCCAGGTGAAGCCGTGGCCTTCGTTGTCGACGCAGTGGACCTGGGTGAGCTGGAGGGCGGCGGCGTTCTGGGCGTGCAGGCCGTGGCCGGTGAAGCGCCAGACGGTGACCTTCTCCAGGCCGAGGTCCCGGACGCCGGGGGTGACGCGGATGCCGTCGATCGAGGTGCCGGTGGTGGCCCGCTGGTCGCGGCCGTCGAGCGCCAGGCCGTACAGACGGGGACCGCCGCCGTACGCCGGGTCGGTGGAGCTGCGCTGCGCCGGGACCGGGTCGACGACGATCAGGGCCTCGCCGGTGAAGGTGCCGAGGCCGGGGCGCAGATAGGAGGCGGTCATCTCGGTGTGGGCCGGGGAGCGCGGGTGCCAGTCGCCGCGCAGGGTGACGCCGAGCCGGAGGCGGAGCGGGGAGGCGAGCCGGTACGCGCCGGGCGGGAGGTAGACGGTGTCGCCCTGGCCGGCCGCGTCGATGGCCTTCTGGATGGCGGGGGCGTCGTCGGCCCGGTCGTCGCCGAGGGCCCCGTACGGTGTGTCCTTCACGTTCAGCCAGCCCGCGCCGGTGCCGGTGGCCGAGGCCGTCTGGGCGATGACGATCGAGGTCGCGAGGGCGGCGCCGGTGAGACCGGCGGCGCCGGCGAGGAGGCTGCGTCGGGTCGTGGCGCTCATGGCGTGGTTCCCCCCAGGGATCCGTGACCGGATGATCAGATGATCACTTGGGGGGAGTGTCGCACGTCCGATTGGCCCGTTTGACGGCCGGCCGGGTCAGCCCTCGGCCGCCGCCGAGGCCTGGGCCTGGCCACGGCGGTTGATCTGCTGGAAGGCGAACTCGGCGAGGTCGTCACCCATGGTGAAGACCGCCGTGTCCTTCGTGGTCACGTCCTTGCCATTGGTGAAGCCCGTGATCGTGAAGTAGGCGTACCGGCCGTAGGAGTTGGTCGTCGAGCGGCAGATCGCGGCGTTGCAGAAGGACTTCACGCCCTTGCCGGTGAGCGCCTTCACGATGCTCTTGCTGTCGGCCTGCCTCTTGACCTTCAGGGCCTGCGCCTCGGTGTCGAAGACCGCCACACCGACCGTCACCGCGGCGTCGCCCTTGGTGTACGTCACCCGCATCAGCCGGGTGCAGCCGTTGGCGGCGAGGACCTTGGGCAGGGTGCCCTGGACGCCCGTGGCGCAGTCGGTGCTGTCCGCCGTCGGGCCCTTCTTGTAGACGTTGGAACCCATGGTGAGCTGGGTGCCGGGGAACATCAGCTCCGGGCTGTTCTCCGCCGTGTCCTTGGCCTTGCTGGAGACGAACTCCTTGGGGTCCAGCGCCGGCGGCGCGCTGGTGGGCGCGAAGGACGGAGTGCCGGACGCGCTCGGCAGGCCCGTGGTGGCGGGCACCGAGGACGTGGGCCGGTTGGCCTCGTCGCTCCCGCCGCTGTTCACCACCGCCATGGTCACGGCGGTGCCGACACCGACCGTGGCCAGCGCGCCCCCCACTATGAGGAACAGCTTGCGGCGCCTGTTTCGTTTCTCGGACGCGTCCGCGAGTGCCGCCCAGTCCGGGGACGGGCCGTCACTGCCACCGGTCCACGGCTGCTGGGAGTTCGGTTTCCACGGATCCCACTGGGACTGAGGTCCCCCCTGCCCATAGCTCATGGGCCGCATCTTAGACGGGTGGACACGCCGCCGTTCCGCCCCAACTGCCTTTGAAACCTTCTCACCCGGAGATGTCGTGTTTGCCGTGCCGTGCCCTCGCCCCGGCCCCGCCGGGGCCTCGTTTTGACCCCACCCTCGCGACACGGGTATCCTGCATCTTCGTTGTGTATTGGCTTGCTCATTCTCACGGGACGGGCCCTTACACCGGTCCACCGGGCCGATGACCAGCGACCTGCACGCGGTTTGCGTCACCGCAGTGCGGCCAGGGCTGTCGTGATCGTCTTCGGTGACCTTGTCAGGACCACTCACTCGAAGCGAAGGCTACGAACCGTGCGTACGTACAGCCCCAAGCCCGGCGATGTGACGCGCCAGTGGCACGTCATCGACGCTCAGGACGTTGTCCTGGGCCGTCTCGCCAGCACCGCCGCCTCCATCCTGCGCGGCAAGCACAAGCCGATCTACGCCCCTCACGTCGACACCGGTGACTTCGTCATCATCATCAACGCCGACAAGGTGCACCTGTCCGGCAACAAGCGGACCCAGAAGATGGCGTACCGCCACTCCGGCTACCCGGGTGGTCTGCGCTCCGTCCGCTACGACGAGCTGCTGGACAAGAACCCGGAGAAGGCCATCGAGAAGGCCGTCAAGGGCATGCTCCCGAAGAACACGCTGGGCCGTCAGATGCTCTCGAAGCTGAAGGTCTACAAGGGTGACCAGCACCCGCACGGCGCGCAGCAGCCGCAGCCGTTCGAGATCACCCAGGTCGCGCAGTAACACCGGCCTAGACCAAACCAAGCCAAGAGAATCTGAGGAATCACCGTGGCCGAGACCACTGCCGAGCAGCCGCTCGAAGAGACTGAGCTCGTCGACATCGACAGCTACACCACCGAGTCCGAGGTGCCCGTCGAGGGCGAGTACACCTCGGAGTCCCTCGCCTCCCGCTTCGGCGACCCGCAGCCGGCCGCCGGCCTGGGCCGTCGCAAGAACGCCATCGCCCGCGTCCGGATCGTCCCGGGCTCCGGCAAGTGGAAGATCAACGGTCGCACCCTCGAGGACTACTTCCCGAACAAGGTGCACCAGCAGGAAGTCAACGAGCCGTTCAAGGTGCTCGAGCTCGAGGGCCGCTACGACATCATCGCCCGCATCGCGGGTGGCGGTGTCTCCGGTCAGGCCGGTGCGCTCCGTCTCGGTGTCGCCCGTGCGCTGAACGAGGCGGACGTCGACAACAACCGCGGCGCGCTCAAGAAGGCCGGCTTCCTGACCCGTGACGACCGCGCGGTCGAGCGGAAGAAGGCCGGTCTGAAGAAGGCCCGCAAGGCTCCGCAGTACAGCAAGCGTTAATCGCTCGCTGCCTGCACCGAACGCCCCGGCGGCACGCCACTGTGCTGTCGGGGCGTTCGTTTTCCTACTGGCAGGGGCGTATAACGGCACAAGATGCTCAAAGGCTTGTGTGACGGATGCCGCTATCCGGTGTAATTGCCCCTTCGGTCATTGACGCTTCCTCAGGAGGACAAGTGGGACGACTCTTCGGCACGGACGGCGTGCGCGGTGTCGCCAACGCGGATCTGACGGCCGAGATGGCGCTCGGCCTGTCCGTCGCGGCGGCGCATGTGCTCGGCGAGGCGGGCACCTTCGAGGGTCACCGGCCGGTGGCTGTCGTGGGGCGTGACCCGCGTGCGTCCGGAGAGTTCCTGGAGGCCGCCGTGGTGGCGGGTCTCGCGAGTGCCGGCGTGGACGTGCTCAAGGTCGGCGTGCTGCCGACGCCCGCCGTCGCCTACCTCACCGGTGTGCTCGGCGCGGACCTGGGCGTGATGCTCTCCGCCAGCCACAACGCGATGCCCGACAACGGCATCAAGTTCTTCGCGCGCGGCGGCCACAAGCTCGCCGACGACCTCGAGGACAGGATCGAGGCCGTGTACGAGTCCCACACCCACGGTGAGCCGTGGGAGCGGCCCACCGGCTCGGGCGTCGGCCGCGTGCGGTCCTACGACGAGGGCTTCGACCGGTACGTCGCCCACCTCATCGCCGTCCTCCCCAACCGGCTCGACGGGCTGAGGATCGTCCTCGACGAGGCGCACGGCGCGGCGGCGCGGGTGTCCCCGGAGGCGTTCACCCGGGCCGGGGCCGAGATCGTGACGATCGGGGCCGAGCCGGACGGGCTCAACATCAACGACGGGTGCGGATCGACGCATCTCGACAAGCTGAAGGCCGCGGTCGTCGAGCACGGGGCCGACTTCGGCATCGCGCACGACGGCGACGCCGACCGGTGCCTCGCGGTGGACCACACGGGCGAGGAGGTCGACGGCGACCAGATCCTCGCCGTGCTGGCGCTCGCCATGCGGGAGCGGGGCGTGCTGCGGTCGGACACCGTCGTCGCCACCGTCATGTCCAACCTCGGGTTCAAGCTCGCCATGGAGCGGGAGGGGATCCACCTCGTCCAGGCCGCGGTCGGTGACCGGTACGTCCTGGAGGAGATGAAGGAGCACGGCTACGCCCTCGGCGGCGAGCAGTCCGGGCATGTGATCATCCTCGACCACGCGACGACCGGCGACGGCACGCTGACCGGGCTCATGCTCGCGGCGCGGCTCGCCGAGAGCGGGAAGTCGCTGCGCGAGCTGGCCTCCGTGATGGAGCGGCTGCCGCAGGTGCTGGTCAATGTGCCGGACGTGGACCGGTCCCGGGTCGGGGACTCGGCCGAGCTGTCGGCCGCCGTCGCCGAGGCGGAGCGGGAGCTGGGCTCCACCGGCCGGGTGCTGCTGCGTCCCTCCGGGACCGAGCCGCTGGTCCGGGTGATGGTCGAGGCCGCGGACATCGAGCAGGCTCGGTCCGTCGCGGGCCGGCTGGCCGATGTGGTGAAGTCCGCGCTCGGTTAAGAGCCGGTTCGGGTTCGGGGCGGGGGGTTCTGCGCATCGCGGTCTGCGGGTGCGTTGTGGCTTGTCGCGCAGTTCCCCGCGCCCCTTTCGGGGCTTGCGCCCCTTCAGGGCCGTTTCGACCAGGCCCACCTCTGGAGCAGCAGCGTCGTGGTTCCCGCCAGGACGATGCCCAGGAGGTTCAGCAGGAGCTGTTCCGTCGATCCCCACGTCTGTTCCATGTCGCCGTAGCTCAGGGCGACCGCCGCGTTGGCCGCCGCCGGGACCGTGGTGACGGAGATGGCCACCCCGACCAGGGCGCCGGACTTGGCCGAGGTGAGGGAGAGGGTGCCGGCCGCGCCGGCCAGGACGGCGACGATGAACGAGAAGGCGTCGGGGGCGTAGACGAAACCGGTCTGGGGGCGGTCGGCGTCCAGCTGGGCCTCGCTGAAGAGGCCCAGGGCGTCCATGAACAGGCTGAAGACGACCGTCGCGGCCATGGCGACGGCGAAGCCGACGAGCAGGGCGTTCAGGGACCGCAGGGCGAGCCGGGGACGGCGGCGGACGATCGAGGTGGAGAGCCCGGCGAGCGGCCCGAACTCCGGCCCCACGGCCATGGCGCCGACGATCAGCACCGCGTTGTCCAGGACCACACCGCAGGCCGCGATCATCGTGGCCAGGGTGATGAAGGCGAGGTAGGTGACGGAGAGCGTCGACTCCTCGTGGGTGGCGTCGGTGAGGTGCTCCCACAGGACCGCGTCCGCGCCCTCGCCCGGGGCCTCCGCCTCGGCCTTCTCGGCGCGCAGTGACAGGGACAGGTCGATGTTCTCGACGGCGATCGAGCCGGTCCGGTCCAGGCCCGCCCGCTGGAGTTCGGTGAGGAGCGCGTCCCCGGCCTCTCGGGCCACGTCACAGGTGACGACGTCCCCGGCGGGATTGCGGGCCGCGCCCCGCAGCACCACGAGATGCGTGGCGCCGACCGTGTTCTCGATCAGCCGGAGCACGTCGTCGGTCTTCTCCGGCGGGGCGATCAGACGCAGATGCAGCACGGAGGCAGGCTAGCCGGGAGGACTCTTCCGGCCACCCCGGCCCCCTGTGACCGGGATCACTCCGGGGTGAAAACCCGGGGCCCGGCGCCGGCGTCTAGCGGGTGTGAGAACAGTCAGGGCAGCGCTGCACGAGGTGGACGAGGCACGTCTCCTCCGGCTGGTGGCCAAGGGCGACCGGGCCGCGTTCGAGGAGCTGTACCGGCGTACGTCGCCGTGGATGGCGGTGCGGCTGCGCCGCCGCTGCGGCGACGAGCAGATCGTCGCCGAGGTGATGCAGGAGACGTATCTGGCGGTGTGGCGCGCGGCGGGCGCGTTCACCGGGGCCGCCGTCGGAGGGTCGGCCACCGGCTGGCTGTGGACGATCGCCGCGCGCCGCCTCGTCGACGCGTTCCGGCGCCGCGCCCACCACGCGGAGCCGCCGCCGGCCGCCGCACCGCCCGGCGTGGCACCCGCCGCCGAGGACGAGGCGCTCGCGGCGAGCGTCGGCGGTGACGTCGGGGACGCGTTGCGCCTCCTCGCGCCGGAACTCAGACAGGTACTGCAGGCCCTGGTGCTCGACGGACTCTCCGTCCGGGAGACCGCGGTCCTGCTCGGGCTGCCCGAGGGCACGGTCAAGACCCGTGCCCGCCGGGCCCGGATCCAGATGCGGAGGGCGCTGGCATGAGCGCGGAACACGCGTCGGCGCGGATCATCGAGGGGTACGCGCGCGGCGACACGGACCTCGCCGTCGACGAGGTGTGGGCCGTGGAGGCCCACCTGGAGGGGTGCCGGGGGTGCCGTGACCGGCTGGCGGCCGCGGTCGCCGCCGGGGTCCCCGCCGTCGCCTCGCTGGTCGACTCGGTCTGGTCCGGCCTCGCACCCGAACTGGCGGTCATCGCCCCGGTGCGGCGCCGACGGCACCGGCCGGCCTGGCTGTCGGGGTGGATGACGCCCGCGATGGTGCCGTGGCTGGCCATGGTCCTCGCCGTGACGCTGCTGGCGCTGCTGCTCGACCGGGCCGACACCGGCTTCGTCCTCGGCTCGGCCTCGGGGGCCGGCCAGGTGTCGCTGGTGCTGCTGTTCGCGCCGGTCCTGCCGGTGCTCGGGGTCGCGGCGTCCTGGTCGCGCGGTCTGGACCCGGCGTACGAACTGACGGCCTCGGCGCCCCGGGCCGGGCTCTCCCTGGTGCTGCGGCGCACCGCGTCCGTGCTCGCCGTGGTCGTTCCCGCGCTGCTCGTGTGCGGCTGGGCGACGGGGGTGACGGCGGCTCAGTGGCTGCTGCCCTGCCTGGCGTTCACGGCGGCGACGCTGGCGCTGGGCGGCGTGGTCGGGGTGACCCGTGCCGCCGTCGCGCTCGCCGTTGTGTGGGCCGCCGTGATCCTGGCGCCGACCCTGGCCGCCGGCGGCCGTACCGCCTTCGCCCTGCGCACGGACGGACTGCCCGTGTGGGGGCTGCTCCTCGCTCTCGGCATCGGTGTCGTGATCGCCCGCAGGGGCGCCTACACCGCGCTGGGAGCCCATCGATGACCACCGGAGGGGAACATTCCATGACGTCCGCGGTGAGCGCGGCCGACCTCGCGCCGACGCCCTACGCCCACGAGATACGGGCCACCGGGCTGAAGGTCAGGGTCGGCCGGAAACGGATGGCCGTAGACGGCCTCGATCTCTCGCTGGGCACCGGCGTGCACGGCCTCCTCGGCCCCAACGGGGCGGGCAAGACCACCCTCATCCGGACGCTGGCCACCGTCCTGCGTCCCACGGAGGGAGACCTGGAGCTGCTCAGCGAGTCCGCGGGCGGACCGGGCGGCACGGGCGGACTGCGGGCGCTGCGCCGCCGGATCGGCTATCTGCCGCAGGAGTTCGGCTACTACAAGCGGTTCACGGTCCGCGAGTTCGTCGAGTACATGGCGTGGCTGAAGGAGGTGCCCGGGTCGGACATCCCCGCGGCGGTGCAGCGCGCCGTGGAGCGGGTCGGCCTGGCGGACCGCGCCGACGACCGGATGAAGGCCCTCTCGGGCGGCATGGTGCGCCGGGTCGGCATCGCCCAGGCCATCGTCAACGACCCGGCGATCCTGCTGCTGGACGAGCCGACGGTCGGCCTGGACCCGGCGCAGCGGCTGCGCTTCCGCGAACTGCTCCAGGCACTGGGCACGGACACCTGTGTGCTCGTCTCGACCCATCTGGTGGAGGACGTGGCCGCCGCCTGCACCGACGTGGTGCTCTTCGCCGAGGGGCGGCTGGTCTTCCAGGGCACCCCGGACGAGCTGGCGGCCGCGGGCGGCCCCGAGGACGTGGGCGACAGCCCCCTGGAACGCGGCTACTCGGCGCTGCTCCAGGGCCCCGCGCGGGGAAGGGGCGCCTGGTGAACCCGTATGCCCTGCGCGTCCTGCGCATCGAGCTGAGACGCTCGGTCGCCCCCTGGGCCGGTGCCGTGATCCTGACGACGGCCCTCGCGTTCCTGTACCTGCTGAAGGGCACGCTCGGCTCGGGCACCACGGCCTGGACGGCCCAGTGGACGACCATGGCCCTGTGGCTGCGCGCCCTGCTGTTCTACCTGTGGCCGCTCGCCGTCGGGTCCGGCGCGCTCCAGGGCCTGCGCGACCACCGCTCGAAGATGTCCGAGCTGCTGACGAGCACCCCGCGGCCCGCCCGGCACCGCGCGGCGGCACTGGCCGGCACCACGGGGGCCGCCCTGGCCTCGGCCTTCGCGCTGCTCGTCCTCGTGGGCGGGGTACAGGTGCTCGCCCACACCTCGTACACGCACCTCGGATGGCTGCCGATCGCGCTGGTCGGGGCCTTCTCCCTGGTCGCGGGCTGCGTCCTGGGCATGGGGGCCGCGCGGGCCCTGCCCTCCGTGCTCACCCCGCCCCTGCTGACGGTGGGCTCCTTCGCGTTCACGGCCCTCATGCAGCTGTCGCTGGGCCGGACGCAGACGGACACGGCGGACGGCATCGCGACCAGCGAGCCGAACCGGCTCTCGCTGCTGTCCCCGGCGGTGCAGGACGTGCGCGACGCGTTCACCACGCTCTCCGCCGCCGTGCACCTCGGGCAGACGGTCTGGCTGCTCGGCATGGCCGTGACCGGCTTCGCGCTGCTGGTCGCCGCGCGGCGGCGCACCCGGCTGCTCGCCCTGACCCCCGTCCTGGCGGGCGCGGCCCTCGCCCTGCTCGTCCTGCCCAACGCCGCGGACCGGATGTTCGTCGTCGACCGGGCCGCCGCGGAGCCGGTGTGCGACGGCCCGGTGTGCGTGACGCGGACCCAGCAGGGACGGCTCGCCGAGGTCGCCGGCCCCGGCAAGAAGGCGCTGAGCCTGCTGCACGCCGCCCTGGGCGCCGGGGCGCCGGTCTCCGTCCGCGAGAGCGCCACCGTGCTGCCGGAGGGCAGCATGCCGAAGTGGTCCGGCAGGACCGTGCCCCTCGACTTCGACGACGCCGGTCTCGTCGACGCGAAGGGCGAGGGGCTGACGTGGGCCCTCGTCGGCAAGGGCCTGGTGCCGGGGTGTTCCCCCGTCGGCTGGAGCGGCACGGGGACCGAGGACGTCGCCCGTACGGTCGCGGTCGGCTGGGTCCTCGGGGACCTGGAGTCGCTGCCCCAGGTGTCCGCGAACGCGCGGCGCTACGCCGACACCGAGGCCCGCCCGGTGTGGAAGAAGTTCAGGACGCTGCCGAAGGCCGAGCAGCGCGCCCGGGTCGAGGCCATGCGCACCGCCGCGCTCTCCTGCGAGGGGGACGCGCTCGAAGCGCTCACCGGCGGTGCGTCCCGGTGAGATGGCTGACGCTGTACGCCCGCTCGCGTCAGGTGCCCGCCACGCTCGCCGCGCTGCTGATCGGCGCGGTGGCGGTGGGGGCCCTGGCCCGGGACGGCGGCGCGGGCCCGGTCGATCCGCGGCTGCCCCTGCTCGTCCTCGCCACGGGGGCGATGGCGGCCTCCACCGGCCTCGGCGGGCAGGACCTCGCGCTGGACCGGACGGCGGCGATCCGCTGGGCGCCCCGCAGGGCGGCACACGTCCTGCTCGCCGGGGCGGTCGTCGCCGCGGTGCCGCTGCTCGCGCGGATGGCCGGGAGCGGGATGGCCGGGGTGGCGTTCGTCGTCCGCGACGGCGCGGGCCTGATGGGCCTGGGCGCCCTGGGCGCGGCGCTGTGGGGCGCCTCGTACGCGTGGACGCTGCCGTTCGCCTGGCTGTCGTACGCGTTCTTCGCACCGCCGCCGACGGGGGTGCCGGCGCGGGTGGCGAGCTGGCTGCTGCTGCCCGCGGGCACCCCGGCGGCCACCTGGACGGCCCTGACCCTCACGGTCACCGGCACCGCGGCCTACGCGCTGGCGGGCCCCAGACGCTGACCGGAGCCGTCCGTCACAGCTTGCGCAGACTCAGCCGCTGGACCTTGTGGTCGGAGCCCTTGCGGACGACGAGGGTGGCGCGGCCCCGGGTGGGGGCGATGTTCTCGACCAGGTTGGGCTTGTTGATGGTGCGCCAGAGGGTGCGGGCGTAGTCGACGGCCTCCTCCTCGGAGACCTGGGTGTACTTCCTGAAGTACGAGTCCGGGTTCTGGAAGGCGGTCGCGCGCAGCTTGCGGAACCGGTTGAGGTACCAGCGCTCGATGTCCTCGGCGCTCGCGTCGACGTACACACTGAAGTCGAAGTAGTCGGCGAGACCGACGCGGGTGCGGCCGTCCTTGCCGGGGAGGGCGGGCTGGAGGACGTTGAGCCCCTCGACGATGAGGATGTCGGGGCGGCGCACGGTCAGCCGCCGGTCGGGGACGATGTCGTAGATCAGGTGGGAGTAGACGGGGGCGGTGACCTCGTCCTTGCCCGCCTTGATGTCGGCGACGAACCGGGTCAGGGCACGGCGGTCGTACGACTCCGGGAAGCCCTTGCGCGACATCAGACCGCGCGCCTCCAGCTCCCGGGTGGGCAGGAGGAAACCGTCGGTGGTGACCAGCTCCACGCGCGGGTGCTCGGGCCAGCGGGAGAGCAGCGCCTGCAGCAGCCGGGCGACGGTCGACTTGCCGACGGCGACCGACCCGGCGACGCCTATGACGAACGGCGTGCCGGACTGGGACCCCTGCTCACCGAGGAAGGTGTTCAGGGCGCCGCGCAGCCCGTCGGTGGCGCCGATGTACAGATTGAGCAGCCGGGACAGCGGCAGATAGATGTCCCGCACCTCGTCGAGGTCGATGACATCGCCGAGGCCGCGCAGTCTCTCGACCTCCTCGGCGGTCAGCGGCAGCGGAGTCTTGTCGCGCAGCGCGCTCCACTCGCGGCGGGTGAGATCGACGTAGGGAGTCGCCTCCGGCCTGTGCCGGTGGGCGCTCCGGGGCATCGCGGAGACCGGTGAGATCACAGTCCATTGTTAACGGAGTTTGAACGGGACGGCGGGTGGGGTGTGTCACGTGCGCGCACTACGTAGCCGATTCGGTAATTCTCCCGATGTGGCCGGAGCGGCGGTCTGCGAGTGTCGCCGTGCTGTCGGCCGACAGGGGCCCGGAACCGGGGAGAGACCATGGGGGTGTTCAGGAGGCGGCGTGCCGCTCTTCAGGCGCACGTGGACGCGTTCGGGTTCGGACGGCGGCGCCGCACCTACGCCGTGACCGGGGTGATGGGCGGCCTCGCTCAGCTGGCACGGCGGACCCTGCTGGGGCTGGCCGTCCTCCTCATCGGGCTGATGATCGCCCTCAGGCCGCCGTCGGCGTTCCTCAAGGGCGCGGTCGTCGTGGGGGCGGTGCTCGTCGGGTTCGGTCTCCGGCTGGCGTGGCGCCGGTTCGCCGCGGCCCAGGAGATCAACCGGTGTTACCTCTATCCGGACGGCGTGGTCGTCACCAGCCTCTTCGGCCAGGTGCGCGACGTGGTGGCGTGGGCCGACGTGACCACGCTCGGACGGCAGTCCACGAACTCGCCCCTCATGGCCTTCCACCGCATCGAACTCGGACGGCGCGATGCCGGGCCCCTCGTGGTCCTGGCCCTGGGCTCCGACCCCGCCCTGGCCAAGGACCTCGTCCAGCAGGCGGCACAGCACGACATCCGACCGCTCGGATTCCGCGGGTAAGCGCACAACCGGGCGAAGCGACCCCCGGAACGGGCGCACGATATCCGGAATCGGGCACGCGGAGGCGTGTTCAGCAGTGTTTTCGACTCTAGGCTGCCGCGCATGTGCGGAATCGTGGGATACGTGGGGTCTCAGTCGGCGCTCGAGGTCGTCATGGCCGGGCTGAAGCGGCTGGAGTACCGGGGCTATGACTCGGCCGGTGTGGCCGTGCTCGCCGACGGAGGGCTGGCCGCCGCGAAGAAGGCGGGCAAGCTCGTGAATCTGGAGAAGGAACTGGGGGCCCGGCCGCTGCCGACCGGCCCGACCGGTATCGGGCACACCCGCTGGGCCACGCACGGCGGGCCCACCGACGCCAACGCCCATCCTCATCTCGACAACGCAGGACGTGTCGCCGTCGTGCACAACGGGATCATCGAGAATTTCGCCTGCCTGCGCGCCGAACTCGCCGAGCGCGGGCACGAGCTGTCCTCCGAGACGGACACCGAGGTCGTCGCCCACCTCCTCGCCGAGGAGTTCTCCGGCACCGCCGACCTCGCCGAGGCCATGCGGCTCGTCTGCCGCCGTCTGGAGGGGGCGTTCACGCTCGTCGCCGTCCACGCGGACGAGCCCGATGTCGTGGTGGGGGCCCGGCGGAACTCGCCACTGGTCGTGGGGGTCGGGGACGGCGAGGCCTTTCTCGCCTCCGACGTCGCCGCCTTCATCGCCCACACGCGCTCGGCCGTCGAACTCGGCCAGGACCAGGTCGTCGAGCTGCGCCGGGACGGCGTCACCGTCACCGGCTTCGACGGCCAGCCGGCCGACGTCCGCTCCTACCACGTCGACTGGGACGCCTCCGCCGCCGAGAAGGGCGGCTACGACTACTTCATGCTCAAGGAGATCGCCGAGCAGCCGAAGGCCGTCGCCGACACCCTGCTCGGGCGGATCGACGCGAGCGGCTCCCTCACCCTCGACGAGGTCCGCATCGGCGCCGCCGAGCTGCGCGAGGTCGACAAGGTCGTCATCGTCGCCTGCGGTACGGCCTTCCACGCCGGCCTCATCGCCAAGTACGCGATCGAGCACTGGACCCGTATCCCCTGCGAGGTCGAACTCGCCAGCGAGTTCCGCTACCGGGACCCGATCCTCGGCCCCCGCTCCCTCGTCATCGCCATCTCCCAGTCCGGCGAGACCATGGACACCCTGATGGCGCTCCGGCATGCGCGGGAACAGGGCTCGAAGGTGCTGGCCATCTGCAACACCAACGGGTCGACGATTCCGAGGGAGTCGGACGCGGTGCTGTACACCCACGCCGGGCCCGAGGTCGCCGTCGCCTCGACGAAGGCGTTCCTGACGCAGCTCGTCGCCTGTTACCTGGTGGCGCTCTATCTGGGCCAGGTCCGCGGCACCAAGTGGGCCGACGAGATCCGCGCCGTCATCCGCGACCTCGCCCAGATCTCCGGCCAGGTCGAACGCGTCCTGGAGACCATGGAGCCGGTACGGGCCCTCGCGCGCTCCCTCGCCGACAAGCGGACCGTGCTGTTCCTCGGGCGGCACGTCGGCTATCCGGTCGCCCTCGAAGGGGCGCTGAAGCTCAAGGAACTCGCCTACATGCACGCCGAGGGGTTCGCCGCCGGTGAGCTGAAGCACGGGCCGATCGCCCTCATCGAGGAGGACCTGCCCGTCGTCGTGGTCGTGCCCTCGCCCCGCGGCCGGTCCGTCCTCCACGACAAGATCGTCTCCAACATCCAGGAGATCCGGGCCAGGGGTGCGCGGACCATCGTCATCGCGGAGGAGGGCGACGAGGCGGTCGCCCCGTACGCCGACCATCTCGTACGGATCCCCGCGACGCCGACGCTGCTGCAACCGCTGGTCGCCACGGTGCCGTTGCAGGTCTTCGCCTGCGAGCTGGCCACCGCCCGCGGCAACGAGGTGGACCAGCCGCGCAACCTGGCGAAGTCAGTGACGGTCGAGTAGGCCGGTCAGGAACGCGTCGAAGGCCTCGGCGGGGAAGGTGAGGGTGCTTCCGGCCGGGGCTTTCGTGTCGCGTACCGAGGTGTGGGTGGGGAGGGTGGCGATTTCGACGCAGGCGTTCCCGTCGCCCTCCCCGGAGTAGGACGACTTCCGCCAGGGCTTGAGTGCGGTGACGAAGGCGGTGAAGGCTGCGACGGGGAAGGTGAGGGTGGCGTTGTCGGGGTTCTTGGAGTCGCGTACGCCCACTTGGGTGGGGGAGTTCGCGATTTCTACGCAGTCGTTGCCGTCATCCGGGCCCGAGTAGGACGATTTACGCCAGTTGTCCATGGGTGCCTCACAGCTCTTTTGTCAGACGGTGGATGAAGTCACGTGACTGCTTTGGCTCCAGCGATACGGCTTCCATTTTACGGAAGCGGGTTCGAAAGGTGCCGAGTTGGGCCTCGGCGTCGATGAAGGCCGAACCGTAGGGTGTGTCGCGTACCACTGTGTCCAGTTTGGGGACAGGGCCACCCATGTACGTCATGGTGCCTGCGGCCAGACCGAAGCCATCCAGGTCGAAGGGGATGATGCGCACCGTGATGTTGTGCGCCTCGGACCGCTCCAGGAGCCTGGCCAGCTGAGTCCTGGAGGCGGTGCGGTCGCTGACTCTGATGCGCAGAGCGGACTCGTGGATCACCAGCTCGTAGGGGATGGTGATCTGTTGTCGCGCCATGCGGTGTCGCACGCGCAACTCCAGCTCTTCACCTGTCAGTTCGGGCACCCTGGCGCAGAAGACTGCACGGGCATAGTCCTCGGTCTGGAGAGGGCCTGGGACGTACAGGATCGCCACCTCGTTGCGGAACCTGGCGTGATGGTCCAGCTCGGCCAGGTCCAGGAACGACGTGGGCAGCAGCCATCGGTACTCCTCCCACCATCCGCGCGTTCGGTCGGTGGCCATCGCCACCAGGGCTTCGATGAACTCCCCGTCCGTGCAGGCGTAGTGGGACGCGAGACGGCGCAATCGCTCTTCGCTCACACCCGCGATGGCGGACTCGATCTGGCTGATCTGCACGGAGTTCACACCGAGCAGCGCCGCTGCCTCGCGGGCGCTCAGGCCCGCTGCTTCGCGGAGCCTGCGCAGCTCGGCCCCCAGGCGCTTCTGACGTGCCGTTGGTTCGCGCCTGGTCCCCATGGACTGCTCCTCCTCGTTCGGGCTCAGATTACGGGATCGGCTTGCTAGGTCATAAATCAAAGGTCTACCGTCGGTGACGTAATGCACACTCTACGAAACGGAGTTGAGGTAGCCCCATGCCCGAACCCTGGGAGTACTCCCTCCACATCCCCAACGACCCCCGCGCCGTCACCGTTTCCCGGCACACCCTCCGGGTGATCCTCACCCTCCACGGACTCACCGCCCACCTCGACACCGCGGAGCTCCTCGCCGCCGAGCTGGTCTCCAATGCCGTACGGCATCAGAAGGGGCCCGCCGCGCTGAAGGTGCGGTGGAAAGAGGGGATGTTGCAGATCGGGGCCTGGGACGCGGACCCGGAGCCGCCCGAACCGCCCGTCGACCTGGGTGAGGTGGACGACGAGGCCGAGAGCGGGCGCGGGCTCGCCCTCGTCCGGGCCTGCTCCGACCTCTGGCACTGGCAGCCGATGTCCAGATTCGGCAACCGGGGCAAGTACGTGTGGTGTGAACTCGTCGCCGCCTGAGAGTGACCTCCGCGCGCCTCAGGCCGGCGGCCCTGCGGCGTCTTCACCAGTGAGCACACGACGGTCAACGGCAACCCCGGGCTCATCCAGCGCGTGGACGGCGTGATCGACGGCGTGCTGGCCTTCCGCGTGGAGAACGCCCGCGTCACGGGTCTCCACGACGTCCGCAACCCCGAGAAGCTCACCCGCGTCGAGTCCGAAGCCTCCCTCATCTCCCGCTGACCGCCGCCGAGAATCGGTTTGGTGTGAACTCGTCACCGTCTGACGTACGATCAGCTGGTTTTCACGGGGGAGGGATTCTGTTGACTCGGCATGCCCACGCACGTCTGCGCCTCGTCGCCGCCTGCGCCGTCCTCGCGGCCGGTCTGAGCCCACTGCTGCCGTCCGTGGCGGTCGCGGACACGGCTCAGGAGACCGTCGTACCGGCGGCGATGCGCGCCACCTACACCTCCGGCGCGCTGTACGGCGGGTCGTCGTACAACGGGCATGACGGCGCCGGAGCCCGTGGCGTCTTCCACAGTCTGGAGGGCTCCGGACTCGTCTGGACGCGGTACGCCGACGGCATTTCCACGAAGGTGGTCCATCCGGAGGGCTACACCAGCTACAACACGGCCGGCGGCGACGTCCTCGCCTACCGCTTCGCCGACGGCCGGGTCGACCTCTGGAACGCGGCCGACGGCACGACCCGTACGATCCGCACGCCCGCAGGCCTGACGTACATGACCGCCTTCGGCGATCTCGCGGTCGCCTACCGGCAATGGAAGGACGACAACGGGATCACGCAGCGGGAGATGCACCTGCTGTTCCCGGAGGCGGACGGAACCACGCGTGACGTCCCCGTGACCGGGGTCCCCGAGGGATACGTCCTCAGAACCCCCAAGGGCGGCGACGCCGACGGGCTGCTGTTCTACGCCGGCTGGGCGGGCGAGGCCGGGACGTACCTGTCGGTCATGGTCGACCGGCACACGGGCCAGGTGCAGCAGTGGACAGCGACACGGGACGAGATCCGCCCCCGCGCGCAGGTCACCGCCGACCACGTGGTCCTCTTCAGCGTCAGCGACCCCGTCGTCGAGGTCTACTCCCGTTCCGACCTGTCCGCCGCCCCGGTCGAGGTCACGCTCCCCGGCGGCGGTACGAACCCGACGCAGGACCTCGCGGTCGTCGGCGACTGGCTGATCACCCGGCCCGGCACAGCGGTGATCGCCACACCCCTCGCGGGCGGCTCGTCGCAGACCCTGCTGCCCGCGTCGAACCCGGCCGTCTCGTCCGGCACGGACGGCAGTGCGCTGGCCGTCGGCCGTACCGCCGCCTCCGAGGACGACTGGGGTGTCCAGCGCATCCAGGAGGGCCCCGACGGCAGCCCGGTCGTCACCCAGGTCAAGGCCCTGCCGAAACCGACGTACCGGATCCAGGGCCTGTCGCTGAACCAGGGGCGGCTCGTCGTCGCCGACGACCGGAACAGCACCCTGCGCGCCAACTTCGTCCGGACCGTCGCCCCGTCCGGTACCCCCATGTTCGGCGCGAGCTCCCCCTTCCTCCCTCCGCACGCCCGCATCGACCCCTGCCCGGCCGGGGACGCCGGATGCTCCGGGCTGCACGGCCTCGGCGACGGTCAGATCGCCTGGATCAACCGGAACACGGCAGACGGGGCGACGACGGACGCACTCAGGATCGACGGGGAGGGCCTGTACGACGGCGACACCCTCACCGTGCCCGCCGGCGGGCGCATCGCCGACGCCTCCGGGGAGTACGTCCTCTACAGCACCGCGACCGAGCAGTACGTCTACCGGCCGAGCGGGACCGGGACCCCGGTCGTCACCCGCCCCGCCGGTGCCGCCGCGCTCTCCGGGAACGTCCTGTGGACCGCCGGGACCACCCCGGGCAGCGTCGTCCCGTACGACCTGGCGACCCGGAAGAGCGGTGCGCCGGTCACCACCGACGCCGGGTGCACGCCGACCGAGCTCCAGGCGCTCGGCCGCTGGCTCTACTGGAACTGCGGCGACACGGCCGGGGTGTACGATCGTACGGCGGGCAGGTCCGTGCCCGTCCCGGCCGACGAGGCGAAGCTCGGCGACGGCTTCGTCGTCACGCACGACAAGTCGGCGGGCAAGCTGGTCCTCACGACGGTCGCGGACGGCACCGGTGCCGAGCGGGTCGTCGGCGACCTGCCGGACACCGGTGTCTCCCAGCGGGACGTGCGCTGGTCGGTCGACGAGTCGGGCCCCGACCTCGCCTACGTCGACGCCAAGGAGCAGGTGCACCTCGTGCCGTCCGGTGTGCCGCAGCAAGCGCTGCGGCTTCTGCAGCCGGCCGAGACCGCGGACGAGGTCTACCGCGACGAGGAGCACCCGGACGTCCACCCCCTCACGGCCGTGCTGCTGTCGAAGCCCGCCGCGAGCTGGAAACTGACCGTGCGGGACAAGACGAGCGGCAAGGTCGTCGACGTCCGGTCGGGCGGCGCCGTGCGCGGCACGCTGAGCGTCCTCTGGCAAGGCGTCACCGCTGCCGACGTCGTGCTGCCCAACGGCGTCTACGACTGGACGCTCTCCGTGGTGCCCGCCGACGGGGTGGGAACCCCGCTGGAGGTCAAGCACACCACACGGCTCCTGCACGCCGGCGCGGCGCCCCACGACCATCTGGGCGGTCCGAACCCGCTGTACCCGGACGGCGTCGGCGATCTGCTCACCCTCAACTCCTCGGGCGCGCTGACGTTCCACCAGGGCACGGGCAAGGGCACGTTCTCCGGGAAACTCACCGGCTCCGGCTGGTCGACCGGTGTCCGCCCGGTGGCGTTCGGCGACCTGAGCGGCGACCGCTGCAACGACGTCCTGATCCCGCTGAGCAGTGGAGCCCTGCGCCTCTACAAGCCCGGCTGCAACAAGGCGCTCCAGCCGTCGACGCCGTACACCACCCTCGGCACGAGCGGCTGGAACAAGTACGACGTCCTCGCCTCGATCGGTGACGTCACCAAGGACGGATTCCCGGACCTGCTCGCCCGCAACGCCAGGACCGGTGGCGTGGACCTGTACAAGGGCACGATCACCGGCAAGCTGTCGGGACGGATTCCCCTCTACGCCGACTGGAAGACCTACAAGAAGATCGTCGGCGCCGGGGACCTCAACGGCGACGGCATCGGCGATCTGGTCACCCAGGACAAGTCCAACAACCTGTACCGCTACTACGGCAAGGGCAACGGCACCTTCTCCGCCCGCGTGAAGCTCTTTTCCGGCTGGGGCTCCTCGTACAACGCGGTCGTCGGCGTCGGCGACATCACCGGCGACGGGAAGGCCGACCTGGTCGCACGCGACACGGCGGGCGTTCTGTACCGCCTGCCCGGCAACGGGAAGGGGTCCTTCGGCAGCCGGGTGAAGATCTCCGGCGGCTGGCAGGGGTACAAGTGGATCTTCTAGCTGAAGGAGTGCTGCCCGTGCGACTGGTTTCCGATCCCGTGTTCGGCGAAGTGGATCTCACCGCTTCAGCGGAGGAACTGGCCGACTTGGCATACGCGGTGGCCGAGGGCGACGGGTTCATCGGCTCCACCTCGTCGCCGGACGGCCGCACCTTGGCAGGTATCGAAGCCAGGAAGGCTTCCGGCCCCGGGGTTCGGATCGAACTCGACGCCTCGCGGCAGGTTCTGGTGATCAGTGGCGATGCCGGTGCCAGGGCGATCTTGGCAGGCAACCTGAAGGCCATGGCCACCGCCGAGGACGGCGGTCACCTCCACATCGACCACTTCCCCGAGCACCCCTACCTCGTCGAAGGGTCTGTGCCGATGGTGGTCAACAGCCCCCACGGAGGCATGCCGACCCGATGAGTGGCCGTACGCGACGGGCGAGCGCCTTCGGATCCGCTCGTCCGGGGCGTCAGGTCTTCTCGGGCCGGTGGCGCCACCGGTAGTCCCCGTGGACGGAGACGCGGTGATCGTGTGCGAAGCCGGGGCCGAACGGACCCGCGCGTACCGCCTCGGAGTCCCCGGCGGTCACGGCCACCACGAGCCGGTCCTGCGGGTTGGCCGGTGCCGTATCCGGGGGCCGGGGCGGGGACGGCGGTCGACGGTGCCACGGTTCACAGATATCGGCGGTAACCTCCCCCCGCCCTCATGCGCAGGCCATGAAGGGCTTGGGGAGCGGGGGAGTTCCGGATGGGCGAGGGGATCGAGCGGGAGTACCGCAGACGGCGGGCGGTGCCGTTGGTCTATCTGACTCTGGTGGCCATGACGGCGGTCGTCGGCATCAACACACTGGACATGGTGACGCTGGACGGGCCGACCGGCTGGCACCTGCTGACCCTGGCGATCTGGCTGGGCCTCGGCACCCGCATCGCGCTGGAACAGTGGCGCGCGCGGACGTCCGTCACCGCCGAGGGGGTCACCGCTCGTGGACCGCTGCTGACGCGCACCCGGGCCTGGTCCGAGATCTACGGCATGCGGGTCGAGGGCGGCAGGCGGGGCGCCGTCCCGCGCTGGCCCGCGTACCTGTACGACGTCGAAGGGCGCCGGATCCGCCTCTTCCAGCTCGACGAGCAGCAGGTGGGCGACCCGGTCGGCGAGGTCGCCGACCTCTCCGCCACCGCCGTACGGCTCGGGTTCCTGGCCCCGGAGACACGGCCCGAGCTCGAGGCGCTCATCGCGCGCAGGGCGCGGCGGCGCACGGCGTTCGGGCGGGCGGTCGTCGGCTGCCTGATCGTCGCGCTCGCCGCGTTCGTCGTCTCCACCTGGCTGATCTTCACCGACCGGCCGACCCACACGTTCCTGCTCCTCCTGGGCCTGCCGCTGCTCTGTCTCCCCGTCCTCTTCCTCGCCCTGGACCGGCTGGGCGAGACGCTCGCCGCGCGGCGAGCGCCGGGAGGGGTGTAGACCCCGGTCCGGACCGGGG
Organism: Streptomyces sp. NPDC005811; assembly: GCF_040630405.1. Lineage (NCBI taxonomy): Bacteria > Bacillati > Actinomycetota > Actinomycetes > Kitasatosporales > Streptomycetaceae > Streptomyces > Streptomyces sp. NPDC005811. The sequence continues at coordinate 83,769 of NZ_JBEXXK010000015.1, forward strand.
TCACGAGATGGCTCTGAGATGGCTCCCGGAACGATCGGTGAGCCGTGCGAGCGCCTGTGCCGTCCGCTCGTCCGCCGGGAGGAAGACCACCAGCTGCTGCGCGTGGGAGGGCACCTCCAGCGTCTCGCGGCGGAGGCGGAGTTGCGGGCCGGAGGGGTGGTTGAGGCGCAGGGCGGCGCGGGGCGGGACCCGGTGGTGGTGCAGGCGGCGGGTGAACTCCGGGCCCGCGAGCGGGGCGAGTTCGGTGGCGAACCACTCCGCGTTCTCCACGGACGGGCCGAGCCACAGATCGAAGGCCTGCTCGTCGGCCACGGCGTCCCAGTCGGCGAAGAACGTACGGGCGCGGGCGTCCGTGAACACATAGCGGGTGAGGTTCGGGATGCCGGTCGCGGTGTCGAGGAGGCCCGTCCCCTCGGTCAGCGTCGCGAAGCCGCCGGTGTGGGCGAGGAGGTCGCCCAGGCGGTTGGTCACGACGGCGATGCCCGGTTCGAGGAGGCGCAGGGTGTCCAGGACCGAGGGGCGGACCTCGCGGGGCGGGGGCGCGGGGCGGGTGTGGGACGGGCAGGCGCCGCCGGTGATCTTCGCCAGGTAGCGCAGGTGCTCGCGCTCGGACGGGGCGAGGCTCAGGCCGTCGGCGAGCGCGTTCACCACGGCTGGGGAGGGGTTGCGGTCACGGCCCTGCTCCAGCCGGGTCAGGTACTCGACGCTGATGCCGGCCCGGGTGGCCAGGTCCGAGCGGCGCAGTCCCGGTGAACGGCGGCGGCCGTGGTCCGGCAGCCCCAGCGACTCCGGCTGGATGCTGTCGCGTCTGGCCCGGACGAAGTCCCCCAGAGGTGTCCCCATGCCGTCGACCCTACGGCGCCCTCCCGCCGGTCGTGGAGGGCTCAGCCTGGTCCTGCGGGGGCCAGCCTCGGCGCGGTCTGGCTGCCGTGCGGGGCGCGGCCGATCGTGGTGGCCATGGAGAACGAGAACGAGAAGAAGCACAAGCTGGTCGTCATCGTCGGGAGCGTCCGGGAAGGGCGGTTCGGGCCGGTCGTGGGGGCGTGGGTCGCCGAACAGGCGCGGACACACGGCGGGTTCGAGGTCGACGTCGTCGATCTGGCCGACGTAGAGATCCCGTTGGATCTGCCCGCCGCGTCGCCCAAGTTCGCCGGCGACGACTATCCCCGCCCCGCCGGGATGGCCGCCCTGACCTCGGCGCTGGAGGGTGCCGACGCGTTCGTGGTCGTCACGCCGGAGTACAACCACAGCTATCCCGCGTCCCTGAAGGCCGCCATCGACTGGCACTTCACCCAGTGGACGGCCAAGCCCGTCGCCTTCGTCAGCTACGGCGGCGCGGCGGGCGGCCGGCACGCCGTGCTGCACCTGGAGAACGTGCTGACCGAACTGCACGCCGTGACGATCCGCGACGGCCTCGCCTTCCCGAACTACTTCACCGCCTGGGAGGACGGCCGGCCCCTCGACCCGCAGGCCGCCGGGCACGCCAAGACCCTCCTCGACCAGCTGGCCTGGTGGGCCTTCGCCCTCCGCTCGGCGCGGGAGGCCGTCCCGTATCCGGCGTGACGGCGCGCAGTCCTGAGCACGTCGGCCGCGACGGTCCGTCCGGATTCCCGGCCCCGTCCCGCCTTAGAGTGCTCGGCATGAGCATCATCGGGGTCGGTATCGACGTGGCCGAGATCGAACGGTTCGCGGCGTCGCTGGAGCGGACGCCGGCGCTCGCCCAGCGGCTTTTCGTCGAGGGCGAGTTGCTGCTGCCGAGCGGGGAGCGGCGGGGGGTCGCCTCGCTGGCGGCGCGGTTCGCGGCGAAGGAGGCGCTGGCCAAGGCGCTGGGGGCGCCGCCGGGGCTGCTGTGGACCGACGTGGAGGTGTTCGTGGAGGCGAGCGGGCAGCCTCGGCTGCGGGTGCGGGGGAGCGTGGCGGCCCGGGCGGCGGAGCTGGGGGTGCGGGGGTGGCATGTGTCGTTGAGCCATGACGCCGGGGTGGCCTCGGCCGTGGTGATCGCGGAGGGGTAGCGGCGGGAGCGGCGCGGGCAGCGCGGCGGACCGCCATGGCGGTCCTTCACCATGGCGGTCGCAGCGGGCGGCATGACGGTCACTTCGGGTCGGCGCTGAACTTCGAGGTCGACCAGAAGTAACCGAGCGCCGCGAGGCCCAGGCACCAGCCGACGGCCAGCCAGCCGTTGTTGCCGATCTCGGTGCCGAGGAGCAGTCCGCGCAGGGTCTCGATGGCCGGGGTGAACGGCTGGTACTCGGCGATCGGCTGGAACCAGCCCGGCATGGTGTCGGCCGGGATGAAGGCGCTGGAGATGAGCGGCAGCAGGATCAGCGGCTGGGCGCTGTTGGCGGCGGCCTCGGCGTTCGGGCTGACCAACCCCATGCCGACCGCGATCCAGGTGAGCGCCAGAGCGAACAGCACGATCAGTCCGAAGGCCGCGAGCCATTCCAGGGGGGTGGCGTCGGTGGAGCGGAAGCCGATGGCCACGGCGACGGCGCCGACGAGGACCACGCTGGCGATCGACTGGAGCACGCTGCCGAGGACGTGCCCGACGAGCACCGAGGGGCGGTAGATGGCCATGGTGCGGAAGCGGGCGATGATGCCCTCGTTCATGTCCATGGAGACGTACACCGCCGTCCCGACGACGGTGCCGCCGATGGTCATCATCAGGATGCCCGGGACGATGTAGGCGATGTAGTCGGAGCGGTCGCTGCCGCCGATGCCCGCGCTCATCACGTCGCCGAAGATGTAGACGAAGAGCAGGAGCAGCATGATTGGCGTGAGCAGCAGGTTCAGGGTTCCGGACGGGTAGCGCCACACACGCAGGAGGTTGCGGCGCAGCATGGTCGCGGAGTCGCGTGCGGCGAGGGACAGGGTGCTCATCGGCCGGTCTCCTTGGACTGGGCGGGGATCTCGGCGGGGCCGGTGAGGGCGAAGAAGACGTCGTCGAGGTCGGGGGTGTGGACGGTGAGTTCGTCGGCCTCGATGCCGGCCGCGTCCAGCCGGTCGAGAACGGAGCGCAGCTCGCGCTGGCTGCCGTCGCTGGGGATCTGCAACGCCAGGGCCTCGTCGTCGCGGGTGACCTCGCGCAGGGCGGAGGTGGCCGACTGGTAGGCGGCGGGGTCGGTGAAGCGAAGGCGGACGTGGCCTCCGGGGACGATCCGCTTCAGTTCCTCGGCGGTGCCTTCGGCGGCGATCTTCCCGTCGTTCAGGACCGCGATCCGGTCGGCGAGCTGGTCGGCCTCCTCCAGGTACTGGGTGGTGAGGAGGACGGTGACGCCGTCGCCGGTGACGAGGTCGCGGATGATCTGCCACATGGTGTGGCGGGAGCGCGGGTCGAGGCCGGTGGTCGGTTCGTCGAGGAAGATGATCCGCGGGCTGCCGACCAGGGTCATGGCGAGGTCGAGGCGGCGTTTCATGCCGCCGGAGTAGGTGGAGGCGGGCTTCTTCGCGGCGTCGGTGAGGTCGAAGCGCTCCAACAGTTCGGCGGCGACCCGCCGCCCCTCCGCCTTGGACAGGTGGTGCAGGTCCGCCATGAGCAGCATGTTCTCCTCACCGGTGATCAGGCCGTCGACGGCGGAGAACTGCCCGGTGACCCCGATCGCGGCCCGTACCGCCTGGGGATCGGTGCGCAGGTCGTGGCCGCCGACCCGGATCTCGCCCGCGTCCGCCGTGATCAGGGTGGACAGGATCTTGACGGCGGTCGTCTTGCCCGCCCCGTTCGGGCCGAGGAGAGAGAAGATCGTTCCTTCCGGGACGGCCAGGTCGATGCCGTCCAGGACGGTCTTGTCGCCGTAGGACTTGCGCAGCCCGGTCGCCGCGATGGCGAGGTCGGTCATGAGAGGTGCCCCCTGTGTGTTCGGTGATGTGCTCGATGACTGCGGATCAGCGGGTGGCGGCGGTGATGTCGCCGTGGGAGGTGGTGGCGCGGATGTCGAGTTCCGCGGTGCCGTCGTTCTTGAGGGAGTTGCTGACCCGGCCGTGGCCGGTGCCGGCGTCCAGGGCGGCCGAGACCCCGGGAGCCGCGGTGACCGAGATGTCGCCGGACTGGGTGCTGAGGACGACCGAGCCGCGTACGGCCTCGGCGATCCGGATGTCGCCGCGTGCGGTGCTGATCTCCGCGGGGCCGCCCAGCCGGCCGATCTCGATGTCGCCGTCCACCGCGTCGAGGCGGACGCTCGCGGCCTCGTCGATCTTGATCTGGCGGTAGGCGCCCTTGAAGGCGAGGTCGCCGAGGCGTCCCACGACCCGGAGTTCGGTGGCCGCGGCCTTGCCGTCGACGCGGGAACCGGCGGGCAGCTGGACGGTCACCTCGACGGAGCCGGTGTTGCCGAGGATCCGGTTCTTCGCCGCCGGGGCCTCGACCCACAGCACACCGTCGGCGTAGGCGACCTCGATCTCCTCCGCCGCCTTCACGTCGCGGCTCTTGGCGGGGTCCGCGGGCCGGACCTCGACCGTGGTGTCGGCGCGGTCGGCGGCGATGAACTGGATACGGCCGGAGGGGATGTCGAGGATCGCGGAGACCGGGGCGGGGGTGTCGAACTTCTGCATGGTGTGCTCCTGGGTTCCGGCTTGCGCCACGTTGTTTCTGACGATGGAAAAGCTACGTTGCGTTTATGGATCCGGCAACAAGCTTGTTGCGCAGAATCTATGAACTGGCAGCTAAGAGGTGCTAAATCGTTGCAACGATCTGATGTGTAATGCAACGCACGCCCTTCGGTCGTTGCAATGAAATGAGGGTGAACGCTATGCTGGGAGGGTCACGAACCACGAAGGAGGCCGCGATGCCGGGAGGCAGGCTCACCCAGCAGGAACGCCAGCGGATCGCGCTGGGACTGGCCGACGGTTCCGCCTACGCGGAGATCGCCAGGGGGCTCGACCGCCCGACCTCGACCGTCACCCGCGAGGTGATGCGCAACGGCGGTCCCACCGCCTACCGCGCCGACCTCGCCCACCGCGCCACGGAACACCGCACCCAGCGGCGCCGCCGGACCGAGCCCTGGGGAGGGGAGGAGTCCCCGCAGCCCCATGGACGCGACGCCGAGGCCGTACGCGCGTACCAGGAGACGCTGACCACCGTCTTCATGCAGTCGGGCATGACCACGATGACGGCCCGGGTGATGGCCTGCCTCACCCTCAGCGACACGGGCAGCCTCACCGCGGCCGAACTCGTCCAGCGCCTCCAGGTCAGCCCGGCGTCCGTCTCCAAGGCCATCGCGTTCCTCGAAAGCCAGGACCACGTCCGCCGCGAACGGGACGAACGCCGCCGTGAGCGCTACGTCGTCGACGACGAGATCATGTACGAGGCGATGGTGGCCAGCGCCCGGTCCACCGCCCAGGTCGCCGAGACCGCACGGCAGGGCGTCGGCATCCTCGGCCCGGGCACCCCGGCCGCCGTCCGCCTCGAGAACATGGGCCGCTTCCTCGACTTCGTCTCCGAGAGCATCGCCCGGGCGGCGGAGCAGGCCCGCGCGGTCCTCCACACCAAACCCGAAGCCGGAAACGACGCCGCCCCGCTGACAGACTGACACCATGCGTACTGCCTTCTCCGTGGACACGGTCCGGAGCGCCGAGCGGGAGCTGATGGGGCGGCTGCCCGAAGGGGCGCTGATGCAGCGGGCCGCCGCCGGGCTCGCCGCCGCCTGCGCCGAGGCCCTGGGGCGGGTGTACGGACGGCGGGTCGTGCTGCTGGTGGGCAGCGGCGACAACGGGGGTGACGCCCTGTACGCGGGAGCGCGGCTGGCCCGGCGGGGCGCCGGGGTGAGCGCGGTGCTGCTCGCGCCCGACCGGGTGCACGGCGGGGGACTCGCCGCGCTGCGGCGGGCCGGGGGGTCCGTGGTCGGGGTGGACGGGGCCGAGGACGTCGTCCGGCGGGCCGACCTCGTCATGGACGGGATCGTCGGGATCGGGGGGAAGGGCGGGTTGCGGCCCGCGGCGGCGGCGCTGGTCGCGGCCGTCGAGCGGTCGGGGGCCGTCGTCGTCGCCGTCGATCTGCCCAGCGGGGTGGAGGCGGACAGCGGGGAGGTGCGGGGGGCCGCCGTACGGGCCGATGTGACGGTGACGTTCGGGACGCACAAGCCGGGACTGCTGATCGACCCCGCGCGGGAGCACGCCGGTGTGGTGCGCCTCGTCGACATCGGGCTCGCGGACGTGCTGCCGGAGGCGGCCGCACTGGAGGCGCTCCAGCACACGGACGTCGCCGCGCTGCTGCCGGAACCCGGGGGCGAGAGCGACAAGTACCGGCGGGGCGTGGTGGGGATCGCCGCCGGGTCCGCGCGCTACCCCGGAGCCGCCGTGCTGGCCGTCGCGGGGGCGCTGCGGGGCGGGGCGGGCGCCGTACGGTACGTCGGGCCCGCCGGGGAGGCCGTGCTCGCGCGGTTCCCCGAGACGCTGGTGTCGGACCGGGGGCCGCACAAGGCGGGCCGGGTCCAGGCATGGGTGGCCGGGCCGGGCGCCGGGGAGGACGCCGCGACCGTCGCCGAGGTGCTGGCGACCGAGGTGCCCGTGCTGCTGGACGCGGACGGGCTGCGGCTCGCGGAGCGGGAGGCGGTCCGGGGGCGGAGCGCGCCGACCCTGATGACCCCGCACGCGGGAGAGGCCGCCGCGCTGCTCGGGGTGACCCGGGAGGAGGTCGAGGGGGCCCGGCTGGCCGCCGTACGGGAGCTGGCGGGGCGGTACGCGGCGACCGTGCTGCTGAAGGGGTCGACCACCCTGGTCGCGGACCCTGCGGTCCCGGACGGGGGACCGGTGCGGGTGAACGCGACCGGGACGCCCTGGCTGGCCACCGCCGGGAGCGGGGACGTGCTGTCGGGGCTCGCCGGGTCGTTGCTGGCGGCGGGGCTGTCGGCGCGGGACGCGGGCAGTGTCGCGGCGTATCTGCACGGGCTCGCCGGGCGGCTCGCGGCGCGGGGCGCGCCGGTGGGCGCCCACGACGTGGCGGACGCGATCCCTGGCGCGTGGCGGGATGTGCGGGACGGGGGGCGTTGAGCGGCACCTGGCGGGGTGGCGGCGTGGGACACGGCCGGTGTCGCGGCGTACCGCTCGGGTCGGCCCCCGGCGCGGGGTGCGCCCGTCGGATGTGCCGGACGTGCCGGACGTGCCGGACGTGCCGGACGTGCCGGACGTGCCGGACGCGAGGGCCGCGGCCTGGTGGGACGCACGGGACGTTCGGCGCTGAAAGGCGCGGCGGTCGCTGCGGCCCGGCACTCAAGCCCTCCGCGGGGCCTCTGAGACACTGGGCGGCGATGAGTGAGAACGCCATGACCCCTTCCGCCCCGCCGCGCGCCCGTGCCGAGATAGATCTGGGCGCGCTGCGGGCCAATGTGCGGACCCTGCGCGCCAAGGCGCCGGGGGCCGCGTTCATGGCGGTGGTCAAGGCCGACGGGTACGGGCACGGCGCCCTCGCCTGTGCCCGCGCCGCCGTGGAGGCGGGGGCCGGCTGGGTGGGGACCGCCACCCCCGAGGAGGCGCTCGCCCTGCGCCGGTCCGGGCACCTGCCGGCCGACGTCAGGATCATGTGCTGGCTCTGGACGCCCGGAGGGCCCTGGCGGGAGGCCGTGGAGGCCGATCTCGACGTCTCCGTGAGCGGGTTGTGGGCCCTGGAGGAGGTCGTGCTCGCCGCGCACGCCGCGGGCCGGCCCGCGCGGGTGCAGCTCAAGGCCGACACCGGGCTCGGCCGCAACGGCTGCCAGCCGGGCGAGGACTGGGCGCGGCTCGTGGCCGCCGCCCTGGAGGCCGAGGAGGGCGGGCTGCTGCGGATCACCGGGCTGTGGTCGCACTTCGCCTGCGCCGACGAGCCCGGGCACCCGTCCGTCGCCGCCCAACTCGGCCTGTTCCGGGAGATGACCGCGTACGCCGAGGCGCGCGGCGTACGGCCCGAGGTGCGGCACATCGCCAACTCGCCGGCCACGCTCACCGTCCCCGAGAGCCACTTCGACCTGGTCCGTCCCGGCGTCGCGATGTACGGCCTGTCGCCCGGCCCGCAGCTCGGCTCGGCCGCCGACCTGGGGCTGCGCCCGGTGATGACGCTGGCCGCCTCGCTGGCGCTGGTCAAGCAGGTGCCGGGCGGACACGGCGTCAGTTACGGGCACCACTACGTGACCCCCGGCACGACCACCCTCGGGCTGGTGCCGCTGGGGTACGCCGACGGCATCCCCCGGCACGCCTCCGGCACCGGACCCGTCCTGGTCGCCGGCAAGTGGCGCACGGTCGCCGGGCGGATCGCCATGGACCAGTTCGTCGTCGACCTCGGCGGGGACGAGCCGGGCGCCGGGGCGGAGGCCGTGCTGTTCGGTCCGGGCGATCGCGGCGAACCCACCGCCGAGGACTGGGCGCAGGCGGCCGGAACCATCGGGTACGAAATCGTCACGCGCATCGGAGCACGCGTTCCCCGCGTCTATGTGAACGAGTGACGAAGCGGGTAACCCGCGGGTAGGACATTTCCTCGGCAGCCGTGACACCGGCTGCGGGCACCTTGTGGACTGGAGGAGCGGTACGTGAGCGAGAGCAGTGCGGAGGCAGTGGCGGACGCCGCCTCGGCGGCCGTCGCCGTCGTCTCCGCCACGGGGGCGGCCGGGGGCTGGCGCCGGGCGACCGGCATCGCCGGCGCCGCGATAGGTGTGATCGCCGCGGGCGCCGCGGCCGGGGTCGCCATCGAGCGGATGACCGTGGGGCGCGGGATGCGGGCCAAGGCCCGGCTCGCCCTGGACTCGGCGGGGCCGTACGGCGGGCTGCGCGGCACGCCCGGCAAGGCGATCGCGGACGACGGCACCGAGCTGTACTACGAGGTCGACGACGTCGAGCCGCAGGGCGGGCCCGCGGGGCGGCGGCGCCGGCTGTTCGGGCGCAAGGCGCCCCTCCCGGTCACCGTCGTCTTCAGCCACGGCTACTGCCTGACCCAGGACTCCTGGCACTTCCAGCGGGCGGCGCTGCGCGGGGTCGTCCGGACCGTGCACTGGGACCAGCGCAGCCACGGGCGGTCCGCGCGCGGGGCGGCCCAGCTCCGGGACGGCGAACCCCTCACCATCGACCAGCTCGGGCGCGATCTGCGGGCCGTGATCGACGCGGCCGTGCCCGAGGGGCCGATCGTGCTGGTCGGGCACTCCATGGGCGGGATGACCGTGATGGCGCTGGCCGCGCAGTACCCGGAGTTCCTGCGCGAGCGGGTCGTCGCCACCGCCTTCGTCGGGACCTCCTCCGGGCGGCTCGGCGAGGTCAACTTCGGACTGCCGGTCGCCGGGGTCAACGCCGTACGGCGGGTGCTCCCCGGGGTGCTCAAGGCGCTCGGGCAGCAGGCCGCGCTGGTGGAGAAGGGGCGGCGGGCCACCGCCGATCTGTTCGCGGGGATCATCAAGCGGTACTCGTTCGCCTCGAAGGACGTCGACCCGGCCGTCGCCCGGTTCGCCGAGCGGATGATCGAGGGGACGCCGATCGATGTCGTCGCCGAGTTCTACCCGGCCTTCACCGATCACGACAAGACCGAGGCGCTCGGGCTGTTCACCGGGATGCCGGTGCTCGTCCTGGCCGGTATCGGGGACCTGGTGACGCCCAGCGAGCACAGCGAGGCGATCGCCGACCTGCTGCCCGACGCCGAGCTGGTGCTCGTCCCGGACGCCGGGCACCTCGTGATGCTGGAACACCCGGAAGTGGTCACCGACCGCCTCGCGGACCTCCTCACCCGCGCGGGTGCCGTTCCGGCAGGGGCTACCGTGGGGGGCTATGGAAGCACCAGCGGCACCGCGCAACCCGGCTGAGATCGAGCTGACCGTCACCTCCCCCGAGCAGATGCGGGAGCTGGGCCGCCGACTGGCCGAGCTGCTGCGGGCCGGCGACCTCGCGATGCTCAGCGGGGAGCTCGGCGCGGGCAAGACGACCCTCACCCGGGGGCTGGGGGAGGGCCTCGGGGTGCGCGGGGCGGTGACCTCGCCGACCTTCGTGATCGCCCGCGTCCACCCCTCCCTCAGGGACGGCCCGCCGCTCGTCCACGTCGACGCCTACCGCCTCGGCGGCGGGCTCGACGAGATGGAGGACCTCGACCTCGACGTGTCCCTGCCCGAGTCCGTGATCGTCGTGGAGTGGGGCGAGGGCAAGGTCGAGGAGCTGACCGACGAGCGGCTCCAGGTCCGCATCCACCGGGCCGTCGGCGACACCACGGACGAGGTGCGCCAGGTGACCGTCACCGGGCTGGGCACCCGCTGGGCGGCCACCGATCTGAGCGTGCTCGCGGCCTGAGGGTCACGCCGCCCGGGGGTGCTCGGCGGGCTTTCCCGTGGTGGCCGGGTGGTCGGGCAGGCGCGGGGGTGTCGAGACGGCCTCGGCCGCGGCGCACGACGAGAGCAGCTCGCGCATGGACACCCCGGCGAGCGTGAACGGCCGTGGCGGCCGGACCTCGGTGGTCTGGGGCTCGTCGGCCGGCATGGCACCTCCCGGAGACAGGGGCTGGTTAGGTACACCTAACCAGCCCTGGGATACCATGTGACCACGCACAAGAGGCCGTACGCAACATTTTGCCGACCGGTTGTCGGAAACCTTCACGCCGGGTCACCGGACGACGTCACCGCATCACGTCACCGCATCACGTCACCGCATCACGTCACCGGATCACGACGACCCGCTGCCCGATCGTCGCGAAGTCCCACATCGCGTCCCCGTCCGCCCGGGTCTGCCGGATCCCGCCCGTGCGCACCGTCGCGTCCGGCGCCGGGGGCGTGGCCTTCACCGCCGCGCTGAAGCCGATGACCACACCGTCCACCGAGGCGAACCGGACGACGTGCTCCACCGGCGTGCCGTCGGTGCCGGTGACCGCGCCCGAGCGGGACGTCACCGCGTAGCCGCCGGGCGGCGGGTCGACCCGGCCCCCCGTGACCCGGAACGTGCGCTCGACGTTGCCCGCCATGCCGACCAGCCACACCCGGTCGTCGTCCAGCGAGTACACGACCCGCCGGCCCGTGCCCGAGTTCCCGGGCAGCGCGGTGGGGTGCGTCCGGTCGCGCGGCGCCTTGCGGGCGGCGGCGGGGGTGGCCGGGGCGGCGGACGCGCCGAGGCCCGGGGGCACGTTCGCGGAGGCCTGGTAGGCGAGGAACCCGACCGTCGCCACGGCCGCCGCCGTGAGCCCGGCGACGAGGGTCGAGCTGCTGACGGCCACCGGAGACCACCTCACCCTTATCGGAAAAATTGTTGTATGTCGTGTTTCCCGGCGACCGTAGCAGTCCCCGCGGGCTCCGCCCGGACATCCGACACAGGCGCCCGGGAGCCGTAGGCTGTTTGCGTGCTCTTGCTCGCTCTGGATACCGCCACCCCCGCCGTCACCGTCGCGCTCCACGACGGCACGGACGTCATCGCCTCCTCCAGTCAGGTGGACGCCCGCCGGCACGGCGAGCTGCTGCTGCCGGCCGTCGACCGACTGCTCGCCGAGGCGGGGCGCGCCCTGGACGCCGTCACGGCGATCGTCGTCGGGGTCGGCCCCGGCCCCTACACCGGGCTGCGCGTCGGGCTGATGACCGCCGACACCTTCGGGCTCGCGCTCGGCGTCCCGGTGCACGGGCTGTGCACCCTCGACGGGCTCGCGTACGCCTCCGACCTCGAAGGCCCCTTCGTCGTGGCGACCGACGCCCGGCGCAAGGAGGTCTACTGGGCGCGCTACGACGACTCCCGCACCCGGGTCACGGAACCCGCCGTGGACCGGCCCGCCGACATCGCCGACCGGATCGCCGGACTCCCGGCCGTCGGCGCGGGCGCGCTGCTGTACCCGGACACCTTCCCGCACGCGCACGAGCCGGAGCACGTCTCGGCGGCGGCCCTGGCCTCCCTGGCCGCCGAACGGCTGGCGGCCGGCGAGGAGCTGCCCGCCCCGCGCCCGCTGTATCTGCGCCGGCCGGACGCCCAGGTCCCCAAGAACTACAAGGTGGTCACCCCCAAGTGACCGACGCCGTGACTCCGCGCCTGCGCGAGATGCGCTGGTGGGACATCGATTCCGTGCTGGAACTGGAGAAGGACCTCTTCCCCGAGGACGCCTGGTCCCGGGGCATGTTCTGGTCCGAGCTGGCGCACGCCCGGGGCGCCGAGGCGACCCGCCGCTATCTCGTCGCCGAACAGGACGGACGGGTCGTCGGGTACGCCGGGCTCGCCTCCGCCGGAGACCTCGCCGACGTCCAGACGATCGCCGTCGCCCGCGAGCAGTGGGGCACCGGCCTCGGCGGCCGGCTGCTCACCGAGCTGCTGAGGGCGGCGACCGCCTTCGACTGCGCCGAGGTGATGCTGGAGTGCCGGGTCGACAACGTCCGGGCGCAGAAGCTCTACGAACGCTTCGGCTTCGAGGCGATCGGCTTCCGGCGCGGCTACTACCAGCCCGGCAACGTGGACGCCCTCGTGATGCGCCTGACCGACCCGGCGGCCTCCCTGCGCCAAGAAGCGGCGTCCCTGCGCCCAGAAGAAGACGACCAAGGAACCGACACCCATGGCTGACGAACCCCTCGTCCTCGGCATCGAGACCTCCTGCGACGAGACCGGCGTCGGCATCGTCCGGGGCACCACCCTGCTGGCGGACGCCATCGCCTCCAGCGTCGACGAGCACGCCCGCTTCGGCGGGGTCGTCCCCGAGGTGGCCTCCCGCGCCCACCTGGAGGCGATGGTCCCCACCATCGACCGGGCGCTGAAGGAGGCGGGCGTCAGCGCGAAGGACCTCGACGGCATCGCCGTCACCGCGGGTCCCGGCCTGGCCGGCGCGCTGCTGGTCGGCGTCTCGGCGGCGAAGACGTACGCCTACGCCCTCGGCAAGCCCCTCTACGGCGTCAACCACCTCGCCTCGCACATCTGCGTCGACCAGCTGGAGCACGGCCCGCTGCCCGAGCCGACGATGGCGCTGCTGGTCTCCGGCGGCCACTCCTCGCTGCTGCTGTCCTCCGACATCACCTCCGACGTCCGTCCGATGGGCGCCACCATCGACGACGCCGCGGGCGAGGCCTTCGACAAGATCGCGCGCGTGCTGAACCTGGGCTTCCCCGGCGGGCCGGTCATCGACCGCTACGCCCGCGAGGGCGACCCGAAGGCCATCGCCTTCCCGCGCGGGCTGACCGGGCCGCGCGACCCGGCGTACGACTTCTCCTTCTCCGGCCTGAAGACGGCCGTCGCCCGCTGGATCGAGGCGAGGCGGGCGGCCGGCGAGGAGGTGCCGGTGCGGGACGTGGCGGCCTCCTTCCAGGAGGCGGTCGTGGACGTCCTGACCCGCAAGGCCGTACGGGCCTGCAAGGACGAGGGCGTCGACCACCTGATGATCGGCGGCGGCGTCGCCGCCAACTCGCGGCTGCGGGTCCTGGCCCAGGAGCGCTGCGAGAAGGCGGGCATCCGGCTGCGGGTGCCGCGCCCCAAGCTGTGCACGGACAACGGCGCGATGGTCGCCGCGCTCGGCGCGGAGATGGTCGCCCGGGGCCGTGCGGCATCGGGCTGGGACCTGTCGGCGGACTCCTCCCTCCCGGTGACGGACCCTCATGTCCCCGGCCGCGAGCACAGCCACGACCATGTGCACGAGGTCGCCAAGGACAACCTCTACTCATGACGGTCGCGCTGATGTGGGAGGCCCGGGCGGTCCAGGGGCGGGGCGCCGACCTGCTCGCCTGGGCCGAGGGCCGCACCCTCGACGAACGCCCCCTGCGCCGTGAGACCTTCCGCGCCCCGCAGGACCGGGTCCTCGTCATCACCTGGTGGGACGCGGCGTACGACGACGTACTCCCCGAACTCCCCGACCCGGCGCCCGACCTGGTGACCCGTCCGGTCCACCGCTGGCGCTTCACCCCCGTCGAGCGGTCCTGGTACGCCGTCCGCTGTGTCTTCCGCCACGGCCCCCTCGGTGTGTACGAGGAGCGCGTCACCCTGTGGACCGCGGGCTCCCCCGACGAGGCCGTCGCCCGCGCGGAGGCCGAGGCGGCCGAGTACTGCGAGGGCCTGGACGGCGTCGCGTACGTCCGTTTCGCCGAGTTCTACACGCTCGGCGCGGCCCCCGGCGAGGGCACGGAGGTCTTCTCCCTCATGCGCGAGAGCACTCTCCCGCCGGGGGAGTACGTAGAGCGCTTCTTCGCCACGGGCGCCGAACGGACGGGCGCCGAACGGACGGACGGCTGACGGGTCTTACGGCTGCGGCGCCGACAGGAGCCACACGGAGGTTGTCAGGGTCGTGCAGGCGAGGATGGCGGCCGGGGTGCCGGTCGGGCTCGGGCCCGTCATGACCACGCGCGGTCCGGCGGAGGCGGCCGCCTCGTGTCTGGGGGGTGCGGTTGTGCTGCGGAGCGGGCGGCTTACGGCTGTGGTGCCGACAGGAGCCACACGGAGGTTGTCAGGGTCGTGCAGGCGAGGACGGCGGTCGGGGTGCCGGTCGGGCTCGGGCCGGTCATGACCACGCGCGGTCCGGCGGAGGTGGCCGCCTCGTGTCTGGGGGGTGCGGTTGTGCTGCGGAGCGGGCGGCTTACGGCTGCGGCGCCGACAGGAGCCATACCGAGGTCGTCAGGGTCGTGCAGGCCAGGACGGCGGCCAGGGTGCCGGTCGGGCTCGGGCCGGTCATGACCACGCCCAGGACGAGGCCGAGGAGGGCGCCCAGCCCGGCGGAGGCGGCCGCCTCGTGCCAGGGGGGTGCGGCCGTGGTGCCGGGCGGGAGGACGAAGGCGTCGCGGAGGTCGGTGCGCATCGCGTCGTCGTCGAGGACGGCGCCGCTCGGCGGATGGTCGCGCAGCCGGCCCAGGGGGACCAGACGGGTCCCGTCGGGCAGGGTCACGACGGTGCGGCGGCCGGTGCCGTGCGCGGTGACCGGGAGCTCGGCCGGCGCCTCGTGCAGGGCCGGGTGCCACATCACCCGCTGCCAGCGGGTACGCCCCTCGGGGCCCGTCAGTTCCAGCCAGGTCCCCCGCGACGCGCGCCAGGCCGCCCGGCGGGTGCCGGTGCGCACCCGGGCCGTCGCCGGGCGGCCGGGCCGGCGGGCGGTCAGCCGGAAGCGCAGGCCCCGCCAGAGCCAGACCAGGGTCAGCGGCAGGGCCACGGCGGCGCCCAGGAGGACCGGGACGATCAGATCGTCCTCCTCGGCCGTCTCGTCCGGGTCGGCCGGGAAGCCCCGGGGGTCGTCGGCGGTGGGGTCGTAGGCGACCCGGAAGTCCGCGCCCTCGGCGTAACGGTCGGTGTCGTAGACGCCGAAGCGCTGCACATGGGTGCCGCCCGTGCCGTCCGTCCAGCGGACGCGGATGTCCAGGTCCTCGCCGATGCCGTCCTCGACGACCACGCCGGTGGCACGGGCCGTGGCCCGGTCCCGGGCGTCCAGGTAGCCGTCGGCGTGCAGGCCGAGCCAGCCGGCGAACAGGGCGTATCCGGCCAGGGTGACGGCGATGCCGAGGAGGGCCGCGCGCAGGGGGGTTCTCATGCGGGCGACTCCTTCGTGCTCTCCTTCGTGCTCTCCTTCGTGCTCTCCTTCGTGCTCTCCTTCGTGCTCTCCTTCGCGTACTCCTGCGTGTTCTCCTTCGCGCTCCGCAGGAGGGCGCGGGGGGCGGTCGGGTCCGCGGTCGTCAGGGCCTCGGCGAGCAGTGCGGTGAGGTCCACCGTCCGGCCGTCGGGGGACGCCAGGACCGTGTGCATCCAGCGGGTGGCGGGGGTCCAGCCGGCGGTCTGGAGGACCTCGGCCAGCGCTCCGGCCGTCGCCGCCGCGCAGACCCTGCGGGCCAGATGGGCGCGGGCGGCGCGGGGAACCCGGCGCAGGCCGGGCTCCAGCCGGCGGGCCAGCCCTCGCCAGGTGCCGTCCGCGAACGTGTCCAGGGCCGCGCCGGCCGCCGCCTCCGGGGTGTCGTGCCCGGTGGCCTTGAACAGCAGGGCCGTACGGGGGTCGTCGTCGAGGCCGCGCAGTTCGTCGGCGGGCAGGTCGAGCAGCCGTACCGCCTCCAGGTCGTCCTCGCCCTGGCCGTCCTGGTGGGTGAGGCGCTGGACGCACCAGCGGGCGATCTCCGGTGCGTCGCGCAGCGGGACGGGGCTGTCGCCGTACGTTCCCGTGCCCGGGAGCGCGGGCAGGGCGGCCAGGCGGACCGGCTCGGGCGGGTGGTCGGCCGCCGCGTACGGGTCGACCGCGTCCTCGTCGGCGGCGGCGAGGGCGGCCCGGTGGGCCACGTGCGGGTCGGCGAGGGCGGCGTCGAGGGCGTCGTAGAAGTCCTCGGGCCAGGCGTCCCGTTCGGCGAGGTCGGCCAGCCAGGGTTCGCCGAGGCCCTCGAAGACCGCGTGCAGCCGGACGGTCCGCCGCAGGGCCGCCGCCGTGGCGTCGGTGCCGGCGATCCGGGCCGCGTCGGCGTCGGCGGACGTCTCCGCCCGCCAGAAGTCGGGCTGGGAGGCGCGCAGCAGGGGCGCGGCCAGGGGCGCCAGCGGGCGGACGGGGGCGTCCAGGCGGTCGGCGAGGCGGGCGCGGGCGTACCGCAGGAGGGTGGCGCGGCGGCTCTCCACATGGCGCTGGTGGGCCAGCTCATGGGCGACGACGGAGGCGAGTTCGGCCTCCGTGAGGGTGCGGATCAGCGGCAGGCCCAGGAAGAGCACGTGGGTGCGCACCCCGCTGACCCGGGCCCGGGTCAGGAACGCCTCGACGTCGGGGACGATCCGGACCAGGAGGGGCGCGCGGAAGCCAAGGCGGTCGGCCACGTCCCGGACGAGCGCGGCCAGTGCGGGTTCGTCGTCGGGGCGCACGGCCCGGCCGGGCAGGGGGCCGCGGTCCCGGGCGACGGCGCCGGTGATGCCGAACCAGAACAGCACGAGGGGGGTGAACGCCGACCAGTCCGGGCCCCAGAGCAGACAGACGGTGAGCAGGGCCGCGCAGGCGACGGCCGTGGGGAGCAGCGCGACGGTCAGCAGGGCGGCGGCCAGCAGCCACTGCCGGGCGGCGGTGTGCCGCGGGGGAGGTTCCGGTAGGGGGGTGTCCATGTGAGGGGGTTCCCGTCGCGCGCGCCTGGGTGCAGGAGGTCGGCGGATTCTGACACATGGGCACCCACCGGGGGCACCTCAGTTCCGTACGACCTCCGTCCCGCACCGCAGCCGGCGGTCCGTCCCCGCCTCGCGCACCGGGCCCGTCAGCCGCAGCCGGGCCGTCTCCCGCACCAGCGCGCTGGACGTGCCCAGCCGCAGTTCCAGCTCGCCCGGTTCGACGATCCGGCGTCCCGCGCGGTCGGTGAAGGCGGACAGGTCGGTGTGGAAGCGGAAGGTGACCCGGGCGGACTCGCCGTCGGCGAGGTCGAGCCGCTGGTAGCCGATCAGCCGTACGTCGGGGCGGGTCACGCTCGCCACCGGGTCGTGCAGATAGAGCTGGACGACCTCGGTGCCCGGCCGGGGACCGGTGTTGCGGACGGTGACGGACAGGTCGTACGAGCCGTCCGTGCCGATCTCCTTCTCCGGGCCGCCGGTGAAGTCCTCCCAGGTGAAGGAGGTGTACGAGTGGCCGTGGCCGAAGGGGTACAGCGGGGTCGGGTCCAGGCTGCTGACCTCGCCCGCCAGGCCCAGCGGCGGCTGGAGGTAGGTCCAGGGCTGGCCGCCGGGCAGGCGCGGCACGCTGACCGGGAGACGGCCGGAGGGGTTGAGGCGGCCCGACAGCACGCCGGCCACCGCCGGGCCGCCCTCCTCCCCCGGGAAGAAGGCCTGGACGACCGCGCCGAGCCGCCCGTGCCAGCGGCCGAGCGCGTAGGGGCGGCCGGTGAGCAGGACCAGGACGACGGGGACGCCCGTCGCGACCAGCGCGTCCAGCAGGTCGCCCTGGACGCCGGGCAGGGTCAGGTCGGCCACGTCGCAGCCCTCGCCGGAGGTGCCCCGGCCGAACAGGCCCGCCCGGTCGCCGAGCACCGCCACGCACACGTCCGCCTCGGAGGCGCGCGCGATGGCCTCGGTGAAGCCGGAGGGGTCGGGGTCGGAGACCGGGCAGCCCTCGGTGAACGTCACCTTGGCGTCCGGGAGTTCGGTGCGCAGGGACTCCAGCAGGGTGGGGATCTCGATGCCGGTCTCCACCCCGGGGTGGTGGGGGAGGACATGGGAGGGGAAGGAGTAGCAGCCGAGCATCGCCAGGGCGTCCGCCGCCCGCGGGCCGACCACCGCGATCCTGGTGTCGGGGGCGAGGGGGAGGAGCCCTGCGGGGTTGTCCAGCAGGACCACCGACTCCTCCGCGAGCCGGCGGGCCAGCGCGCGGTTCGGGGCCGGGTCGAGGTCCACGGACTCCGGGTGCTCCGGCTGCCAGTCCTCGTCCAGCAGTCCCAGTTCGCACTTCTGGAGCAGGACCCGGCGGGCCGCCCGGTCGACCAGCTCCTCGGGGATCTCGCCCGCCCGGACCGCCGCGACCAGCGCCTCGCCGTAGTGCTTCACCGTGGGCAGCTCGACATCGATGCCGGCCTCCAGCGCGAGGTGCGCCGTCTCGGCGGGGGTGCCCGCGACCCGGTGCAGGGTCTGGAGGAAGCCGATGCCGAAGTAGTCGGCGACGACCGTGCCGGTGAACCCCCACTCCTCGCGCAGCAGACGGGTCAGCAGCTCCGGGTCGGCGGAGGCGGGGACGCCGTCGCGTTCGGTGTAGGCGGCCATCACCGAGCGGGCGCCGCCCTCGCGGAGCGCCATCTCGAACGGGGGGAGGGTGACGTCCGCGAACTCGCGGGTGCCCGCCCGCACCGGGGCCAGATTGCGGGCGCCGGCGGAGGAGGCGTACCCGGCGAAGTGCTTGAGGGTGGCGACGACCCCGGCGGACTCCAGGCCCCGGACATAGGCCGTGCCGACGGTGGCGACCAGGTAGGGGTCCTCGCCGATCGTCTCCTCGACCCGTCCCCAGCGCGGGTCGCGGACCACGTCCAGGACGGGGGCCAGGCCCTGGTGGACGCCGACCGCGCGCAGATCGCGGCCGATCGCCCGGCCCATCTCCTCGACCAGCGGCGGGTCGAAGGCGGCGCCCCAGGCCAGTGGGACCGGGTAGGCGGTGGCCCGCCAGGCGGTGAACCCGGCCAGGCACTCCTCGTGGGCGAGGGCCGGGATGCCGAAGCGGCCCGCCGCGGCGATCCGGCGCTGGGCGGCGGCCAGGGCGCGGGCGCCGGTCGACGGGTCGACGGGGGCGGTGCCGAAGGGACGGGTGAGCTGGCCGAGTCCCCGGGTGATCAGGTCGTCCCACGCGTAGTCGGCGGTCATGTCGTGCTGGTGCGGGGCGACGCCCCCGCCGTCCGTCGCGGCGCCGACCCACACGCCGTACAGCTGGGCGGTCCTCTCCTCCAGGGTCATCCGGGAGAGCAGGTCGTCGACTCGGGCGGCGGCGGGCAGAGCGCGGTCACGCCAGGGGGCGGTGGTCATGAAACTCCTGTCCCGGGGGATCCTGTCCCGAAGGATTCGAATGTTTCGTAACACACTTCGAATGTTCCGGGAACCTATGGTGCTGAGAGGGGTTAGTCAAGAGGCCGCGCGGGGATACGATCGCCGCCATGACACGCTCCGACCCCGCTGAAACGCGCCCGCAGACCGCCACGCTCGCGGAGATCGCCCGCGAGGCCGGTGTCTCGGCCCCGACTGTTTCGAAGGTCCTCAACGGCCGTGCCGACGTCGCCCCCGCGACCCGCACCCGTGTCGAGGAGCTGCTGCGCGCCCACGGCTACCGGCGACGGCGGGCCGAGGCGACCCGTTCGCCCCTGATCGACCTGGTCTTCCACGAGCTGGAGAGCGCCTGGGCGATGGAGGTCATCCGGGGCGTGGAGAACGTGGCGCGCGACGCCGGGCTGAGCGTCGTGCTGAGCGAGAGCGCCGGCCGGCTCACCCCCGGGCGGACCTGGGCCGACCAGGTCGCCGCCCGCCGCCCGCACGGGGTGGTGCTGGTGCTGTCCGGGCTCGACGAGTCCCAGCGGGCGCTGCTGACCAGCCGCACCATCCCGTTCGTGGTGATGGACCCGGCGGGCGACCCGGGGGCGGACGTGCCGTCGATCGGGGCCACCAACTGGCAGGGCGGGCTGGCCGCCACCCGGCATCTGGTGGAGCTGGGGCACCGGCGGATCGGGGCGATCAGCGGGCCCCCGCAGATGATGTGCAGCCGGGCCCGGATCGACGGCTACCGGGCCGCCCTGGAGACCGCCGGGCTGCCGGTCGAGCCGGCGCTGATCAAGACCGGCGACTTCCACCACGAGACCGGCTACCGGCTCGGCCGTGAGCTGCTCGACCGCCCCGACCGGCCCACCGCCGTCTTCGCCGGCAACGACCTCCAGGCCCTCGGCGTCTACGAGGCCGCCCGTGAGCTGGGACTGCGGATCCCGGAGGACGTCAGCGTGGTCGGCTTCGACGATCTGCCGGTGGCCCGCTGGGTGGGGCCGCCGCTGACGACCGTACGGCAGCCGCTGACCGAGATGGCGGAGGCGGCCGCCCGGCTGGTGCTGGAGCTGGGGCGGTCCACGGAGCAGGAGGCGCCGGCCGCGACCCGGGTGGAGCTGGCGACGAGTCTGGTGGTGCGGACGAGCACCGCGGCGCCGCCCCTGGCCGGAAGTTGACGTATTGACGGGTGTGGTGGGCGCCTCCACACTCCTCCGAAGTCAATCGGTTGCACGGCCGAAACTTTCGGAGGCACCCGCAATGAGATCTCTGAGAACAGGCCTGTCCCTGACCTCCCTCGTGACATCGCTCGTGGCGGGCTGCGCGCTGCTGCTCGCCGCCCCGGCCGCCCAGGCCGCCGACACGCCCCTGCGCGACCTCGGCGCCGCCAAGGGCAAGGTCGTCGGCACGGCGGTCACCGGCTCCAAGCTGACCGGCACCTACGGGGACCTCGCCGGGGCGCAGTTCTCCTCGCTGACCCCCGGCAACGCCATGAAGTGGGGCTCGGTGGAGCCGACCCAGGGCTCCTTCAACTGGACCGAGGCCGACCAGATCGTGGCGTTCGCGCAGGCCCACAACCAGCAGGTGCGCGGCCACACCCTGGTCTGGCACAGCCAGAACCCGAGCTGGCTGACGAACGGCAGCTGGACCTCCGCCCAGCTCAGCACCCTGCTGCAGAACCACATCAGCACCGAGGTGGGCCGCTACAAGGGGAAACTCGCCGCCTGGGACGTCGTCAACGAGCCCTTCAACGAGGACGGCACCTACCGCTCGACCCTCTGGTACAACGGCCTCGGCGCCGACTACATCGCGAACGCGCTGACCTGGGCGCGGGCCGCCGACCCGGCCGCGAAGCTCTACATCAACGACTACAACGTGGAGGGCGTCAACGCGAAGTCGACCGCCCTCTACAACCTGGTCAAGTCGCTCAAGGACCGGGGCGTCCCGATCGACGGGGTCGGCCTCCAGGCCCACCTCATCCTCGGACAGGTCCCGGCGACCTTCCAGCAGAACATCCAGCGCTTCGCCGACCTCGGCGTGGACGTGGCGATCACCGAGCTGGACATCCGGATGACCCTGCCCTCCGACAGCGCCAAACTCGCCCAGCAGAAGGCCGACTACAAGGCGGTCACCGCCGCCTGCGTGGCGGTCGCGCGCTGTGTGAACCTCACCGTCTGGGGCTTCACCGACTCCGACTCCTGGGTGGAGAGCACCTTCCCGGGGCAGGGCGCGGCGACGCCGTACGACGCGAACTACGCGCCGAAACCGGCGTACTACGGCATCGCGGAAGCGCTCGGCGGGACGAGCACGCCCCCGCCGACCGGCGCGTGCACGGCTTCGTACAGCGTGGGCAGTCAGTGGAACACCGGGTTCACCGGGAACGTGACGATCTCCTGCTCGGGTGCCTCGCTGTCGTCCTGGAAGGTGACCTGGACGTACGGCGCCGGGCAGCAGATCACCCAGGCCTGGAACGCCGGCTGCACCCAGTCGGGGGCGGCCGTGTCCTGTGTGAACGCCTCGTACAACGGGACCGTGCCGGACGGGGGTTCGGTGAGCTTCGGGTTCAACGCGAGCTGGAGCGGGAGCAATCCCGTGCCGACGGTGACGCTGGGCTGAGAATCGTGAGATTTTCACGAGAAATCCCGGTCGGGCCCGCCGTCCTAACAGTCCGCTAATAATCCGCACTTACGTTCCTCCCCGTGACGCGACACGAGGAGCACGGCGAAGACGGCAGAAGAACGGGCCGGCGGTCCACAGTGCTGAGGGCCGCCGGCCTCACCCTGGCCGCCGCCCTGGTGCTGGGCATCGGGACGGCGGGCTGGGCCTACTGGCACCTCAACGACAACATCAGAAGCGTCGACATCGACCAGGCGCTCGGCGACAACCGCCCGGCGAAGTCGGTCACCACCCCGACCGCGTCCGCCTCGGCGTCCGCTTCCCCGCTGCCCACCGAGGCGATCAACATCCTCGTCCTGGGCTCGGACTCGCGCAGCGGCGAGGAGAACCAGGAACTCGGCGGCGGCGACAGCTCCGGGGCCCGCTCCGACACGGCGATGGTCGTGCACATCGACGCGGGCCGCACCAGCGCGACCGTGGTCAGCATCCCGCGCGACACCCTCGTCACCCGCCCGTCCTGCCCGCTGTCCTCGGGCGGTACGTCGGCGGTGGCGTACGGCGTGATGTTCAACTCCGCCTACTCGCTGGGCGGGCCGGTCTGCGCGGTGAAGACCGTCGAGTCGATCACGAACGTCCGGATGGACCACTACATCGAGGTCGACTTCTCCGGCTTCGCCAAGCTGGTGAACGCGCTCGGCGGGGTCACCGTCACCACCGACGAGGACATCGACGACGACGACAGCCACCTCCACCTCGCGGCCGGCACCCACCACCTGAACGGCAAGCAGGCCCTCGCCCTCGCCCGCACCCGGCACGGCATAGGCGACGGCAGCGACCTCGGCCGCATCGGCCTCCAGCAGAAACTGGTGAAGGCCCTGCTGGAACAGATCGCCTCCACGAACCTGCTGACCAGCCCCACCGAGCTGTACGGGGTCGCCGACGCGATCACCGGCAGCCTCACCACCGACACCGGTCTGAACTCCCTCTCCGAACTGACGGAACTCGGCCAGAGCCTGAAGGGCCTCACGGCCGACGAGGTCAAAACCCTCACCATGCCGGTGGTCACGGCCCCCTCCGACCCCAACAGGGTGATCGCCGAGGAACCGGCGGCGAGCAAGCTCTGGAAGTCCCTGAAGTGAGCCGGAGAGAGGCCGTCTTGAGCCAGCCGGGCCCACGGGGTCGGACCGCACGGGGCACGGTGATCGCTCCCCGGGGATCGCGCCGTTCGCGGCGACCGTCGCGGTGGACGCCGGCCTCCTGGGGGTCGCGCCCGAGGAGACCGGTATGGCCTCCGGGCTGCTCGACAGCTCCCGCCAGGTCGGCGGGGCCGTCGGGCTCGGAGTGCCGGCGACCGTCGTGGCGGCGCGGGACGGCGCGGGCGGCCGCGGGGGCTCGTCGAGGGGTACACGGCCGTGTCGGCGGTGGGGGCGGGTGCCGCCGTCGCGCTGTCGCGGAGACCCCTCCCACCTGCGCCGACGCGCGCCGCGGAGAATTCTCCGGAAAAATTCGGCGAGGGTGTCGATCCGGTCGGCTCCCGTTCGACGCAGGGGTGAGAGGCCGGGAAGGGACCGGTCGCCGTGAGATACGAGGAGTCGTCATGCCCCGTTACCTGTCGCTCGTGAAGATCGACGAGAACTCCGCCCCCGCCGAGGGCCCCAGCCCCGAGCTGATGCAGCGGATGGGCGAGCTGATCGAGGAGGTCACCAAGGCCGGCGTCATGCTCGACACCGCCGGGCTGCTGCCCTCCGCGCAGGGCACCCGGGTGCACTGGGAGGGCGGGCGGATCTCCGTCACCGACGGGCCGTTCACCGAGGCCAAGGAGGTCGTCGGCGGGTACGCGATCATGCAGTGCAAGGACCGCGCCGAGGCCATCGAGTGGGCCACCCGGTTCCTGAAGGTGCACGAGGAGTTCTGGACCGTCACCTGCGAGGTGCGGGAGATCGCCGAGGGATGAGCCCGTCCGCTGTGCGGACCCGCGGCCAGGGTGTTCGATGGTGGGTTGTGGAACCACAACCCGCCACCGACCCCCGGACCGCCATCGAGACCGTCTTCCGCCTGGAGTTCCCCCGGGTCGTCGCCGCCGTCACCCGGGTCGTCCGGGACGTCGGCATCGCCGAGGAACTCGCGCAGGACGCCCTGGTCGCCGCACTGGAGCAGTGGCCCCGCGACGGCGTCCCGGACCGGCCCGGCGCCTGGCTCACCGCCGCCGCCCGGCACCGCGCCGTCGACCTGGTCCGCCGCCGGGAGAACTACGCCCGCAAGCTCCAGGAGATCGGCCGCACCCTGGAGGACACGCCCCCGCCGCAGGAACCGCAGGACCCGGACGCCATCGACGACGACCTGCTCCGGCTCGTCTTCACCACCTGCCACCCGGTGCTGTCCCCGGAGGCCCGCACCGCCCTCACCCTGCGCCTCCTCGGTGGTCTGACCACGGCCGAGATCGCCCGCGCCTACCTGGTCCCCGAGCCCACCGTCGCCCAGCGCGTCGTCCGGGCCAAGCGGACCCTCGCCACCAGGAACGTCGCCTTCGAGGTGCCGTACGGCCCCGACCGCGAGGCCCGGCTCGGCTCGGTCCTCGACGTCATCTACCTGATCTTCAACGAGGGCTACGCGGCCACCGCGGGCGACGACTGGCTGCGCCCGGCGCTGTGCGAGGACGCCCTGCGGCTCGCCCGGCAGCTCGCCGCGCTGATGCCCAAGGAGCCCGAGGTGCACGGACTGGTCTCCCTGCTGGAGTTCCAGGCCGCCCGCACCGCCGCCCGCACCGCCCCCGACGGCACCCCCGTCCTCCTGAAGGACCAGAACCGGCGCCGCTGGAACCGCATGCTCATCGCCCGCGGCATCACCGCCCTGGACCGCGCGAACGCCACCTCCGCCGGAGCCCCGGGTCCGTACGCCCTCCAGGCCGCCATCGCCGCCTGCCACGCCCACGCCCTCACCTACGAGGACACCGACTGGACCGCCATCGCCACCCTCTACGCGCTGCTGGCCGCCCGCGCCCCGTCCCCGGTCGTCGAACTCAACCGCGCGGTCGCCGTCTCCATGGCCGACGGCCCGGGCCCCGCCCTGGAGATCGTCGACACCCTCGCCGACGAGCCCGCGCTGAGCGGCTACCACCTGCTGCCCAGCGTCCGCGGCGACCTGCTGCTGCGCCTCGGGCGCACGGCGGAGGCGCGGGCCGAGTTCACGCGGGCGGCGGCCCTGGCCCGCAACGAACGGGAGCGGGAGCTGCTGCTGGCCCGGGCGGCCCGGTGCGAAACGTAACTCTGTTCCTGTCTCGTCCAGTTGACCACTAAAGTGTGCGAGCCGCTGTGAAGCGGCTGTGACGTGTGATCCCTGGGGGGACGACAACTTGAGAATGTTCACGCGCCGCCGTGCCGCGGCGCTCGCCACCGCGGCCGCGCTCGCCGCCGTGGGCACCCTGGCGACCGCGCCGGGTGCCGCCGCCGACGACGCGGGCCCCTGGCCCGGCACCGAGGGACGGATCCTCAACGACGGCGGACTGCTGATCGACCCGGCCACCGGCGCGGGCACCGTGATCCCGAACGTGGACTCCTACCCCGCCTGGGCACCCGACGGCAGCCGGCTGGTCAGCGCCGGGAGCCAGGTCTCCAGCATCCGCGCCGGCGGCAGCGGGAAGATCACCCTGCCTCGCGCGGTGGGCGTGCGCTCCAGCGCCCCGTACGAGGACCTGGCCTTCTGGTGGGGCGGCCGGTACGTCGTCTTCGCCACCGGCGGCCAGCTCGTCCACGGCCCCTCCGACGGCTCGTGGGCGCCCCGCCCGCTGCTGACGGCGGCCCAGGAACCCGCCTCCGTCTGCGACAGCGAGCCGACGGTGAGCGTGGGCGGTCTGCTCGCCTTCGAGCGCCGCACGGGCGGCTGCACCGGCACGCCCGGTGTGTACGTCTTCGACGGCACCGCGCAGACCGTCAAGCGCGTCCTGGCCGACGCCGAGCAGCCCGCCTACTCGCCGGACGGCACCAGGCTCGCCTTCGTCCGCAAGGACACCGACGGCAACCCGCAGCTCTTCACGGCGAAGGCCGACGGCACCGACGTCAAGCAGCTCACCACCGGCCCGAACCGGTACGCCAACCCGTCCTGGTCACCCACCGGCACCCGGATCGTCCTCGACGCCCACACCTCGCCGAACAGCGACGACGTGCACACCCTCGCGTCCGTGGACGTGGCGACCGGCACGCTCACCCCGCTCACGGACGCCTCGCGCAGCACCTCGGTCAACAACCCCGGCTACCAGCCGCTGCGCAAGAACAGCACCGTCCGGGTGTGGGGCAGCGACGCCTACGCCACCAACATCGCCTCCTCCCGCTGGACCTGGAACACCCTCGGACAGAGCGTGCCGGGCCTGATGAACGCCAGGTCCGCCGTCCTGGTCAACCGCGACGACGCCGCCTACTCCCTCACCGCGCCCGCCCTGGCCGGCAAGAAGGCCGGGCCGGTGCTGATGACCCCGAAGACGGGGCTGTCGGCCGCGGTGAAGAAGGAACTCGGGCGGATGCTGCCGAAGGGGAAGACCGTCTACCTGGTCGGCGGCACGTCCGTCCTGACCGGCACGGTCGCCACGCAGCTCAAGACCCTCGGCTACGTCCCCAAGCGGCTGTCGGGCGCCGACCGCTACGCGACCTCCGTCGCCGTCGCGAAGGCCGTCAGCACCGCCCCCAAGTACGTCTTCCTGGCCGGCGGCTCCGAGGTCCGCGCCGCCCTCTCGGCGGCCGCCGCGGCCGGCGCCGACGGCACCGCGAGCGCGGGCAGCGTGGTCCTCACCCAGGGCAACAAGCTGACGGCGTCGGTGAAGGCGTACCTGAACAGCCTGAACCCCGACAAGACGACGGTCATCACGGTCGGCTCGGCGGCGAAGTACGCCCTCACCCACACGAGCTACTCGCGGTGGCCGTCGACGTACACCTACTACCCGATCGGGGGCGCCAACGACGCGGCGATCTCCGTCAACATCGCCAAGTTCTGGTGGACCGCGCCGAACCTGGCCGCCCTCACCTACACCGGCACCTGGCGGGACGGCGCCTCGGCGGCCGGCGCCTTCAACGTCTTCGGCCCCCTGCTGTGGACGTCCCGGCCCGCCCTGTCGAGCGAGGTCAACAGCTATCTGGCGCGCGAGTCCGCGAGCGTCGGCTCGGTGGCCGCCTTCGGCACCACCGGCTCGGTCACCACGGGCGCGCTGAACACCGTGGGCGCCTCGATCAGCGCGGGCAGCAGGTACTTCGACTACCGGCCGTACTACAACGGCATCGTCCCGGCCGGCGCGCGGACCGCGCTGAGCGCCGGTGCGGGTGCCGGGAGCGCCGACGCGCTGCCGCCGCGCTCCGGTCCGACGGGCGCCGACCCGCACCTGGACGACCTCGGGACGCGTCAGAAGCAGTAGCGGCCCTCAGGCGGCGGGGGCTCCGAGCAGCATCGTCGGGGCCCCGGCCACCCGGGTGAGGAACACGGTCACCGCGTGCGGCCCGTGCCCCTTCGGCAGCACCTTGCGGCGCAGCTCCTCCGGCTCCACCGCCGAGCCGCGCTTCTTCACGGTCAGGATCCCCACCCCCCGCTCCCGCAGCAGCGCCTTCAACTTCTTCACGTTGAACGGGAGCTGGTCGGTGATCTCGTAGGCGGTGGCGTACGGGGTCGGGCGGAGGGTGTCGGCCGTGATGTACGCGATGGTCTCGTCGACCAGCCCGCCGTCCAGCTCCCGGGCCACCTCGGCGACCAGATGGGCGCGGATGACGGCGCCGTCCGGCTCGTAGAGATAGCGGCCGAGGGGCCGTACGTCCGGGTTCGGCAGACCGGTGCCGAGCAGGGTGCGCGGCCCGGGCAGCAGCGTCGCCCGTACGGCCCCCGGCGCGGTGCCGAACCACAGCACCGCCTCCTTCACGTCCCCGCCGTCCGAGATCCATTCCGCCTCGGCCTCCGCCGGGACCGCCTCGTGCGGCACGCCGGGCGCGATCTTCAGCGCGGCCCGGGGCGCGGCGAGCGCGGCGCCGACCGCCCAGGACAGTGGCGGCGAGTAGGCCTCGGGATCGAAGATCCGCCCGCGCCCGCCCCGCCGCGCCGGGTCCACGAACACGGCGTCGTAGCCGCTCGTGTCCACCTCGGTGACATCGGCCTCCCGTACGTCGATCAGCTCGGCGAGTCCCAGCGCCTCGGCGTTGGCCCGGGCGGCCGCCGCCGTCAGCGGGTCCCGGTCCACGGCCAGCACCCGGATGCCCGCGCGGGCCAGTGCGATCGCGTCGCCGCCGATCCCGCAGCACAGGTCGGCCACCGAGGTCACGCCCTGCTCCCTGAGGCGTGCGGCCCGGTACGCCGCCACACTCGCCCGCGTCGACTGCTCCACCCCGGCGGGTGTGAAGAACATCCGCCCGGCGTCCTCGGCCCCGAACTTCACCACCGCCCGCTGCCGCAGCCGCGCCTGCCCGAGGGCCGCCGACACCAGCTCGGCGGGATGCTCACGGCGCAGCCGTGTGGCGACGGCGAGTTCGTCGGAGGGGGCGGTCCCCCGTACGGCATCGAGCAGAGCGAGGCCTTCGGGGGTGAGGAGGGGGGCGAGGTCGGTCACTCGGTCATTGTCGGTCAGGGGAGCGGGTGGTGCGGCGTCGGCCGGTGATCTTGTCCGGCCGGCGGTCCTGGTGTGGGCCGGCCGGGGGACCGTGGGGCCTCGGCGGCGGTGTCGGGGCGGGGCGCGGGGGCCGGGCTGGGAAGATCCGGCGCCATGGGAGTTGTCGTACAAAACGATAAAAATAGCGCCTCTCGGGTCAGGCTGCGGGGCGGTATCGCGCTGCTGGTTCTCACCGCGATCGTGGCGGGCTGCGGGGAGGGCGGCGACCCCGAGGGCAGCGACCCGGCCCCCGGACAGCAGGCCGGACAGCAGGCCGGGCTGCAGGTCGGCCAGGCCGCACCCCCGGTCCGGGCGCTGCACTCGTACGCGGAACGGCTGCGCGCCGAGCAGGCGGCCCGGGTCGCCGCGGCCCGGCGCTGGGGCCTCAGGCAGGTCCCGCTCACCCCGCCGCCCCCGCCCGCGAAGAAGCCCCGGATCACCACCCGGGACGGCTTCGAGGTGCGCGACCACGAGGAACTCGGCCTCCCGCCCGTCTTCACCTCGGTCCCCACCCGGGACAAGGTCGTCTTCCTCACCATCGACGACGGCGCCGAGAAGGACCCGCGGTTCCTGCGGATGATGAGCGAGCTGAGGATCCCGTACACCGCCTTCCTCAGCGACTACCTCATCAGCGACGACTACCCGTACTTCACGAAGATGCAGGCCGCCGGGGTGACCCTGAACAACCACACCCTCCACCACCCCTATCTGCCCGCCCTGTCCTACCGGCGGCAGAAGCACGAGATCTGCGGCATGCAGACGGTGCTCGGCGAGCGCTACGGCAGACGCCCGGTCCTCTTCCGGCCGCCC
The DNA here is from genome assembly GCF_040630405.1 of Streptomyces sp. NPDC005811. Classification (NCBI taxonomy): domain Bacteria; kingdom Bacillati; phylum Actinomycetota; class Actinomycetes; order Kitasatosporales; family Streptomycetaceae; genus Streptomyces; species Streptomyces sp. NPDC005811. The sequence continues at coordinate 113,116 of NZ_JBEXXK010000015.1, forward strand.
TACGGCAACTACAACCGCGACACGCTGATCGCCGCGAAGTCCTGCGGGGTGACGTACGCCCCACTCTGGGACGAGGAGGTCTTCGTCGACCACTGGGAGTACCGAGAGTGGGACCGCGACCTGCACCCCGGCGACATCGTCCTGAGCCACTTCCGCGGCCGGGGCGACTGGAAGGGCACCATGCCCGACATGGTCCGCCGGTTCCTGAACAAGGTCACCGCACAGGGGTACGCGGTGGCACGTCTGGAGGACTACCTGTGAGGACGCGGGGGCTGATCGCCGTACTGCTGGCGCTGGCGGTGACGGCGCTGACCGGCTGCGCCCAGTCCGTCGACCCGATCGAACGCCTGGGCAAGAAGGCCGCCCAACGGGTGCGCCCCCTCTCCCACGGCCCGGGCAGCCCCGGCAGCCCCGGCAGCGCGGGCCGCTCCGGCCAGCAGCCGCTCCCCCCGGTCGTCGACCACGTCCCCACCCACGACAAGGTCGTCTTCCTCACCTACGACGACGGTGCCGAACGCGACCCCCGCTTCATCGACCTGGTCCGCGAACTCCGCCTCCCCGTCAGCGTGTTCCTCACCGACAGCGTGGTCGGCCCCGGCTACGGCCACTTCGCCCGGCTGCGCTCGGTCGGCGCCACCCTGGAGAACCACACCCTCGACCACGCGGCCCTGCGCGGACTGCCGTACGCCGGCCAGCGCGCCGAGATCTGCGGCCAGCAGGAGAAACTCCACGCCCGCTTCGGCCTGCGTCCCCGCTTGTTCCGCCCGCCCTACGGCGCGTACGACAGCACCACCCTGCGCGCCGCCGCCGACTGCGGCATCACCGCCGTCGTCCTCTGGCGCGCCGCGATGGGCCCCGCCGGCCTCACCTACCCGCACGGCACCCCCGGTCTGCGCCCCGGCGACATCGTCGCCCTGGACCCGGACGAGTCCACCGACCCCAGCCTGCGCGAACGCACCACGGAACTGCTGCGGGTGCTGCGGGAGCGGGGCCTGACGGTGGGGAAACTGGAGGACTACCTGTAGGGCGAATCGGCCCGGGCAAATCGGCCGACGCGCCACGGGATTAGCAGTCCGCTTGACCGAGTGCTAATCGCGGTCATAGTCTCGGCTCTGGCACTCCCCACTGGAGAGTGCCAACAACGCGACGGGCAGGTCCGGCACCCGCGACGACGGATCCACCTGGTCGCCACCTCAGACAGTTAACCCCGTGAGATCTCCGAAGGGGGAGGTCGGATCGTGACGACCGCCAGCTCCAAGGTTGCCATCAAGCCGCTTGAGGACCGCATCGTGGTCCAGCCGCTCGACGCCGAGCAGACCACGGCCTCCGGCCTGGTCATCCCGGACACCGCGAAGGAGAAGCCCCAGGAGGGCGCCGTCCTCGCCGTGGGCCCGGGCCGCTTCGAGAACGGCGAGCGCCTGCCGCTCGACGTCAAGGTCGGCGACGTCGTGCTGTACAGCAAGTACGGCGGCACCGAGGTGAAGTACAACGGCGAGGAGTACCTCGTCCTCTCGGCTCGCGACGTCCTCGCGATCATCGAGAAGTAGTTCTTCACCCGAGCACATTGCGTGCTTGAAGCTTGATGCTGCGCCCCTGGCTCCCGCCACCACATAAGAAGCCGGGCGCCCGGGGCGCAGTGCCTTTTCACCCCACGTTTTCCGCCCACAGATTTCCGAGAGGGCTGCCGCTGTCATGGCGAAGATCCTGAAGTTCGACGAGGACGCCCGTCGCGCCCTCGAGCGCGGCGTCAACAAGCTGGCCGACACGGTCAAGGTGACGATCGGTCCCAAGGGCCGCAACGTCGTCATCGACAAGAAGTTCGGCGCCCCGACCATCACCAACGACGGCGTCACCATCGCCCGTGAGGTGGAGATCGACGACCCGTACGAGAACCTCGGCGCCCAGCTCGTGAAGGAGGTGGCGACCAAGACCAACGACATCGCGGGTGACGGCACCACCACCGCCACCGTGCTGGCCCAGGCGCTCGTCCGCGAGGGCCTGAAGAACGTCGCCGCCGGTGCTTCCCCGGCCGCCCTGAAGAAGGGCATCGACGCCGCGGTCAAGGCCGTCTCCGACGAGCTGCTCGCCACCGCGCGCCCGATCGACGACAAGGCGGACATCGCCGCCGTCGCCGCGCTGTCCGCCCAGGACCAGCAGGTCGGCGAGCTCATCGCCGAGGCGATGGACAAGGTCGGCAAGGACGGCGTCATCACCGTCGAGGAGTCCAACACCTTCGGTCTGGAGCTGGACTTCACCGAGGGCATGGCCTTCGACAAGGGCTACCTCTCGCCGTACTTCGTGACGGACCAGGAGCGCATGGAGGCGGTCCTGGAGGACCCCTACATCCTCATCAACCAGGGCAAGATCGGCTCCATCTCCGACCTGCTGCCGCTGCTGGAGAAGGTCATCCAGACCAACTCCTCCAAGCCGCTGCTGATCATCGCCGAGGACGTCGAGGGCGAGGCCCTGTCGACCCTGGTCGTGAACAAGATCCGCGGCACCTTCAACGCGGTCGCGGTCAAGGCCCCCGGCTTCGGTGACCGCCGCAAGGCGATGCTCCAGGACATGGCCACCCTCACCGGTGCCACCGTCATCTCCGAGGAGGTCGGCCTCAAGCTCGACCAGGTCGGCGTCGACGTCCTCGGTTCCGCCCGCCGCGTCACCATCACCAAGGACGACACGACGATCGTCGACGGCGCCGGCGACTCCGCCGACGTGCACGGCCGCGTCGCGCAGATCAAGGCCGAGATCGAGAACACCGACTCCGACTGGGACCGCGAGAAGCTCCAGGAGCGCCTCGCGAAGCTCGCCGGCGGCGTGTGCGTGATCAAGGTCGGCGCCGCCACCGAGGTGGAGCTGAAGGAGAAGAAGCACCGTCTGGAGGACGCCATCTCCGCGACCCGCGCCGCGGTCGAGGAGGGCATCGTCTCCGGTGGTGGCTCCGCGCTGGTCCACGCCGTCAAGGTCCTCGAGGGCAACCTCGACAAGACGGGCGACGAGGCCACCGGTGTCTCCGTGGTCCGCAAGGCCGCCGTCGAGCCGCTGCGCTGGATCGCCGAGAACGCCGGCCTGGAGGGTTACGTCATCACCTCCAAGGTCGCCGAGCTCGACAAGGGCCAGGGCTTCAACGCCGCCACCGGCGAGTACGGCGACCTGGTCAAGGCCGGCGTCATCGACCCGGTCAAGGTCACCCGCTCCGCCCTGGAGAACGCCGCCTCCATCGCCTCCCTCCTGCTGACGACCGAGACCCTGGTCGTCGAGAAGAAGGAAGAGGAAGAGCCGGCCGCCGCCGGTGGCCACCACGGCCACTCGCACTGAGGCACACCGCCTGAGGCACACCGCCTCCCGCGCTCCGCGCGAAGAAGCCCCCGTTCCGGTGCGGAACGGGGGCTTCCCCCTTCGCGGGCGGAATGTGGTTCGGGTGGGGGGCCGGGTCAGCCCTCCAGTGCGTCCAGGGCGCCGAGCTGGGCCATCAGCCCCAGCCGGTCGTACTGCCACCAGGCCTCGGCGATCCTTCCGTCCCCGTCGAAGCGGAAGACGGTCGTCCCGGTCATGGTGACCTGCTTGCCGGTGGCCGCGAGGCCCATGAAGTCGCCCTTGTGGGTGCCGCGCCAGGTCCACCGGTTGCACACCCGGTCGTCCTGCGCGATCTGGTCCTCGACCTCGAAGGCGAAGTCGAAGCCGGCCCGCCACATGGAGACCTCGCGCCGCATCGCGTCCATCCCCATGGTGTCCTGCTCGTTGGCCGGGTCGTGGTCGTGGTAGTCCTGGGCGATCAGACCGTCGAGCGGAGGCAGTTCACCCCGGGTGCCGATCGTCTCGAACATCCGCCGCGCGGTCGCCGCGTACAGCTTCTCGTCCCGTACGACGTCCAGATCGGTGAACGTGGGCATCTCGTCGCACAGGGCCACCAGATCGCGGAAGATCTTGTCCGTCTCCGGCAGGTTCGAGTTCCGCATGGCCTCCTCGTACGAGGGGAACTCCACGATCTCGATGAAGTGCGACGCGTCCGAGCGGTCCTTGCCCACCACCGCGTGCGTCGCCGTCCGCTTCCCCCTGGTCTGTTCGACCCATGTGTCCATCAGCCGGTCCATCTCGTCGAACCGACTGGTCCTGCAGTCGATGAGCTGCACGAATGTCATGACGCCGCCTCCGGTCCCCCTGGGTCCGGTCTTCTGACAAGCCCATTTTCCCACCGGAGTGCCGACGTCACCTGCGTACCGGGACGCCGGCTACTGCGGCCCGTACTTCCGCCCGGTCCGGGAGCTGATCCCGCCCAGCAGCGCACGCGGCGTCACCTTCACCAGACCCATCAGCGTCTTGTAGCGCGGGTCGGGGATCGACAGCGACTTCCCGCGCGCCAGATCGGCCAGCGAGGCCGCGACCAGCTTGTCCGCGTCCAGCCACATCCAGCCCGGGATGTTGTCCGTACCCATCCCGGCCCGCTCGTGGAACTCCGTACGCACGAAGCCCGGGCACAGCGCCATCAGCCGTACGCCGCTGCCGGCCAGATCCTTCGCCGCGCCCTGCGTGAACTGCACGACCCACGCCTTCGACGCCCCGTACGTTCCGCGCGGCAGGAACGCCGCCACCGAGGCCACGTTCACCACACCGCCGCGCCCGCGCTCGCGCATCGAGGTCACCGCCGCCGACGTCAGCCGCAGCACCGCCTCGCAGTGCACCTTGAGCATCTTCAGCTCGTCGGCCATCGGTACGTCGAGATAGCGGCCCTTGTTGCCGAAGCCCGCGTTGTTGATCAGCAGGTCGACGGGGTTCTTGCGGTCGCCGAGCCGGGCGGCCACCGCCTCGATGCCCGCGTCGGTGGCGAGGTCGGCGACCAGCACCTCCGCCTCGATGCCGTGCCGGTCGTGCAGTTCGGTCGCCTGCTCGCGCAGCCGCTTGGTGTCCCGGGCGACGAGGACGAGATCATGCCCGTCCGCCGCCAGTCTGCGGGCGAACGCGGCACCGATGCCCGCGGTCGAACCCGTGATGAGAGCCGTTGTCATGGCAGAAGCGTAGTGACCCGGACTGTGCGGGTCCGCTCTCTGCACGCGGCCTCCCGAACGTGAAGGACCGGTGCGCGCCGCCGCCGTGACCGCCGCTCAGGCGCCGTACTTCGCCACGTACTTCCGCGCCTGCGCCAGCGCCTCCGGATGCAGCGCCTCGCCCGCCGCGAGCAGCCGGGGCAGCAGATCACGACGGGTGGTGACGGCCTGGAACTGCATCCGGGCCGTCACCTCGTGCTCCGGGACGTGGACGATCTCGATCGCGTCCCCCGCGCGGACCTCACCCGGCTCGATCACCCGCAGGTACGCGCCGGTCGCCGCCTTCTCCGTGAACCGTCTGACCCACTTCTCCTCGCCCAGGTGGCCCTGGAAGGTACGGCACGGGATCCGCCCGGAGGTCACCTCCAGCACCACGTCCGGGCCGATCCGCCAGCGCTCGCCGATCCGCGCCCCGGAGACGTCGAGGCCGCTGGTGGTGAGGTTCTCGCCGAACACGCCGGCCGGCAGCGGGCGCCCCAGCTCGGGCTCCCAGTCGTCGAGGTCCTCGCGCGCGACCGCGTACACCGCCTGGTCGTTCCCGCCGTGGTGGATCAGGGAGCAGACGTCGTCCCCGGCCAGTCCGCTGCCGGCGACGCCCTTCGGGCCCGGCGCCGAGATCCGCACGGGTCCCTCGACCGGACGCTTGTCGATGCCCGTCAGCTTCTGCGGGTGATCGGTGTACGGGACGGCGCGCGCCCGGCCCAGGTTGACGGAGAGAAGCCTCATGGCCACCACGGTAGGTCACCGACCTCAAAGGGTCCACGCATTTTTCGACGCGCTATCCAAGATTCGCTTATGCTCGAAAGATGATCGAGGCCCGTCATCTCCGCGTCCTGCGTGCCGTCGCCGCCACCGGCTCCTTCTCGGCGGCCGGACGCGAGCTGGGCTGCACCCAGCCGGCCGTCAGCCAGCAGATGAAGGCGCTGGAAACCTCCGTGGGCACCCCCCTGCTGATCCGCAGCGGCCGGGAGATGCGGCTGACCCAGGCGGGCGAGGCCCTCGTGCGGCACGCGGCCGGGATCCTCTCCGGCCTCACCGCCGCCGAGGAGGAGGTCGCCGCGATCGCGGGGCTGCGCGCCGGCCGCGTCCGGCTGGTCTCCTTCCCCAGCGGCAGCTCCACACTGGTCCCCACCGCCCTCGCCGCCCTGCGCGCCGACCACCCCGGTACCCGGGTCTCCCTGGAGGAGGCCGAACCGCCCGAGTCGGTCGACGCGCTCCGGGCCGGGGACTGCGACATCGCCCTCGCGTTCCGCTACGCGCGCGTGCCGGGCGCGAGGACGGCCGGGGGACCGGCCGAGGAGTGGGACGACCTGGTCGTACGGCCGCTGCTGACGGACCGCCTCGTCGCCCTCGTACCGGAGGGGCACCGGCTGGCGCACGCGCGGACCGTCGCCATCGGCGACCTCGCCGCCGAACCGTGGATCGCGGGCTGCCCGCGCTGCCGGGGCCAGCTGGTGGAGGTGTGCGAGCGGGCGGGCTTCACCCCCCGCATCGACTTCGCGACCGACGACTACCCGGCGGTGGTCGGCCTGGTCGGCGCCGGTCTCGGCGTGGCCGTCCTGCCCCAGCTCGCGATCGAGTCCGTACGGCCCCGGGGAGCGCGCGCGGTCACCCTGGAACCGGCGGTGCGGCGGGAGATCGTCGCGCTCACCCTGCCCGACCTCGCCCAGGTGCCGGCGGTCGCGGCGACGCTGGAGCGGCTGGAGCGGGCGGCGACGGCGACGCGGGGCAGGTAGGAACGGCGGGCACGCGTGTGCGTACCCGCCGTCCGGCTTCCGTCTTGCAGAAACGTTCCTTCAGAGTTCCTTCACGTGCGTTCCCTCATGTGTCCGACGACGCGTCCCTCGCGCCCGTCGACGCTGACACCAGGCGGTTGCGCGCCCGGCCCATCAGCTCCTCGCGCTCGTCCTCGGTCAACCCGCCCCACACGCCGTACGGCTCACGTACGGCGAGCGCGTGCGCGGCGCACTGCGCGCGGACCGGGCACCTCATGCAGACCTCCTTGGCCGAGTTCTCTCGAGCGCTCCGAGCCGCCCCGCGCTCACCCTCCGGATGGAAGAAGAGCGAACTGTCCACCCCGCGGCAGGCAGCCAGGAGCTGCCAGTCCCACAGGTCCGCGTTCGGTCCGGGAAGGCGGGAGAAATCTGCCATTGCGTGACCCCTTGTAGCCGTTCTGAGCGGATACGGTGCCCACGACCGTACAACTACGATCTAAGGAGATGAAAATATGACTCATTGCGAATCTAGCCTCAGACACCAGCTAAAGGGAAGAAATAGGGCTGAATGGGGCATGGGTTGTGATGAAAGCTTGAGGGTCAGCGCGGCAGCCTCCACCGTGTCCGCGCCCTCACGTAGAGTGCCGAAGACTGCACGCGGCCCCGTAACTCTTTCGAGTGACCATCGTTGAGAGTGCGAGGCGGTTGAAAACACAAACGCTCGGGCAGGCGTCCGAGACGGTCGACCGCACAGGTGACGATTTCCCACCAGCCTGGAGGCACAAGGTGACGCGCATCAGCTGCGGAGGGCGGCCATGACTTCCGTCCTCGTCTGCGACGACTCCCCGCTTGCCCGAGAGGCGCTCCGCCGCGCGGTCGCGACCGTGCCCGGCGTCGAGCGCGTGACGACGGCGGCCAACGGCGAGGAAGTCCTCCGCCGCTGGGGCGCCGACCGCTCGGACCTCATCCTGATGGACGTGCGCATGCCCGGACTGGGCGGCGTCGAGACCGTACGGCGGCTGCTGTCCGCCGACCCCGGTGCGCGCATCATCATGCTCACCGTCGCCGAGGACCTGGACGGCGTGGCCCTCGCGGTCGCCGCCGGCGCCCGCGGCTATCTGCACAAGGACGCCTCGCGCGCGGAGCTGCGGGCGACCGTCACGCAGGCGCTCGCCGACCCGACCTGGCGACTGGCCCCGCGCCGGCTGCGCTCGGCCGAGATGGGCGCGGCGCCCACGCTCACCGCGCGTGAGATCCAGGTCCTCGAAGGCATGAGCCACGGCCGCTCCAACGCGGAGATCGGCCGCGAGCTGTTCCTCTCCGAGGACACCGTCAAGACCCACGCCCGGCGCCTGTTCAAGAAACTCGGCGCCTCGGACCGCGCCCACGCGGTGGCCCTGGGCTTCCGGTGGGGCCTGGTCCGCTAGCACCGTCCGGCGGTCATGCCGCGGGGCGGGACGGTGCGGGCTCTGCGGTGCGGGGCCGATCTTGGTTTCCGTGGTGTGGGGCCCGTCCGGGTTTCTGCGCGGTGGGCCGGTTCGGGTGTCTGCTCGGCGGGGCTGATTCGGGGTTCCGCGGTGCGGGGCCGGCATGGGTTCCCGTGTTGCGGGGCCGGCCGGTCTGGCATTGCACGGTCCGGGGCCCGGGATTCGGGGTTCGAGCCCGAGCGGCTTCCCGCGATGCGTTGCCTGGGCGAGACGGCTCTCGGCGCTGTGGGAGCCGCCGGTGCGGCCTTCGGTGGAGCGGGCCCCGGGGTGGCTTCCGCGATACGGGGATACGGGTTCGGTGTTCCCGTGCGCAGGGCGGGTCCGGTGTTCCCGCCCGCCGCACGGGGCTGGTGCGCCTTCCCGCCGAACGGGGCGCGAGGCCGAACGCCTTCCGTTGTTCCGCGAACGGTCCGAGCGGGGGCACCCCACCGCGCTCGGACAGGTCCTGTCCGTACGGGTGTACCTCACCGTTGCCCCGATCGGCCGCCGCCGCGATCCGCGACCGGACCGGCGGGGGAGTGCCCAGAACCGCGAGTCGCCCCGGGTTCGCCGCCCGGCTTCCGGCGTGAGGTCGGTCTCAGGTCTGTCCTGGTGCGGTCTGCCGACGGCAGCCTCGCGGGAGTGCCCTGCCGGGTTCCGGCGAGGGCCGGCCCGGGGTGTCCGGGGTGGGCCGTTCGGCGGATGTGGTCGTTCCCGTGGGTGGTGTCCGGTCGGTCGAGAGGAGTGGGGGCATGAGGGAACCTCCCTGTTCAGGAGGGGTCGGGGCGCCTGTTTCCGGGCCGGCGGACGGGAGCGACGCCGGGCTCCGCCGGGTGCCCGCTGCTCGTTTCGCCGCCGATGCCGCATCCTTGAGATGTGGAGTCTCTCGGGGACGAGTCGGTCGAGCGGAAGGGGAGGGCGCAGGGGATGAGTTCCGGCGCACCTGCTCATAACGCTTCGGTGCACAACGACGAGCACGGTGCCGCGGACGCGACGGCCGCAGTGCACCATGGACCGATGCGCGACGACGAGGCGGTCAGTGCCGTGGGGACGATCGGTCCGCTCGTCCATCGCGCCGTCGACGGCGACGAGCAGGCCACGCACGACCTGCTCGCCCATGTCCACCCCCTGGCGCTGCGCTACTGCCGCACCCGGCTCTCCCGGCTGCCCGGCGACGCGCGCCACTTCGTGGAGGACCTCGCCCAGGAGGTCTGCGTCGCGGTCCTGCTCGCCCTGCCCCGCTACCGGGACACCGGCAGGCCCTTCGAGGCGTTCGTCTTCGCGATCGCCTCGCACAAGGTCGCCGACCTCCAGCGGGCCGCCATGCGCCACCCCGGTTCCACGGCGGTCCCCTCCGACGAGATGCCGGAACGTCCCGACGACTCCCTCGGCCCGGAGGAGCGCGCCCTGCTCAGCAGCGACGCCGAATGGGCCAAGAAACTCCTGGCCAACCTGCCCGAGAACCAGCGGGAGCTGCTCCTGCTGCGGATCGCGGTGGGCCTCACGGCCGAGGAGACCGGTCAGATGTTGGGAATGTCACCCGGAGCGGTCCGGGTGGCCCAGCACCGGGCGCTGAGCCGGCTGCGGGCTCTCGCCGAACAGTAGAAAACACGCATACCTCGGCAGCGTATGAACAGGCACGCCGACGTTTCCGTACGAATATACGAAGCCCGGAGCGGCGTCCAACCGTGGAATTCGGGAGGTGCACTTCCCGTTAGCATGGACATCCGCACCGATCAAGGCCATTTGGGGAAGGTGTCATGACTGCCAACGTCGACGGAGTGCCCGCCAAATTCGCGACCCTCGGGCTGACCTACGACGACGTGCTGCTGCTGCCGGGAGCGTCCGAGGTGCTCCCCAACGCGGTCGACACCTCGTCCCGAATCTCCCGCAACGTCCGGGTCAACATCCCGCTGCTGTCCGCGGCGATGGACAAGGTGACCGAGTCCCGCATGGCCATCGCGATGGCCCGCCTCGGCGGCGTCGGCGTGCTCCACCGCAACCTGTCCGTCGAGGACCAGGTCAACCAGGTCGACCTGGTCAAGCGGTCCGAGTCCGGCATGGTCACCGACCCGATCACCGTGCACCCGGAGGCCACGCTCGCCGAGGCCGACGCGCTGTGCGCCAAGTTCCGCATCAGCGGTGTCCCGGTCACCGACCCGGCCGGCAAGCTGCTCGGCATCGTGACCAACCGCGACATGGCCTTCGAGAGCGACCGCACCCGTCAGGTCCGCGAGGTCATGACGCCGATGCCGCTGGTCACCGGCAAGGTCGGCATCACCGGTGTCGAGGCCATGGAGCTGCTGCGCAGGCACAAGATCGAGAAGCTTCCGCTGGTCGACGACCAGGGCCTGCTCAAGGGTCTGATCACGGTCAAGGACTTCGTCAAGGCCGAGAAGTACCCGAACGCGGCGAAGGACTCCGAGGGCCGGCTGATCGTCGGTGCCGCCGTCGGCGCCAGCCCCGAGGCGCTGGAGCGCGCCCAGGCCCTGGCCGAGGCGGGCGTGGACTTCCTGGTCGTCGACACCTCGCACGGCCACAACAGCAACGCCCTCAGCTGGATGGCGAAGATCAAGTCCAGCGTGAACGTCGACGTGATCGGAGGCAACGTCGCCACCCGTGACGGCGCGCAGGCCCTCATCGACGCCGGTGTCGACGGCATCAAGGTGGGTATCGGCCCCGGTTCGATCTGCACCACGCGCGTGGTGGCCGGTATCGGCGTCCCGCAGGTCACCGCGATCTACGAGGCCTCCCTCGCGGCCCGTCCCGCCGGGGTCCCGCTGATCGGCGACGGCGGCCTCCAGTACTCCGGCGACATCGGCAAGGCGCTCGCCGCCGGCGCCGACACGGTGATGCTGGGCAGCCTCCTCGCCGGTTGCGAGGAGTCCCCGGGCGAGCTGCTGTTCATCAACGGCAAGCAGTTCAAGTCGTACCGCGGCATGGGCTCGCTGGGCGCCATGCAGTCCCGCGGCCAGGGCCGGTCGTACTCGAAGGACCGCTACTTCCAGGCCGAGGTCGCCTCCGACGACAAGCTCGTGCCCGAGGGCATCGAGGGCCAGGTGCCCTACCGCGGCCCCCTCGCCAACGTGCTGCACCAGCTCGTCGGCGGTCTGCGCCAGACCATGGGCTATGTCGGCGCCGCCACCATCGAGGAGATGGAGACGAAGGGCCGCTTCGTGCGGATCACGTCGGCGGGCTTGAAGGAGTCCCACCCGCACGACATCCAGATGACGGTCGAGGCGCCGAACTACAGCCGCAACAAGTAGTCGGCAGCCGAGCACAGGGCGGTCCCGGGCGCACCGGGGCCGCCCTTGCCGTGCCCGTCGGCGATACTGGAAGACGCTGAACGCATCAGGGAAAGGCCACAGACGTGACTGAGATCGAGATCGGGCGCGGCAAGCGCGGCCGCCGGGCGTACGCCTTCGACGACATCGCCGTCGTCCCCAGCCGCCGTACGCGGGACCCGAAGGAGGTCTCGATCGCCTGGCAGATCGACGCCTACCGCTTCGAGCTGCCCTTCCTGGCCGCCCCCATGGACTCGGTCGTCTCCCCGGCCACCGCGATCCGCATCGGCGAGCTCGGCGGCCTCGGCGTGCTCAACCTCGAAGGCCTGTGGACCCGCCACGAGGACCCGCAGCCGCTGCTCGACGAGATCGTCGGCCTGGACGCGGACACGGCGACCCGGCGCCTCCAGGAGATCTACTCCGCCCCCATCAAGGAGGAGCTGATCGGCGCGCGCATCAAGGAGGTGCGCGACTCCGGCGTGGTCACGGCGGCCGCGCTCTCCCCGCAGCGCACGGCCCAGTTCTCCAAGGCCGTCGTCGACGCGGGCGTGGACATCTTCGTCATCCGCGGTACGACGGTCTCGGCGGAGCACGTCTCCGGTTCGCACGAGCCGCTGAACCTGAAGCAGTTCATCTACGAGCTCGACGTCCCGGTGATCGTCGGCGGCTGTGCCACCTACACGGCGGCCCTGCACCTGATGCGCACCGGCGCGGCGGGTGTCCTGGTCGGCTTCGGCGGCGGCGCGGCGCACACCACGCGCAACGTGCTGGGCATCCAGGTCCCGATGGCGACCGCGGTGGCCGATGTCGCGGCCGCCCGCCGTGACTACATGGACGAGTCCGGCGGCCGGTACGTGCACGTCATCGCGGACGGCGGGGTCGGCTGGTCCGGCGACCTGCCCAAGGCGATCGCCTGCGGCGCCGACTCGGTGATGATGGGCTCCCCGCTGGCCCGCGCGACCGACGCGCCGGGCAAGGGCCACCACTGGGGCATGGAGGCCGTCAACGACGAGCTGCCGCGCGGCAAGAAGGTCGACCTCGGCACGGTCGGCACGATCGAGGAGGTCCTCACGGGCCCCTCGCACACCCCCGACGGCTCGATGAACCTCTTCGGCGCCTTGCGCCGCGCCATGGCCACCACCGGCTACAGCGAGCTGAAGGAGTTCCAGCGCGTCGAGGTGACGGTGGCGGACTCGCAGCACCGCCGGTAACCCGTAGAACGCCACGAAGGGTCGGTCACCCACCCGGGTGACCGGCCCTTCGGCATGCCCGGACGGGTCCGAGGGCGTGTGGGGTGGGGCGGGGGCGCGCGGTTGCGTTCGGGGCGAATTCGGGCTGGTCAGGGGGGTCGCGGGCGATAGCGTCCCTCTCGGCGCCCCAGTTGTGTGGGGTCGCCCCCTTCCAAGGACATCGTTCCGGTCCCCGGCCCTCGGGGCCCGGCCCGAGTTCCTGAACGGGCCGTTCCACCGGGCATGGGCGGCGTCGTGGAAGGGGGCGCCCGTGGGACGCCATCGCAAGCCCAGCCGCTGGGACAGGATCCGTCTTCGGATGGTCCAGTTTCGGAGGAGGTGGATCTTGCGACTTTTCGGATGGTGAGCGGCCGCCCCCACACCAACTAGGGGCGGACACTCCGTGATCCATCCAGGAGCCTGCCGCAGTACCCGCTGCGGTGGGCTCCACCCTTTTCGGATGGTGAGCGGCCGCCCCCAAGCACAGTAGGGGCGGACACTCCGTAGCCCCCACCGTACTGGCGCCAGGCACCCCATGCCACCACTCCCATGCCCACCGCCCCCCATGCGCCCCTCTTCACAACCGATGCGCCGCCCCCGTGGGCGTGGCCCCCCGGGTGTCCAGGAGCAGCTGGGCCTTCACCGACAGGCCCTGGAGGTCGTACGTGCGGTGGTGCTGGAGGAGGATCGTGAGGTCGGCGTCGGCGGCGGACTCGTAGAAGGAGTCGGCGCGGGGGACCGGGCGGTCGAGGACGCTCCAGGCGGGGACGTGCGGGTCGTGGTAGCTGACCGCGGCGCCGAGTTCCATCAGGCGGATCGCGATCTCGTGGGCGGGGGTGCCGGTCAGGTCGGCGAGGTCGGGCTTGTAGGTGACGCCGAGGAGGAGGACACGGGCGCCCCGGGCCGACTTCCCGTGCTCGTTGAGCAGGGCGGCGGCGCGCTGGACGACGTACCGCGGCATACGGCTGTTGACCTGCTGGGCCAGTTCGACCATGCGCAGGGGGCTGCCCGGGAGGCCCGCGCGGTCCAGCGGGACGGAGTGGCCGCCGACGCCGGGGCCGGGGCGGAAGGCCTGGAAGCCGAAGGGCTTGGTCTCGGCGCAGCGGACGACGTCCCACAGGTCGACGCCGAGGTCGTGGCAGAGGACGGCCATCTCGTTGACGAGGGCCATGTTGACGTGCCGGAAGTTGGTCTCCAGGAGGTGGACGGTCTCGGCCTCCCGCACGCCACGCGCGCGTACCACCTTGTCGGTGAGGCGGCCGTAGAAGGCCGCGGCGGACTCGGTGCAGGCGGGGGTGAGGCCGCCGATGACCTTCGGAGTGTTCGCGGGCGTGAAGGCACGGCTGCCGGGGTCCACCCGGCTGGGGGAGTAGGCGAGGTGGAAGTCGCGTCCGGCGCGCAGGCCGGACGTCTCTTCGAGGAGCGGGCGCAGGAAGTCCTCCGTGGTCCCCGGGTGGACCGGTGACTCCAGGATGACGGTGGTGTGCGGGCGCAACTGGGCGCCGAGGGTGCGGGCGGCGGCCTCCACCTGGGCGAGGTCGAGGCCGCCGCCCGCGTCGAGCGGGGTGGGCGCGCAGATGACGGCCGTCCGCACCCGGCTCAGCCCGGCCGGGTCGGTGGCGGTCCGGAAGCCCCCCGAGAGCATCCGGCGCAGTTCGGCGGCGCTGAGCGAGCCCGTCTCGGGTCCCGTCCGGTAGCCGAGGGTGGGGAGGCCCGCGGCCACCGCGGCCTGGGCCAGGGGCAGGCCGAGCGGGCCGAGTCCGATGACGGCGAGATCTGCGGGCATGGCGTGGGCCGTCCTTCCCAGTAACCGAAGCGGGACAGGTGCGCAAGCCCTGTGGACAGGATGGGCGAGCGCAATGTCAGACTAGGAGTAAATATGACCGTTATGCGGGATTGATCGACTGTGTTCCGTGAGAGTTGTCCACAGGCTGGGGGCGAGTGGTGGCTGAAGTCGGGCAAGGCGGTCAGAATTTTGGGCAGGGAGACACGCAGGGGGACACCGAGCGGGCCTCGCCCTGAAGGTGCGGCCGGCGCGACGGACAGCGGGAGGCAGCGGTGAGGACAGCGACACTGGGGCCGGCACAGCGAGCCGAGTCACTGGCGGGCATGGCCGAGCGTGAGCTGGACGTGCTGGTCGTGGGAGGCGGAGTGGTCGGCGCGGGTACCGCCCTCGACGCCGTGACCCGGGGCCTGTCCACGGGCCTCGTCGAGGCACGGGACTGGGCGTCGGGCACATCCAGCAGGTCCAGCAAGCTGATCCACGGCGGACTGCGCTATCTGGAGATGCTCGACTTCGCCCTCGTCCGCGAGGCACTGAAGGAGCGCGGGCTGCTGCTGGAGCGGCTCGCGCCGCACCTGGTCAAGCCCGTCCCGTTCCTGTACCCGCTCCAGCACAAGGGCTGGGAGCGGTGGTACGCCGGCTCGGGCGTCGCGCTCTACGACGCGATGTCCATGGCCCGCGGCCACGGCCGGGGCCTGCCCATGCACCGGCATCTGACCCGCCGTCACGCCCTGCGCGTCGCCCCCGCCCTGCGCAAGGAGGCGCTGGTCGGCGCCCTCCAGTACTACGACGCCCAGATGGACGACGCCCGCTTCGTCGCCACCCTCGTGCGCACGGCGGTGTCCTACGGCGCCAAGGCCGCCAACCGGGCCCGGGTGACGGCCTTTCTGCGCGAGGGCGAACGCGTCGTCGGAGCCCGCGTGCAGGACGTGGAGGGCGGCGGCGAATACGAGGTCCGCGCCCGGCAGATCGTCAACGCCACCGGCGTGTGGACCGACGACACGCAGGGGATGGTCGGCGAGCGCGGCCAGTTCCACGTCCGCGCCTCCAAGGGCATCCACCTCGTCGTGCCCCGCGACCGCATCAGCTCCTCCACCGGTCTGATCCTGCGCACCGAGAAGTCCGTGCTGTTCGTCATCCCCTGGGGCCGGCACTGGATCGTCGGCACCACCGACACCGACTGGGACCTCGACAAGGCCCACCCCGCCGCCTCCAGCGCCGACATCGACTATCTGCTGGAGCACGTCAACTCCGTCCTCAGGGTGCCGCTGACCCGCGACGACGTGGAGGGCGTCTACGCGGGCCTCAGGCCCTTGCTGGCCGGCGAGTCGGACGCCACCAGCAAGCTGTCCCGCGAACACACCGTCGCCCACCCCGCGCCCGGACTGGTCGTCGTGGCCGGCGGCAAGTACACGACGTACCGGGTGATGGCCAAGGACGCCGTCGACGAGGCCGTGCACGGGCTGGACATGCGGGTCGCCGACTGCGTCACCGAGGACGTGCCGCTGCTCGGCGCCGAGGGCTACCGGGCGCTGTGGAACGCGCGGGCGCGCATCGCCGCCCGTAGCGGACTGCACGTGGTGCGGGTGGAGCATCTCCTCAACCGCTACGGGACCATGGCCGAGGAGGTGCTCGACCTCGTAGCCTCCGACCCCTCCCTCGGTGAACCGCTCCAGGCCGCCGACGACTATCTGCGCGCCGAGATCGTCTACGCCGCCTCGCACGAGGGGGCACGGCACCTGGACGACGTCCTGACCCGGCGCACCCGTATCTCCATCGAGACCTTCGACCGCGGCACGCGCAGCGCCCGGGAGGCGGCCGAGCTGATGGCGCCCGTGCTCGGCTGGGACAAGGACCAGATCGAGCGCGAGGTCGAGCACTACGAGAAGCGGGTGGAGGCGGAGCGCGAGTCCCAGCTCCAGCCCGACGACCAGACGGCGGACGCGGCCCGGCTCGGGGCACCGGACATCGTGCCGCTCTGATCGCCGAGGGATCGCCGAACTCCGTTCGGCACAAGGCCTGTTCACGTCGGGAGCAGGCCTTGTGCCCCGGCGCCACCTGCGCCTTGGCCGGACTGCGCCGCGCCTTCTGGCCGGAATGCTCCCCGCCTCCGGGAGCGCGAGGGGCACCCTGGGCGTCGGGCACTTGTCGGGTGAGGGACAATGGAGGCTCTTTCAGGGCGGGTTGCATGAGGGGACGCATGTCGGAGGCGGAGCGGGCGGGGGCATCCCGTCAGGACAAGAGCGCACGTCTCCTCGCCGGGCGGTACCGGCTGGGAGGCGTACTCGGCCGCGGCGGCATGGGGACGGTGTGGCGCGCCGAGGACGAGACCCTCGGCCGGACGGTCGCCGTCAAGGAGCTGCGGTTCCCGGGGAACATCGACGAGGACGAGAAGCGCCGGCTGATCACCCGGACCCTGCGCGAGGCCAAGGCCATCGCCAGGATCCGCAACAACAGCGCGGTGACCGTCTTCGACGTGGTCGAGGAGGACGACCGGCCCTGGATCGTGATGGAACTCGTCGAGGGCAAGTCGCTCGCCGAGGTCATCCGTGAGGACGGCGTGCTGGAACCGAGGCGCGCCGCCGAGGTCGGCCTCGCCATCCTCGACGTGCTGCGCTCGGCGCACCGCGAGGGCATCCTGCACCGGGACGTGAAGCCGTCCAACGTGCTGATCGCCGAGGACGGCCGGGTCGTGCTCACCGACTTCGGCATCGCCCAGGTCGAGGGCGACCCGTCCATCACCTCCACCGGGATGCTCGTCGGCGCCCCCTCCTACATCTCCCCGGAGCGCGCCCGCGGCCACAAGCCCGGCCCCGCCGCCGACCTGTGGTCGCTCGGCGGTCTGCTCTACGCCTCGGTCGAGGGCTCCCCGCCGTACGACAAGGGCTCCGCGATCGCGACCCTCACCGCGGTGATGACCGAGCCGCTGGAGGAGCCGAAGAACGCCGGTCCGCTCCGGGACGTCATCTACGGGCTGCTCACCAAGGACCCCCAGCGGCGGCTCGACGACGTCGGCGCGCGGGCGATGCTCAACGACGTGATCCACGCGCCCGACCCCAAGGAGGCCGAGCCGGCCGACGCCACCCGGCTCGTGCCGATCCCCGTCCAGCCGGACGGCCCCGAGAGCCGGGGGAGTTCGGCCGGGGAGGCGGGCGAGAAGCTGCGCGGCGCGCTGCGCTCCGTCCGCAAGAAGGCCGCCGTCGCCGCGGGCGCGGCCTCCACCGCGGCCGCGTCCCGCGTCAAGTCCGGCGGCGGTACGGCGGCTTCGGGCGCCCCGGAGACCTCCGCCCCCGCCGCGTCCGCCACCACGGTGTCCCCTTCCGTGGGCACGGCCGAGGCCCGGCACACCGGAGCGGCGACCGCGCCGTCGCCCGTCGGCCGGACGGCCACGGCCCCGGCCGCCCCGTCCACGGCGGCCGGCTCCGCGCCCACCGCCGTGACACCCGCCGTGACGCCCACCGCCGCCTCGGGTTCCGCCGGGACGAACGCCACGAAGGGCGGCCGGAGTTCGGGCTGGCCCGTGATGACCCCGCCCGACCTGCCGCCGCGCCCCGTGCCGAGGGCACCGCTGACCGACGTGGTGCCCAAGCGCACGCTGGTGATCATCGCCGTGGTGGTGGTGCTCGCGGTGCTCGGCACCGTGCTGGCCCTCACCCTCGGTGGCGGTGACGACGACGGCGCGAGCGGCTCCGGCACGAGCGGCGGGAAGACCGTGGCGAGCGGCAGCGCGAGCGCGAGCGCCGAGACCAAGGAGGACGAGAGCGGCGGCAGCCGCACGGACGGGTCCACCGCCCAGTCCGGCTCGCAGTCCACCGGCTCCACGTCGAGCAACACCACGGCCGCCGGCGGCACCGGTTCCGACGTGTCCGCCACCGACGACAGCCGTGCGGCGACGACGCACGAGGGCACCCGCTACTCCATCGGGCTGCCCGCCGGCTGGAAGTTCCAGACGTCGAGCTCGGCCGGCGACCGCTTCACCGGCCCCGACGGGCAGCGGCTGCTGGTCGCCTGGACGACCACGCCCAAGGACGACCCGGTCGCCGACTGGAAGAGCCAGGAGCGCTACATGACGCGCTCGGAGTACCGCAAGATCCGAATACAGGCGGTGAACTACCGCGGCTGGAACACGGCCGACTGGGAATTCACCTACACGGAGAGCGGCACCAAGTACCGGGTCGTCGACCGCGGGTTCGTCGTGAGCGACACCCAGGGGTACGCGCTGATGTACACGGCGAAGGCCGCCAAGTGGTCCACCGAGCTGCGCAAGAGCACCTGGCAGACCCTCACGGACACCTTCACGCCCAAGAAGTAGCGATCCGGATCCGGCATCCCCTCTCGGAGAGTTGCCTCCGGCACGTATCGTGAAGGGCTGCGGACCGTGTGCATCCAGCTCCGTGGCCGGATACGGCTGCAACGGGTCGTGTGGTGAACGGATCTGACCGACCGGGGCGGCCGGGGGAGGCAACGTGGACGACTATGCGGGACGGGTACTCGCCGACCGCTACCGCCTGCCGCTGCCCCCCTCCGACGAGTACGAACTCACCGAGACCCGGGCCTTCGACACCTACAGCGGACAGGAAGTCCTGGTCCGTCAGGTGCCGTTGCCCGAGGTCGTCGAGGCCGAGGTGCTCGACGCCGGAGGGCTGCCCGAGGGGTTCACGGCGCGTGAGCACCGGGGCGGCGCCGGGCGGATCCCCGGCGCACGCGGGGGCGCGAGCACCCGGCGGCCCGCCGATCCCGTCGTACGGCGCGCCCTGGAGGCCGCGCAGGCCGCCGCGGGCATCCCCGACCACCCCCGGCTCGACCAGGTCTTCGACGTGTTCGCCGACGGCGGTTCGCTGTGGATAGTGAGCGAGCTGGTGGCCGCCCGGCCGCTCGCCGCGCTCCTCGCCGAGCAGCCGCTGACCCCGTACCGGGCCGCCGAGGTCGCCTCCGACGTGCTCACGGCCCTGCGGGTGCTGCACGCGCACGGCTGGGTGCACCGCAACATCACCGCCCGCACCGTCCTCGTCTGCGACGACGGACGGGTCATGCTGACCGGCCTCGCGGTCGGCGCGGCGGAAGAGGCGCTGTGCGGCTACGACCCGGTGCCGAGGGAGGAACCGGGGCCGGGCGCGCTGATCCAGGCGTCCCCCGCCGCGGCCCCGCACCTTCCGGCGGCGGGATCCGCGGGTGGCGCACTCGGGGCTTCCGGCGGCGCGCCCGTGGGCGGTGCCGGTGCCGGTGCCGGTGCCGAGGATCCCGAGGCCGCTCGGCGCGCCGCGATCGAGGCACGGGTGGCCGGTGGGCTGCCGGGGCCGGCGGCCGAGCCCGTGACCGGCGCCGGGCCCTCGGGCGAGGTCGCCCGGCGGGCGCCCCTGGAGACCGGCGGGGACATCCGCGCCGCGCGCGCCGGGGCGATCGCCGCCTACCGCGCGGGCGCACGCGCCGCGGCCCGCGTCCAGGAGTCCCAGCAGAACGGCCGCACGGCCCTGCCGGGGGCCCGCACCCCCGCCGAGGACGACCACGGCCCCGTGACGGCCTCTCCGTACGGCGCACCCGGCACCAACCCCACGCTCCCGGGCGGCCCCGGCGCCCTCACCGGCACCCCGCACGCCCTCAGCGGCGCGCCCGGCGCCCCCTCCGGCCCGCCCGGACAGATCGCCGACCCCTACGGTGTACGAGGCACCCCCGCACCGAACGCCGTACCGACCGCCGCACCGGGCCCCGCGCCCGCCCCGGCCGCCGGAGGGTACCCGCCCGTCCCCGTCCCGGCGCAGCCCGGCGGAGCGACCGGCGACGGGCGCTCCGGGGCGCGTTGGGACGATCTCGTGGCCGCCGGGGCGCCCGGTGGAGCCGTGCGCCGGGGCCCCGCCACCGCGCTCGCCGCCGAGCGGGCCCGGCAGGCCCGGATGGCGGTCGTCGGCCCCGTCACCGAGCGCTGGGCGCCCGAACAGGCCGGGCCGGTCCACGAGAACTGGCAGCTCGCCGCGCCGATCGGTCCCGCGACCGACCTGTGGGCGCTCGGCGCCCTGCTGTTCCGGGCCGTACAGGGACACGCGCCCTACCCGGAGGAGTCGACGGCGGAGCTGGTGCAGATGGTGTGCGCCGAGCCGCCCGCCTTCGCCGAGGAGTGCGGGCCGCTCCGGCCGGTCGTGGAGTCGCTGCTGCGCCAGGACCCCACCGAACGCCTCGACTTCGAGGAACTGCGCGGCTGGCTGCGCTCGCTGGTGCGCTCCGCGCCCGAGCCGGAGGCGGGCACGTACGTCGTCGCCGCGCCGCCCACCGACCCGCGCCGGCTGCCGATCGTGCGCCGCAAGGGCGAACTCGTGCGCAGACGGCGCGCCGGGCTGCCCGCGACGCACGGCCGTCACAAGCGGGCCCGGCAGGAACCGGGCCGCTCCCCGCGCAGCCTCGGCCGCACCCTGCTGGTGCTGATCCTGCTGCTGCTGGCCGGCGCCGTCGCCTACGCCGTCCTGTTCATGCCCAAGGCCGGCGAGGACGGCGCGACCGCGACCGGCGGCACCCAGAACACCGGGGCCACCGCGTCCGCGAGCGCGTCCGCCGGCCAGGCCCCCGACGCGAGCAGCGAGCCCCGGCCCGACCAGACCTCGCCCGGTGACGGGACCAGCGCGGAGGCCACCGAGACCCAGACCGGCTCCGGCACGGACGTCGCCGACGGCTTCACCCTCCGCAAGGACGCCGCCGGTTTCCGGATCGCCGTCGCCGACGGTTGGAGCCACACCGGCAAGAACGGGCGCGGCCAGATCGTCTACTCCCACGACGACTTCGAGCTGATCGTCGTACCGGGACGGGACAGCGCCTCCGCCAACGGCAGCGACCCGATGGTCTACCAGCGGGAGAAGGAGAGCGAGCTCCAGCCGTACCGCGACTCCAGCTGGGCCACCGCCTCCGGGCTGCGGACCACGACCGTGGGCACCCGCACCATGGCCGAGGGGCAGTTCACCTGGTCCGACGGCGGGCGCGAGCTCTACGTCCGCAACCTCGCGATCCTCATCGACGGCCGGTATCACGTCGTCCAGGTGCGCGGGCCCGAGGCCGAGCGGGACGAGGTCACCCGGCTCTACGAACAGGCGGCGGCCACCTACCAGTACACCGGCTGAGCGAGCGCTCGGTCCGGCGGTTCCCGGGCGGCCGCAGAAGCGACAACCGTCACAGTGCTGTCTCCTTGGCACCCCCGTGGTTCCCCGGAGGCATCCCGGTCTTTACGCTGACCCTGTCAAGAGCATTGCGGGGCAACGTGAATCAGATGCAGGGCCTGCTCCTCGCGGGCCGTTACCGGCTCGCCGACGCCATCGGCAGTGGTGGCATGGGTCGGGTGTGGCGGGCGCACGACGAGCTGTTGCACCGTGCGGTCGCCATCAAGGAGCTGACCGCCGCCCTCTACGTCACCGAGGGCGACAAGCCGGTCCTGCTCGCGCGCACCCGGGCGGAGGCGCGCGCCGCGGCGCGGATCAACCACTCCGCCGTCGTCACCGTGCACGACGTGCTCGAACACGACGGCCGGCCGTGGATCGTGATGGAGCTGGTCGAGGGCCGTTCGCTGGCCGACGCCGTCAAGGAGGACGGCCGGGTCGAGCCGGCCGAGGCGGCCCGGATCGGTCTGTGGGTGCTGCGCGCCCTGCGCGCCGCGCACTCCGCCGGGGTGCTCCACCGTGACGTCAAGCCCGGCAACGTGCTCATCTCGCACGACGGCCGGGTCCTGCTCACCGACTTCGGCATCGCCCAGATCGAGGGCGACACGACGATCACCCGGACCGGAGAGGTCGTCGGCTCGGTCGACTATCTCGCCCCGGAGCGGATCCGCGGCCAGGACCCGGGCCCGTCCTCCGATCTGTGGGCGCTCGGCGCGACCCTGTACACCGCGGTGGAGGGGCGCTCGCCGTTCCGCCGCACCTCGGCGCTGAGCACCCTTCAGGCCGTCGTCGAGGACGAGGCCGCCGAGCCGCAGTACGCCGGTCCGCTCGGCCCCGTCATCGCCGCGCTCCTGCGCAAGGACCCGGCCGGCCGCCCCTCCACCTCCGAGGCCGAGCAGCTCCTCGCCGAGGCCGCCGAAGGGCGCCGCCCGCACGCGGCCCAGGCCTTCGTGCCCACGCAGTACGGCGGACCGGGCGGGTACGCCCACCCCGGCCGGACCCAGGGCGGCCCGGACGCGTACGGGGAGCCCGAGGGAGGGACGAGCGGCACGGGGTCGACGTACTCCTCCGGATCGTCATACCCCTCCGGATCGTCATACCCCTCCGGATCGTCGTACGCGTCCGGATCGTCGTACCCGTCCGGGTCGTCGTACCCCTCCGGGGCGCAGTACGTCTCCGGGGCGCACGCCGGGCCGCCCACGGGAGGACCCGGTGCGGCGGAGGCGTCGACGCCCGTCCCCGGGGCCACCGGCCCGACCGCCGCCGGCCTCCCGCACTCCGGCACCGGTTCCGGCCCCGTCCCCCCTCCCGCGCACTCGGGCCCCGTCCACCTCGGCCCCGCCCCGGACGCCCGGCCCTCGCGCCGCCGCCGGCTGCGGACGCTCGCGCTCGTGGTCGTGGTCGCCGCGCTGGTCGGCGGGGGTACGGCCGTGGCGCTCCAGAGCTGGGACCAGGTCCGGGAGGGCGGCGGCGGGACCTCGTCCCCCGGTGCCTCCACCTCCGCCTCCGCCTCGCCGCGCACCTCGGCCGGCTCCTGGGCCGAGGTCGAGGACCCGCTGGGCTTCGGGCTCTCCCTGCCCGACGACACCTGGACGCGGTCGGTCTACCAGGACGACGGCGACCTCCAGCAGATCGACTACTCCCCGGACGGCGGCGAGCACTTCGTCCGGATCGCTCTGGACAAGTCGCCCGACTACAACGACCCGTACGCCCACCAGAAGGACCTGGAGGCGCAGCTCTCCCGGCTGGTGGACTACGAGACGGTCAAGCTGGAGAAGAACATCTACCGCGACCGCGACGGCTCCGAGTGGGAGTACACCTGGACCGCGCTGGCCAAGGACACGGAGTTCCCCGGGCCGCGCCGGGCCATCGAGGAGACGTACATCGCCCGGGACGGCTCGGAGTACGCGATCTACATGTCCTCCCCGGCGAAGGACTGGGCCACCACCGCAAAGCAGTTCAAAGCCGTACTGCAGAGCTGGCGGGAACCCAGCGCCTCCTGACGGGGGGTTGGCCGGTCGGCCACCCGGAGCGGGGACATCCGGTGGGGCATGATGGGCCCATGGGGACCGAGGGGGACGCCGTCCGCGTCATCGCGGGCCGCTACCGACTCGAGGCGAGGCTCGGGCGGGGCGGCATGGGCGTCGTGTGGCGTGCCACGGACGAGCTGTTGGGACGGCGTGTCGCGGTCAAGGAGCTGATCCAGGACGACACGCTCTCCGCCGAGGAGGCGCGCGGCCGCCGCGACCGGACACTGCGCGAGGCCCGCGCGGTGGCCCAGTTGAGCCACCCGCACATCATCGTCGTGCACGACGTCGTCGAGGACGACGAACGGCCGTACATCGTCATGGAGCTGATCAAGGGCGGCTCGCTCGCCGACCGGATCGCCGGACACGGCCCGCTGGCCCCCGAGGAGGCGGCCCGGATCGCCATCGCCCTGCTCGGCGCCGTGCGCGCCGCGCACACGGCCGGGGTGCTGCACCGCGACATCAAGCCGGCGAACGTCCTGCTGGAGGACGACAGCGACCGGGTCGTCCTCACCGACTTCGGTATCGCGCAGGTCGCGGGCGCCACCACGCTCACCGAGACCGGCTCCTTCGTCGGCTCGCCCGAGTACACCGCCCCGGAGCGGATGTCCGGCGCCCGCACCGGCCCCGAGTCCGACCTGTGGTCGCTGGGCGCGCTGCTGTGCACCGCGCTGAGCGGCGAGTCGCCCTTCCGGCGCGACTCCCTGGGCGGCATCCTGCACGCCGTCGTGTTCGCCGAGATCCGCACGCCCGCCGAGGCCGCCCCGCTGCTGCCCGTCGTTCGGGGGTTGTTGGAGCGCGATCCGGAACGGCGGCTCGCACCGGCGGAGGCGGAGCGGCTGCTGCGCGCCTTCCTCGACACCGGGCGTACGCCGGAGCCCGTGGGCTCCGGGTACACGCCCACCCAGGAGGACCTGCCGGCCCGCTCCCGGGTGACCGGGAGGTTCCGGCGGCCGTCCGCGCGGGCGGACCAGCACCGGCAGCCGGAGGAGCCGGGGGCGGAGCAGTCCCGGCCGCAGTCCCGGCAGCCGGAGCGGACCCGGCCGGGGGCCGAGCAGACCCGGCTGGGCTCGGAGCCGCTGCCCGCCCAGGAGCGTTCCTCGCGGGGGGTGCTGATCGCCGCGCTGCTGGTCGCCGCGATGGCGGGCGCGGGCGTGTCGGCGGCGGCGCTGCTGGTGAACCGTGACGGCGGCGGTTCGTCACCCGTGAGCCCCACGAGTTCCGCCCGTCCTACGGGACATACGGGTGCCACGGCTCCCGCCGGTTCGGCGACCCGGGAGACGACGCGCCCGGGCGCGGGTCCGACCGCCGGAGGCTCGGCGAGCCCCGGCACCCCGACGGCCACCCCGTCCGCCTCGGCCTCCGGCGGCGCGAGCCCCGCCTCCGACGAGCGCCCCAGCGCCCCCTCCGGCTACCGCGTCGCCGACGACCCGGCAGGGTTCGCCCTCGCCGTGCCGGAGGACTTCACGCGCGTGCCGCAGGGCGAGCGGGTCTTCTACATGTCCCCCGGAGAGACGTTCCGGCTCGGCATCAAGGTCTCCGCCCCGGAGTCGGGCGGCCCGCTCGGCGTGATGCGGCGTGCGGCCGCCAAGGGCCCCGACACCAACCCCGGTTACCACGACGGCACGGTCACCGAGACCACCCACGGCAAAGACCCCGCCGCCCTCTGGGAGTTCACCTGGGACGGCTTCAGCGCGGCGGAGGGCCCCCGGCACACCTACGACCTGTGCTGGGAGGAGGGCGGGCGGCTGTACGACGTGTGGGTGTCGGCGCCCGTCGGGAAGGTGCGGGAGGCCCGGGAGTACTTCGACGTCGCGGTCGACACGTTCGTGACACGGTAGTTGCCGTTCTCCGGTGGAAACCGGCCCGCCTGGCGCGATAGGGATGGACCCATGAGTCACCACGGGGGTGTCGGCCACGAGCCCGACGAGACGACGAGTTTTGTTCTGCAACCGCCCGCCCCGCTCCCGCCCGCCCCGCTCCCGCCCGCCCCGCTCCCGCCCGCCCCGCTCCCGCCCGCCGCCCCCTCGCCGATCCCTCCACAGCAGGGCGAGCCCGGCGCCGGGCGGCTCATAGCCGGCCGGTACCGGCTGCTGTCGCGGCTCGGCATCGGCGGCATGGGCACGGTGTGGCGGGCCAAGGACGAGACCGTGGACCGCGAGGTCGCCGTCAAGGAGCCCCGCGTACCGGACCATCTTCCCGAACGGGAACGGGCCAACGCCTTCGAACGGATGCGCCGCGAGGCACGGGCGGCGGCCCGGCTCGACCACCCCGCCGTGGTCAACGTGCACGATGTCGCCGTCGTCGACGGACAGCCCTGGATCGTGATGGAGCTGGTCCACGGCCGCTCCCTCGGCAGCGTCCTCCAGGAGGGCACGCTCAGCGCCCGCGAGGCCGCCCGGATCGGCCTGGAGGTGCTGGCCGCGCTGGAGGCCGCGCACGCGGCGGGCATCCTGCACCGGGACGTGAAACCGGACAACATCCTCCTCGGCCGCCACGACCGGATCGTCCTCACCGACTTCGGCATCGCGCAGATCGAGGGCGAGACCAGTCTGACCGACACCGGCGGCTTCGTCGGCTCGCCCGAGTACATCGCGCCGGAGCGGGTGCTCGGCCGGCGCCCGGGACCGGCCTGCGACCTGTGGTCGCTCGGCGTGGTGCTGTACGCGGCCACGGAGGGCGTGTCGCCCTTCCGCCGCAGCAACACGGCCGCCACCCTCCAGTCCGTCCTGCACGCCGAGCCCGCCCCGCCCGCCGCCGCGCGGGGCCCGCTCGCCGACGCCGTCAACGGGCTGCTCGACAAGGACCCGGCCCGCCGCCCCGGCGCCGCACAGGTCCGGGCCCTGCTGGAGGCGGCCGCGAACCCGCCCGCGCCGCTCCCTGTGTCGGTCCTCGCGGCCGACGCGCCCGCCCCGACGCCGACCGAGGCTCCCGTACGCCGGCGCCGCCCGGGCCGTACGGCGTGGACCGCGCTCGCGGCCCTGGTCCTGGCGGCGGCCGCGACGGCGTACGTGCTGATCGCCGACCCGTTCGCCGGACCGCTGCCGGACGGCTGGTCCCGGCACCACGAGAAGGACGTCACCGCCACCCTCGCCGTGCCCGGCACCTATGTGCGCAGCGAGCCGGACAAGGACCGCAGGGACGACGAGCACTGGGTCGCGTACACCGACCCGAGCGGCGCGGTCTCCGTCGTGCTGGAGGTGGTGCGCAAGGCGGAGGACACGGGCAGGAACATCAAGGCCTCGGCGGCGGCCGAGATGTACGCCGACGACGGGGACTTCAAGGAGTCCGGCAGCTACGAGCTCGACATGCCGAAGAAGCCGCGCACGAAGACCGACGGCAACGCGCGGTACCGGGACGGCCGGCCCGCCGCCGGGAACACCGTGGTCTACATCACCGACGACAGTCAGGACCCGCGCCCGCGCGAGCTGCGGATCTTCTACTACCGGTCCGCCGCCGGCGACATGTACAAGCTCCTGATCGGCTACCCGGGCAAGGGCGACTTCACCGCGCGGGGCCGGGAGGTGGCGCGGACGGCGATCGCCAACCTGGACCTCGACAAGCCGTAGACAGCCGTAGACAGCCGTAGGCTGCCGTAGTCGGCGGCCGTGGACGCGGGTGCTCGTGGTAGTCATGGGGCATGAGTGACGACGGCGCCCCCATAGGCGTCAACGACCTTGTCGCGGGCGGGCGTTACCGACTGCTCGAACGGATCGGCTCCGGCGCCACGGGCACCGTCTGGCGGGCCCACGACGCCCTCCTGGACCGAGAGGTCGCCGTCAAGCAGCCCCGGCTGCCCGGCGGCCCGGACGAGGACCGCCGCAGGGCCGCCCACCGCCTCCACCACGAGGCCCGCGCCGCCGCCCTCGTCGACCACCCCTCCGCCGTCGCCATCCTCGACGTGGTGGAGGAGGACGGCGCGCCCGAGGCGGCCGGCGACGGACCGCCCTGGATCGTCATGGAGCTGATCCGCGGCGAGTCCCTGCACGAGAGGCTCGCCCGTGGCCCCCTCGACCCCGCCGAGGCCGCCCGGATCGGTCTCGCCGTCCTCGGCGCCCTGCGCGCCGCGCACGCCGTCGGGATCGTCCACCGTGAGGTGCGGCCGGTGAACGTCCTGCTCGGCCCGGACGGGCGGGTCGTCCTCACGGGCTTCGGCCTGGCCCCCCTCCCGGAGCCGCCCGGCGACACCCTCGCCGGTTCCGCGGACTTCGCCGCTCCCGAGCGCAGAGCGGGCCGCGACGCCGGACCCGCCTCCGACCTGTGGTCGCTCGGCGCCCTGCTCCGCACCGCCGTGGCGGACACCGGCCCGCTGGACCCCCTCGTCCGGCGCCTGCTCGGCCCGGACCCGGACGGCCGACCGGAGGCGGCAGAGGCCGCGGCGGAGCTGGAGGCCGTGGTCGCGGCGTCCCGCGCCCCCCTGGAGCTGGAGAGCCGCTGAACCGCTGAACCTCCTCATGTCCCGATCGGCGCCCTGATCAGCGGCTTCGTTGCCAGTGGACACTGGCGGCATGTGGACGGTCGGTGAATCCCCGTTACCGGCGGGTACCCAAAGTCCTCCCCGCGGCATACCCTGCGCGTCATGACGGACTCGCAGGCCCCGGACAGCACCGGTACGACGACCACGGCAGGTACGACCGGCACGGCAGGTACGACCACGGCAGGCACGGCCCCGGCAGGGACCAACCCCCTCGCCCCCACCCCCGCGGGGGTCCGCACCGCCGCCGACGTGGTCACCCCCCAGCTCGTCGCCCAGCTGACCAAGGGCGTCGTCGGCTCCGGCCGCACCGCGAACCACACGCCGTTCACCGGCGAGAAGCTCGCCGACCTGCCCGAGTCCACCCCCGAGGACGTCCTGAAGGCCTACGAGGCGGCCCGCGCCGCTCAGGCCGTGTGGGCGCGGACCCCCGTACGGGAGCGCGCCGCCGTCCTGCTCCGCTTCCACGACCTGGTCCTGGCCCGCCAGGCCGAGGTCCTCGACCTCATCCAGCTGGAGACCGGCAAGGCCCGTCTGCACGCCCACGAGGAGGTCCAGGCCGTCGCGGTCGCCGCCCGCCACTACGGCCGCCGGGCCGCCGCGTATCTGCGGCCCAAGCGGCACGCCGGCGCCATGCCGACCCTCACCAAGGTCACCGAACTGCGCCACCCGCGCGGGGTCGTCGGCCAGATCGCCCCCTGGAACTACCCCCTGGAGCTGTCCGTCGGCGACGCGCTCCCCGCCTTCGTCGCGGGCAACGCGGTCGTCATGAAGCCGGACACGGAGACCTGCCTGACGGCCCTGTGGGCCCGCGACCTCCTCATCGAGGCCGGTCTGCCCGCCGACGTCTTCCAGGTCGTGCTCGGCGAGGGCCCGGTCGTCGGCCCCGAGGTCGTCCGGCACGCCGACTACGTCTCCTTCACCGGCTCCACCCGCACCGGCCGCGAGGTCGCCCAGGGTGCCGCCGCCCGGCTGGTCGGCGTGTCCCTCGAACTCGGCGGCAAGAACGCCATGCTGGTCCTCGACGACGCCGACATCGAGAAGGCCGCCGCGGGCGCCGTCCGCGCCTGCTTCTCCTCCGCCGGCCAGCTCTGCATCTCCATCGAGCGGCTCTACGTCCACGAGTCGGTCGCGGACGCCTTCCTGGAGCGCTTCGCCACCCGCACCAAGGGCATGCGCCTCGGCAACTCCCTCGCCTACGGCGCCGACATGGGCTCCCTGGTCGGCGAACGCCAGCTTCAGACCGTGTCCCGGCATGTCGAGGAGGCCGTGGCCAAGGGCGCCAAGGTGGTCGCCGGCGGCGTGGCCCGCCCGGACATCGGCCCCTACTTCTACGAGCCGACCATCCTCGACGGCGTCACCGAGCCCATGGCGGTGTGCGGCGAGGAGACCTTCGGCCCGGTCGTCTCGATCTACCGCTTCACGACCGACGACGAGGCGGTCGCCCTCGCCAACTCCACGCCGTACGGTCTGAACTCCTCCGTCTGGACCAGGAACGCCCGCCGTGGCGCCGAGGTCGCCGCCCGTCTGCGCACCGGCACGGTGAACGTCAACGAGGGCTACGCGCCCGCCTACGGCAGCGTCCAGTCCCCGATGGGCGGCATGAAGGACTCCGGCCTCGGCCGCCGCCACGGCTCGGAGGGCATCCTCAAGTACACGGAGGCCCAGACGGTCGCCCAGCAGCGGCTGCTGCCCATGGCGCCGGCGCTGGGGATGGACGACGAGAAGTACGCGGCCTTCATGAGCACGAGCCTGCGGGTGATGAAGGCACTCCGGTTGCGCTGAGGTTTTCAGGGGCGCGGGGCTGGATCGATATGCGGCTCCGCCGCGTGAGCGCGAGCAACCACGTACTACCCGCACGGACACGCGAAGAGGAGCAATCGTGCCCCAGGACACCTACGACTACGACGTCCTCGTCGTGGGCTCCGGCTTCGGCGGTTCCGTGACCGCCCTGCGCCTCACGGAGAAGGGATACAAGGTCGGCGTCCTGGAGGCCGGCCGCCGCTTCACCCGCGAAGCCCTCCCCAAGAACTCCTGGGACCTCAAGAACTACCTGTGGGCCCCCAGGCTCGGCCTCTACGGCATCCAGCGCATCCACCTCCTCGGCAACGTCATGGTCCTCGCGGGCGCGGGCGTCGGCGGCGGTTCCCTGAACTACGCCAACACCCTCTACGTCCCGCCGAAGCCCTTCTTCGACGACCCCCAGTGGCGGGACATCACCGACTGGCAGGAGGAGCTGAGCCCGTACTACGACCAGGCGCGCCGCATGCTCGGCGTACGGCTCAACCCGACGACGACACCCTCCGACGTCCACCTGAAGGCGGCCGCCGAGCGGATGGGCGTCGGCGACACCTTCCACCTCGCACCGGTGGGCGTCTTCTTCGGTGACGGCGAGGACGCGGACGGCGCCGCGAAGGCGAAACCGGGCGAGCGGGTCGCGGACCCCTACTTCGGCGGCGCGGGGCCCGACCGCAACGCCTGCACCGAGTGCGGCGAGTGCATGACCGGCTGCCGGCACGGCGCGAAGAACACCCTGAACGAGAACTACCTGTACCTCGCGGAGAAGGCGGGCGCGGTCGTCCACCCCATGACCACGGTCGTGTCGGTCACGGACGACTCCCGGGGCGGGTACGCGGTGGCGACCCTCCCGACCGACGACCGCCGCCGGTCCAAGGGCGGCACCTTCACGGCCCGCCGGGTCGTCCTCGCGGCCGGCACCTACGGCACCCAGACCCTGCTGCACCGCATGAAGGCGAACGGACAGCTGCCGTACCTGTCCGACCGGCTCGGCGAGCTCACCCGCACCAACTCCGAGGCGCTGGTCGGCGCCCAGACCGACGACCGCCGTTACCGCCGGGCGACCGGCGCGCCGAGGGCCGACTTCACCCGCGGCGTCGCCATCACCTCCTCGATCCACCCGGACGAGAACACCCACATCGAGCCGGTCCGCTACGGCAAGGGCTCCAACTCCATGGGCAGCCTGTCCATCCTCCAGGTCCCGTACGCGGAGGGCTCGTCGCGGGTGGCCGGCTGGTTCGCCAACGCCGCCCGCCACCCCCTGCTCGTCCTGCGCTCGCTGTCCAACCGGCGCTGGTCGGAGCGGACCATCATCGGCCTGGTGATGCAGTCGCTGGACAACTCGCTGACGACGTACCTGAAGCAGACGGGCGTCGGCAAGGGGCTGCTGACGGCCCGCCAGGGCCACGGTGCCCCCAACCCCAAGCAGATCAGGGCCGCCTCCGAGGCCGCCGCCGTGATCGCCGCCGACATCAACGGCTTCGCCGGCTCCAACGTGGGCGAACTGATGGGCACCCCGCTCACCGCCCACTTCCTCGGCGGCTGCCCGATCGGCGACTCCCGGGAGACCGGGGTCATCGACCCGTACCACCGCCTCTACGGCCACCCCGGCATCTCGGTCGTGGACGGCGCCGCGGTCTCGGCGAACCTGGGCGTCAACCCCTCCCTCACGATCACCGCCCAGGCCGAGCGGGCCATGTCGTACTGGCCGAACAAGGGCGAGACGGACCCGCGTCCGGCGCAGGGGACGGCGTACGAGCGTCTGAAGCCGGTGGAGCCGCTGGCCCCGGCGGTCCCGGCGGAGGCGTTCGGCGCGCTGCGCCTGCCGTTCCTGGGGATGCCGACGGTGCCGCCGAAGAAGCAGCAGCCGTAGGCGGGCAAGCGAAAGGGACCTGCACCCCCCTCCGAGCGCAGGTCCCTCTCGCTGTACCGGGCGGCGCCTTACGCGTGCGCGCCGGTGGTCCTGCGGCGCC
Source organism: Streptomyces sp. NPDC005811 (assembly GCF_040630405.1). Lineage (NCBI taxonomy): Bacteria > Bacillati > Actinomycetota > Actinomycetes > Kitasatosporales > Streptomycetaceae > Streptomyces > Streptomyces sp. NPDC005811. Next base: position 145,045 of record NZ_JBEXXK010000015.1, read on the forward strand.
GGACCGCGACGACCGCTCCCGCACCGGCGAGGACGGCGACACCGCCGACGAGGCCGATGACGGGGAGCGAGGAGTCGGAGCCGGTGGAGGCGAGGCTGCCGCTGATCGGCTTGGCGCCGCCCTGGGCCCGGGTGCCGTCGTCGGTGTCGGGCTTCTCGCCGTTCGGCTCGGCGTCGTCGACGTCACCCGCGTCGCTGCCGGCGGCGAGGATCTTCACGTCGTAGAAGTCGCCGTTGCCGTGGCACGTGGCGTCCTTGCCCGCGTAGATCGCCTCGCTCAGCGCGAACGACGAGCCGGCCGGGGCCGAGGCCTTGACCTTCACCCGCAGGTCGAGCGTGCTGGAGCTGTGCTTCTCCAGGGTGTCGAGCAGACCGACGAAGGAGCCGGTGACGTTGACCTGCTTGCCGTTCTCGTCCTCGTAGGAGTCCTGGAAGCCGTCGGTCCACTTCCCGTCCTCCTTGACCTGGATGACGGCGAGGCCCTCGGACAGCCAGGCGTCGTTGTCGTCGCCGTACTCGAGGAACGCGTCGATGTAGACGTTCGTCAGGTCCTGGTCGGAGTCGTTCTGGACCTTGAAGGTGAAGCCGTGCCAGCCGGAACCGGCCACGATCTTGTTCGGCAGGCCCTTGATCTGCGCGGTGAGGTTCTCGTCCAGCTCGAAGGCCTTGCAGTCCGTGAACGGGTCGAACGGCTTCCCGCTCGCGGACGCGCCGGTGGAGGCGGAGGCGCCCGAAGAGGAAGAGGAGGAAGAGGAGGACTGCGAGGCGGATCCGGACGGGGAGCCGGAGCTGCTGCCGGTGGTCTGCGACTCGGACGCCGAGGGCGAGGTGGTGTCGGACGCGGAGCCGGACGGGCTCGACGTGTCCGAGGCGTCCGAGTCCGGCGCGGCGGCGGTCTCGGACTCGGAGGCGCTCGCGGACGGCGAGCCGGACTCCTCGGCGAACGCTCCCGGTGCGGAGAGCAGGGCGAGCGGCACCATCGCGGCCGTCGCGGCGGCGGTGAGGAGAGTCCGGCGAAGCTTCATGAAGACCTCGGGAGATCGGCGGTGGGGAGAGGCCTTCTGCGAATGTGGGGCGCAGGCGTGACCCTTGTTTCGCTTGGTGTGACCCGAGAGTCCTGTGAACAGTTGTGCTCATCTCACAAGATCTTTATGTGATCTGCATCACATTTACATGCGCGAGGGGGTACGACGAAGGGCCCCGCGGGGCGGATCCGCGGGGCCCTTCTTTCGTCAGCACCGGCGTCAGGGCAGCGCCGGTGCCTGGGAGGCGGCGCCGGGGGGTTGCGCCGCACTATTGGTCTGGACCTCTGGAAGTCATCCGGGACAAAACGCGCAAGAAGGTCGTCCGGGACGGGACTTGGAGCGGTGCGGGGCTTTTTCTGCATCGTGCTGGATGAACGCGGCGCCCGCAACCGTTCGACCCGGCTCTTGTGCATTTTTGCCCTGTCCGCCGATCGGCCCCGGGCGTCCCCGAGGCCGACCGTTCTCTTGGGTGACCGGGCTGCTGTCCCCTGCCGTCCGGTCACTTACCTGGAGCGAGGTCCCACGACGCACGGCACGATCCGTCCGTCTCATCGCTCCAGTGAGCCACGCGTGGTACTTCCGGGCCCGCACCTGGCTGGAACGGACACCGGGACCAACGAAACGGGGCCGACGGCGGTCACGCGCCGTACGGGTGAGAGGGCGCCCGAACTCAGATACGACCTCAGATGCGACCCCGGCACAGCTCCAGCAGCGTCATCGCGAGGGCGGTGCCGGGCTTGCCCAGCGCCTCCCTGTAGCGGCCGAGGACCTCCATCTCGCGCGAGAGGTTCACGCGCCGGCCGCCGGAGGTGATGCGGGCCTCCTGGATGACGGCGGACACGGCCGCCCGTTCCTGGATCAGGCCGATGATCCGGTCGTCGAGGGCGTCGATGCGCTCCCGCGCACCGGTGATCACATCGGCGGCCTCGGAGGTACGGGCGCCGGTCACGTCGAGGGCGGTCATGGTGACTCCTGGTGTCGTCTCGGGATGAGGCCCCGGCCCGACAACCCCGGAAAACGCCAGGCGCCCCGGGCCTTGTCGGCCCGGGGCGCCTGGGAAGTCGCTTGTCAGTGGCTCAAGCAGCACGACCATGGCAGCCGGTGGGCCGGTTGCCATAGGTAAAGAGGAAGGTCGAAAGCTTGCGCATGGGGGGAGTATGCCATACCCCGCCATCCCCTCCCCGATCCCTCACTTCCCCGATCCCCTCACTTCCCCGATCCCCCACTTCCCCGACATACACCTTCGCTGCCCCTGCCTTCCCCGGCCCTGCCTTCCCCGGCCTTGGTCTTCCCCGCCATTGGCCTCCCCAGCCTTGGTCTCGCTGCCCCTGCCTTCCCCGCCCTGCCCACCCCCGCCCTCCACCACCTGCCCACCAAGCCGCCCACCTGCCCACCCACCCACCTGGCCCGCCCCCTTTTTTCCAAGCGAGTCGGGTGGTGGGTGGGCAATGGCCGGGGGTCCGGGGGCCGAGCCCCCGGGGACGGGACCGTTCCGACGGCCACCTCGGTAGAATCGGCGTACACACAGACCCCCGCCCCACCGCCGGAAGGCCCCCGTGTCAACAGCGACTCCCGCTGCCACCGCCCCCGACACCGTCCTGGTCGTCGACTTCGGCGCGCAGTACGCCCAGCTCATCGCCCGCCGAGTCCGCGAGGCCCGGGTCTACAGCGAGATCGTGCCGAGCACCATGCCGGTCGAGGAGATGCTCGCCAAGAACCCGGCGGCGATCATCCTCTCCGGCGGCCCCTCGTCCGTGTACGAGGAGGGCGCCCCCCGCCTCGGCCGCGAGCTGTTCGAGGCCGGCGTCCCCGTCTTCGGCATGTGCTACGGCTTCCAGCTGATGGCCCAGGTCCTCGGCGGCACCGTGGACAACACCGGCTCCCGCGAGTACGGCCGTACGGATCTGCACGTCTCCCGGACGTCCTCCACCCTCTTCGAGGGCACCCCGGCCGAGCAGCACGTCTGGATGTCGCACGGCGACGCCTGCTCCGCCGCCCCCGAGGGCTTCACCGTCACCGCGTCCACGGACGTCGTCCCGGTCGCCGCCTTCGAGAACGACGAGAAGAAGCTCTACGGCGTCCAGTACCACCCCGAGGTCATGCACTCCACGCACGGCCAGCAGGTCCTGGAGCACTTCCTCTACCGCGGCGCGGGCCTGAAGCCCACCTGGACCACCGGGAACGTGATCGAGGAGCAGGTCGCCGCGATCCGCGAGCTGGTCGGCGACAAGCGCGCCATCTGCGGTCTGTCCGGCGGCGTCGACTCCGCGGTGGCCGCGGCCCTCGTCGGCCGCGCCATCGGCGACCAGCTGACCTGCGTCTACGTCGACCACGGCCTGATGCGCAAGGGCGAGACCGAGCAGGTCGAGAAGGACTTCGTGGCCGCGACCGGCGTGAAGCTGGTCGTCGTCGACGCCGAGGAGCGCTTCCTCACCGCGCTCAAGGGCGTCTCCGACCCCGAGGAGAAGCGCAAGACCATCGGCCGCGAGTTCATCCGCGTCTTCGAGCAGGCCCAGGCCGAGATCATCGCGGACGCGGGCCCGGCGGTGGAGTTCCTGGTCCAGGGCACGCTCTACCCGGACGTCGTCGAGTCCGGCGGCGGCACCGGCACCGCGAACATCAAGTCCCACCACAACGTCGGCGGGCTCCCCGAAGACCTGGAGTTCCAGCTCATCGAGCCGCTCCGCAAGCTCTTCAAGGACGAGGTCCGCATGGTCGGCCAGGAGCTCGGCCTGCCGGAGGAGATCGTCCAGCGCCAGCCGTTCCCCGGCCCGGGCCTCGGCATCCGGATCGTCGGCGAGGTGACGAAGGAGCGTCTCGACCTCCTCCGCGAGGCCGACGCGATCGCCCGCGAGGAGCTCACCGCCGCCGGTCTCGACCGCGAGATCTGGCAGTGCCCGGTGGTCCTGCTCGCGGACGTCCGCAGCGTCGGCGTCCAGGGCGACGGCCGCACCTACGGCCACCCGATCGTGCTGCGCCCCGTCTCCTCCGAGGACGCCATGACCGCCGACTGGTCGCGGCTGCCGTACGACGTCCTCGCGAAGATCTCCACCCGGATCACCAACGAGGTCCGTGACGTCAACCGCGTCGTCCTCGACGTCACCTCCAAGCCCCCGGGCACCATCGAGTGGGAGTAGATCTCCCCGGGATCACCTGCGCCTGACGACGCGCAGCCCCGCACCGGGCTGCCAGACCTGCACGACGAGATACGTCTCGTCCTCGACGTAGGTCCTGACGACCTCCGTCAGCTCGGTGCGGAAGAGGTGGAACGGCTCCGGCGGTTCCACCTCTTCGCTGTACGCCCCCTTCACCGCAGGATCCTCGACCTCCACCGCCCGCCCGGCGATCCGTACGTCCCCGCCGCCCATCCCCGTGCCCTCGCCCGGGTTGGCCTGGAGCGCGAAACGCGGATCGCGCCGCAGATCGAGCGCCTTGACCGAATCCGGCATCATCCCGAGCCACAGCTCACCGCCGAGGAAGCGGACCTCCAGCCCTGTGGTCCGCGGAGAGCCGTCCTTGCGCAGAGTGGCCAGAACATGGTGGGTGAACGCGCCGAACCGCTCCTCGACGGTCCGCGCGAGATCGGGTTCGGCCGCCGTGAACGCGGCCCAGTTCGCCGCCGTGTCGTTCGCTGTCATACCCGGAGTGTGAACGCGATACCGGACAACTTCTGTCGTATTTCTGTCGTGTTCCCCGGACGCACGTCATCTTTGCATAACAAGCCTGTTCTCCTGCGCTGACCGAGGGTAACTTCCGCCCGTACACCCACCCAGTGCTGGAGGACCGATGCACGGGCCCACGCCGCCTGCCCCGCTGCCCACCGACCGGCTGAACTTCGCGATGCCGCCGATGCACGACTCGGTCGAGGACGAGCGCCGGCACCGCAAGGAACGACTGGCGGGCGCCGTACGCATCTTCGGCCGCCTCGGCTTCGAGGACGGCGTGTCCGGCCACATCACCGCCCGCGACCCCGAGTACAGCGACTGTTTCTGGGTCAATCCGTTCGGCATGCCGTTCAGGCACGTCACCGTCAGTGACCTGGTTCTGGCCAACTCCGACGGCCAGGTCGTCGAGGGCGGCTACCACGTCAACCAGGCCGCCTTCACCGTCCACGTCCAGGTCCACGCCGCCCGCCCGGACGTCGTCGCCGTCGCCCACTGCCACTCGGTGTACGGCCGCGCCCTCGCCGCCCTCGGCGAACTCCTCGACCCCCTCACCCAGGAGAGCTGCGCCTTCTACGAGGACCACGCCCTCTACGACGCCTACACCGGGGTCGCCGTCGACGCCGAGGAGGGCCGGCGCATCGCGAGCGCCCTCGGCTCCCGCAAGGCCCTCGTCCTGCGCAACCACGGCCTGCTCACCGTCGGTGACTCGGTCGACGCCGCCGCCTGGTGGTTCCTGTCCATGGAACGCTCCAGCCAGGTCCAGCTCACCGCCCGCGCCGCCGGCCGCCCCCTGCTGATCGACCACCGGGCCGCCGTCGCCACCCGCGAACAACTCGGCGGCGACCTCGTGGCCTGGATCAACTACCAGCCCCTCTGGCAGGACATCAGCCGCAGCGAACCGGACCTGCTGAGCTAGGTCCCTCCTGGAAACCGCGCAGCATCACGCTCTTCGTCCGCGCGAACTCCTCGTCCGTCAGCACCCCGTCCCGGTGCAGCTCACCCAGCTCCCGCAGCCGGCGCAGCAGGACGTCGGACGGGTCGGCCCGGGCGGGAACGGCCGCCGCCCACCGCTGCGGCCGGCCCGCGCCCCCGGCGTCCGCCCATGCCGAGGGGTGCGGCATCCGCGCCGTCACCGCCGTCGCCACCAGCGCGGTGAGCAGATCCCGCTGTACCCCGCCCCACAGATCCAGCGCGTACGGATCCTTCTCGGCCGGCGGCTTCGCACCCACCGTCTCCCGCGTCACGAAGCGCAGAAAGCCGTCCTCGCGACCCGAATTGGGCAGCCACTCCACCCGCACCAGATCCCCCACCGCGATGATCCGCGGCCCCGTCGCCCGCTTCACCCGGTCCGAGGTGTCCGCCCAGTCGATCCGCACCCGCGTCCCGTCGAACGACACGGTGCCGTCCGACGAGCGCACCGACACCGGCACCGGCGGCCCCGGCAGCAGATAGACCGGGGCGGGCCCCTGGGGCACCCGGTCCAGCAGCAGCGCGTGCCGGATCTCCGCCACGAGGTACTCCGCCAGCCCGGAACGGTCCGCGTCCACCAGCAGCCGGTACGGATCCGCCCCCTCCGGCAGCCGCCCACCCGTCGCCTGCAACAGCGGATCGGCCCCCTCTCTGAGCCACATCCGCAGCCGCCCCCGCCGCCGCTCCGGCTCGTAGCCGACCCCGGCGACCGCCTCCAGCGGCACGACGATCTCCCCGTACGTCTGCCGGAACAGCGGCACGGAACGGTGCAGCCCCGGCGTGATCCGCACCGCCGTACCGTCGAAGGCCCAGCTCCCGTCACGCTGGATGATCTCGGCCATACGGACAATTCTCGCAGCCGGGTCAACACGACCCCTCCCTTCTTCACCCGCTCTGACCAGACCTGCCGAAGCCGGACCGTGTGCGGTAGGGCACAATTCGCTGTCATCGCGGGGGAGTTGTCAGCAGTGCGGCGGCCGGGATCCACAACGGGTCCCTCACAGGCCGCCGCTCGTTCGGGTCACGGGGAAGGCGGGCGTCGGACGTGGCGGTACAGGAGGCGAGACAGGGCGCGCACCCGGGCACGGGCGCGGGCTCCCACGACGGCGGCTGCACCTGCGGGGACTGCCCGCACGGCGCCCGCGAGGGACACCGGCGCGCGGTCGCCGCGTTCCTGCTCCAACGCGACGAGTTCGCCGCCGGCGAGGGCCTGCCCGCCGCCGTCGCCCACTCCGCCTCGGCCTCCCGCCAATGGGTCTCCGAGGAACTCACCCAGTCGGCGGAGCTCGTCGCCGAACGCGGCCGCGCCGAGGGCGGGGCCTGGCTGTCCCGCCTCTGGCTGCGCACCGCCGTCACCGTCTGGGCGGCGGTCGTGCTCCTCCTCCTCGTCCAGGCACTCACCGCCATCGGCGCGGGCTGGACCTCGGCCCGCACCGCCGGACTCCTCGCCGCCCTCCTCGTGGCCGGCGCCCTCACCACCGCCTCCTGGTTCCACCGGGCCCGCGGCGGCGTCCTCGCCCCCGTCATCGGCGAGGACAACCGCCTCTCCACCTCCCGCGCGGTCGCCGCCGCCTGGGTCCTCCTCCTCTCCTACGCCGTCCTCGTCCTCGTCGGCCGCCTGGCCGCCGCCTCCGGCCACACCGAACGCGACGCCCTCATCTCCGGCCTCGACCTCGCCCGGGGCGCCGGTGTCGTGACCGTCCTCGCCGTGGTCTGCGGCATCGCGGTCCTCGTCCGCCGGGTGGTGGGCCTACGCGTCCTCGGCCAGCGGCTCCAGAAGGTCCCCGCCCACCGGCCCCGGGCCGCCGACCTCCTCACCGACGACTCCGGCCGCGGCACCTTCGCCGACATCCAGTACGTCGTCATCAGCGCCGTCGCCCTGGCCTTCGCCGCGGTCCGCCTCGCCCGCCGCCCCGACCAGCTCCCCGACCTGCCCTGGGGCCTCGCGGTCGTGGTCCTGGTCTCCGCCGCGACCTACCTCGCCGGCAAGTACGCCGAGGGCGGCCGCCCGGTCATCCTCTCCGTCGTCCGCTCCCGCGAGGCCGGCGACCTCGACGCCCCCATCCGCACCGGTGACGACATCGAGATCCGCGGCGCCGGCTTCGTCCCGCCCGGCGCCCAGACCGCCGACCGTCTCTCCCGGATGGTCGTCCGCATCGGCCCGGTCCATGTCCATGTCCCCCTCGTCCCCGTCGCGGGCGGCTTCAGCAACCCCACCGACGCCGTCCTCACCGTCCCCGTACCCGTCGACGTCGAACCCGGCCGGCTGGAGGTCCAGGTCGTCACCGCGGCGGGCGTGGAGACGAACCGCTACACGATCGACGTCACCGAGTAGCCGTGTGAACGCCCGGGCGGAGTGAAACCAGGGGGACCCACGGGCTCTGCCAACAATTGAGCGCACCCCCCATTTCGTACGTATGGTCTGTTGAGGGGTCCCACCACTCAGGGCGAGAGGCGGCTACGGGCGATGACTCACGGCATGCGGACGGACACCTATCCTCCCTACCTCCAGGGCGGCGGCCGGGGCTGGCGGGACACCGCCACCTACTACGCCCTCCTTCCTCTACGGATCTTCCTGGGCGTCACCTTCATCTACGCCGGTATCGACAAACTCACCGACAGCGCCTTCATGAAGGACGGCGGCGCGGGCTCGATCGGCGACACCATGCGTGCCGTCCGTGACTCCTCGGCCATCCCCGCCCTGGTCGACCTGGCCCTGAAGAACCCGGTCGGCTTCGGTTACGCCATCGCCCTCGGCGAGCTCGCCGTCGGCATCGGCGCCCTGATCGGCCTCCTGACCCGGCTCGCCGCTCTCGGCGGCGCGCTGATCTCCCTCTCCCTCTGGCTGACGGTGAGCTGGGCCTCCGACCCGTACTACTACGGCAACGACCTCATCTACCTGATGGCCTGGCTCCCCTTCGTCCTCGCCGGTGCCCCCTACCTCTCGCTCGACGCCCTCTGGCACAACCGGCGCCGGCAACGAGCAGGCGGCCTGGACTGACCTCGCCTCACCCCGCTCTGCCGCCGGGGCGCGCTCCCGTGGTCCCGGCGGGTGTTGTGGCCCCGCCGGTCCGGCGCCGTCTGCGCAGGGACCGGGCCACCCCGCCCGTCACCCCGGCCAGGAAGAGGCCGACCAGGACGAGCGGAATGACCGCGAACCAGGGGGTCTCCCACAGCCCGCCCGCGTCACCTGCGTAGACGACACCCGCGAGGGTGAAGAACGCGCCCGCGACCAGCCGGCCGGGCTGGAACTCATGACGCAGCACGGCTCACCACCGCCTGTCCTACCCCGACCTGGAGGTTCAGGTCGAGCGTTCCGGCCGTCTCCTTGCCGCCCGACACCGGCGGCAGCGTCACCGCCCTGTGCTTGCCCGGCTCCACGTCCACGTCCTCCTTGTTCTCGCCGGGCAGCCGGACATCTCCCAGCCCCACGTCGATGCTCAGCTTCACCGCCACGTCCGGCGGCACGACCACCCGCAGCCGACCCACCCCCACCTCCGCGTGCGTGCGCACGGTCTGCCCCTCGGCCACGTCCAGCCGGGACAGGTCCAGCGTCGCGTCACCGGTGCCGAGGTCATAGGTCCCTCGCACCTCCGACACCGCCGCGGGCCGCCAGGTCCGGTCCACCCAGTGCGTGCTCACGTCCTTGGGCAGGACCGCCGAACCCGCCAGCAGGCCGGCGGTGACCAGCGCCAGGAACACCGATCCCGCGCCGGTGCGCCCCAGGAGCGAACTGATCGCGATCCCCGCGCCGAGCACGATGAGCGCGGCGGCCAGCCCGGCCTGCAGGCTGGTGCCCAGCGGATGGTCGTCCCAGGTGAGCCGGGTGACGAGCCCGCCCGCGAACAGGGCCAGCAGGAACACCCAGCCGCCTGTCCAGCGGGGGCCGCGCGGAGCGGGGGAGCGGCCGGGCGGGACGCGTATGTGCTCCCGGGCGCCCAGGTGGCCGCTGAGGCTGACGTTGACGGCCGCCGCGATGTCCCGCCCCCGGGAGTCCAGGGGACCCCACAGATAGCCGGTGCCGCCGTCATGGGTGCCGTCCTTGACGATGGGGTCCCGCCACCAGGAGGGGTAGGCGGCCGGGACCGGCGGTGCCTGGGCCTCCGGCGGGGCGTCGGCGACGGCCTGCGCCGCGAGCGGATCGGGGTCGGCGGAGCCCCGGTGCCGCGACCAGTACCCGGCGCCCGCGAGCAGGAGCGAGAGGACCACGGCGAAGGTCAGCACACTGCCGTTGTTCAGCATCGACAGGAACACCCCGCAGCCGACCAGCGCGAACAGCACGGCCGCCAGGGCCTGGCCGTCGACCCGGCCGGTCAGCAGCTTGCGCACCTCGTGCTGCTCGTCGTCGGAGTAGGGGACGAACAGCCACGCGAACCCGTAGAAGATGAGACCGATGCCGCCCGTCGCGGAGAGCACCGCGAGCGTGATCCGGAAGATCACCGGATCCATGTCGTAATGCCGCCCCAGCCCCGAGCACACCCCGGCCAGCATCTTGTACTGCCGGTCACGCCGGAACCTGTCGGACCCGTCGACGGGCCCGGCGCCCCCGGTGCCCCCGACACCGCCGGCCCCCTCGGCATCCGGTCGGGCCGCCGCCTCGGATGCCGCTGCGGCGGTGGCCGCGCCGACCGCGGCCTCCGCGGCGGTGAGGCCCTCGTCGCCCCGGCCCGGCCCCTCGGACATACGGTCTGCTCCCCTGTCTCCGCTGCCTCTGCTGTCGGCGGTGTCTCCGCTGTCTCCGCTGTTTCCGTGCGGGGGCGTGCCCGCCTGCCCGTGCGCGCGAGACTTCTCACCTGCGGCGCCTCGGGCACCGGCGGACGGGGAGGCCGCGTCGGGCGCGGCGCCCTCGTCGGGCACGGCGTCCGCGGCGTGCTGGTGATTTTCCATGGGTCCATGGTGGCGGGCCCGAGGCCCCGGCGGCAGTCGGAACGACCCTGGTCGGACCCTGATATCGGCCCTGAGCCGACGCCCGGGAGGCGTTCGACCTGCGCGCGGGCCGAAGATCAGGGGCGTCTCGGGGGCGAACCCTGATGCCCGGGCCCGCACGCTGTGTGACCATCGTTGGCATGCCGGAAGCCGCAGCAGCACCACTCGTCGAACCGCGGCCGCCGCGCAAGCTCTACCGCAGCAGCGACGGACGCTGGCTGGGTGGCGTGGCGCGGGGGCTCGCCGGGCATCTCGGGCTGCCCGTCGTCTGGGTGCGGCTCGTCTTCGTCGGCCTGTTCATGGCGGACGGCCTCGGCGCCCTCCTCTACGCGGCCTTCTGGTTCTTCGTACCGCTCGGCGTCGGTGGCGTCGGAGACCAGAGGCCGCCGTCCCTGGTCTCCACCGAGACCGCGCCCGACGGCCGCCGCAGACTCGTCCCGCGCAGACCGGACCGGGGCCAGATCGTCGCCCTGCTCCTGATGGTCGTCGTCGCCCTCGTCTTCGTCGGCAATGTGAACCTGGGCAGCGGCGCCAAGGCCTATCTCCTGCCCGCCGTCCTGGTCGGCGCGGGCGTCGCCCTCGTCTGGCGCCAGGCGGACAACGCCCGCCGGGCCCGCTGGGTCGAGGTGGGGCGCAGACGCCGCACGCTCACCCTGCTGCGGGCCGGCGCCGGAGTCCTCCTCGTCACCGCCGGTGTCTCCGGCATCTTCGTCCTCCAGGGCTCGGCCGCCCACCTCGGCTCGGTCCTCCAGGCGGCGCTGGCCGTCCTCGTCGGGATCACCCTCCTCGCCGGGCCCTACCTGGTCCGGATGACCCAGGACCTCTCCGAGGAGCGCCTGATGCGGATCCGGGCCCAGGAGCGGGCCGAGGTCGCCGCCCATGTCCACGACTCCGTGCTGCACACCCTGACCCTGATCCAGCGCAACGCGGAGAACGCGGGCGAGGTGCGCCGTCTCGCCCGCGCCCAGGAGCGCGACCTGCGCACCTGGCTCTACAAACCGGAGGGCACCGGCAAGGACGAGGAGGACGAGCCGGCGACGGTCGCCGAGGCCGTCCGGCGCAACGCGGCCGAGGTGGAGGACAAGCACGGCGTCCCCATCGAGGTCGTGGTCGTCGGCGACTGCCCGCTCGACGAGCGGGTCGGGGCACAGATGCAGGCCGCGCGCGAGGCGATGGTGAACGCCGCCAAGTACGGTGGCGAGGGCGGCGCCGTGCAGGTGTACGCCGAAGTCGAGGGCAGGACGGTCTTCGTGTCCGTCCGGGACCGCGGCCCCGGCTTCGACCTGGACTCGATACCCGCCGACCGCATGGGCGTTAGAGAATCGATCATCGGCCGTATGGAGCGCAACGGCGGCACGGCCCGGCTGCGGGCGGTGCCGGGCGGCGGCACGGAGGTCGAGCTGGAGATGGAGAGGGCGGAGAAGACGTCATGAGCGACCCGACCGAGACGAACGCGGCGGCGGCAGCGGGGGACGCGCCCGAGCCGGCGCCGACCCCCGGCGAGAGCACGGGCGGGCGGCGCGTGCGGGTGGTCCTGGTCGACGACCACCGTATGTTCCGCACCGGTGTGCAGGCCGAGATCGGCCAGACCGAGCAGACGGGCGTCGAGGTCGTCGGCGAGGCGGCGGACGTCGACCAGGCGGTCACCGTCATCACCGCGACCCGGCCCGAGGTGGTGCTGCTCGACGTCCACCTCCCCGGCGGCGGTGGCGTCGAAGTGCTGCGCCGCTGCGCCCCGTTGATGGCCGACGCCGAACAGCCGGTGCGTTTCCTCGCCCTGTCCGTGTCGGACGCGGCGGAGGACGTGATCGGGGTGATCCGCGGAGGTGCCCGCGGCTATGTCACCAAGACGATCACCGGTACCGATCTGGTCGACTCGATCTTCCGGGTGCAGGAGGGCGACGCGGTCTTCTCGCCGCGCCTCGCCGGGTTCGTCCTGGACGCCTTCGCCTCCACCGACGCCCCTCCGGTCGACGAGGACCTCGACCGGCTCACCCAGCGCGAGCGTGAGGTCCTGCGCCTCATCGCCCGTGGCTATGCGTACAAGGAGATCGCCAAGCAGCTGTTCATCTCGGTGAAGACGGTCGAGTCCCATGTGTCGGCGGTGCTCCGCAAGCTCCAGCTGTCCAACCGCCATGAGCTGACGCGCTGGGCGACGGCACGACGGCTGGTGTGACACCCGCCAACCCCGACGCACACCACCCACCTCACACCACCTGCCTCACACCACCCGGGTCGCGCCCGCGAACGGCATCTCGTCGATGGGGGCGATGCGTACCGGGGCCGAGGGGTTCGGGGCGTGGATCATCTTGCCGTTGCCGATGTAGAGGCCGACGTGGGTGATGCCGGAGTAGAAGAACACCAGGTCGCCGGGGCGGAGTTCGGAGCGGGGGACGCGTCGGCCGATGCCGATCTGGGCGTAGGTCGTGCGGGGCAGGGAGACCCCGGCGGAGCGGTAGGCGGCGAGGACCAGGCCCGAGCAGTCGAAGGCGTCGGGGCCGGTGGCGCCCCAGACGTAGGGGCTGCCGAGCTTGGAGTAGGCGAAGGAAACGGCCGCCGCCGCGCGGGAGTCGGGTGCGGCGGCGGTGGCCGTGCCGGGCGCCCGGAGGGGGGCGCGGGCGCCGGACGAAGCGCGTGAGGCGCGGTCGGCCGTTCCGGTGCCGCCGCCCAGGTCGGCCGCGATCCGGGCCCGTTCCGCCGCCGTCAGCCGGGAGAGCAGACCGCGGGCCGCGTCGAGCTTGTCGGTGACGGTCTTCTTGTGCTCCTTCAGCTCCGCCTTGCGGGCCTTGAGGGAGGACAGTTCGAGGCGGGCGGCGCCGCGCAGCTGCTCGATCTCGCGCAACTGCCGGCCCACGCGGGTGACGGCGGCGGACTGGCGGTCGCCGGCGCGTTCGGCGAAGGCGGCGCCGTCGAGGTACTGGTCGGGGTCGTCGGAGAGCGCCAGTTGCACGGCGGGGTCGAGGCCGCCGCTGCGGTACTGCGCCGCCGCGATCGTGCCCAGGGCCTCCCGTGCCTCGTTCAGCTTCTCCTCCTTGCGGGCCGCCTCGTCCCGCAGGGTCCGCAGACGCTGTTCGGCGGCGGTGGCCTTCTCCTGCGCGCCGTTGTACTGCTCGGTGGCCGTCTCCGCCTCCTGGTACAGCCTGTCCACCTTGACCTTGACCTGTGCGGTGGTCAGCTGGGGCTCGGCCTGGCCGGTTCCGTCGAAGGCCGTGGCGGTCGCCGCGCCCGCGAGGGCGAGGGTGAACGCCGTACGGGCCGTCTGGCCGCCGAGCGAGCGCTGTCGGGGCTTGCGGTGCGCTGCCACGTGGGACTGCACGTCCTTTCGTACGACCGCCTCGGCCGGGGGCGTCGACCGTCGTCAGGACGGACCCACGGCTGTCAGGCGGCCCCTCGGCCGTCGGGGGAGCGGACGGACGACCGAGGGAGGCGCTGACGTGTCCGGCGGCGGCCCGCACAGGGGGAGCGGGACGCCGCCGGACCTTCTCGGCGGTGGTGTCCGACTGCCGCCCCTGGCCGGGCGGCGGTGGGGAGCCGGTCACCTGGGGCAGGACGCTAGGCCCGGCGGTGTCGGGTCGGTGACCTGATGTGCGGAAAAGGCATGAGCGGACCACCGGCTGACAGTTTCTGCACGGCGGGCCGGGCCGGGGGCGTCGGGTTCGCGCGGCGCGATGATCGATGCCGCGATTCCGGGGCGGCCCGGCGTGGCGGGATGCTATGGACGCATATATGCGAGTGCCGGCACCGGGGGAGGGCCGGTGCCGGGAGGTGGGGGCCGGTGTCGGGTCGCGGGAGCCGGGCTGATTAGCATCCGGCCTCATGGACGTACTCATCCATCTTTTCGTCGGCCTCCACATCATCGGCATCGCCGCGCTCCTCGGCGGCTTCCTCACCCAGATGAAGGCGATGGGCCAGGGCACGGCCCGTTTCGTCCCCGCGATGCTGCACGGCGCCGCGACCATGCTGGTCACCGGGGTGATCCTGGTCGGCCTCAACCAGGCCGACGACCAGCCCCTGAACAACATCAAGATCGGGGTGAAGCTGGCGCTGCTGGTGGTGATCCTCGGCCTGGTCTATGTGAAGCGGGACGACGAGAAGGTGGAGAAGCCGCTGTTCGGCCTGGTGGGCCTGCTGACCGTGGCGAACATCTTCATCGCCGTCCTGTGGACCTGACAGCCCCGACGGATCCGCCGAACCCGGTGATCAGGGCCGCCGTGGCGACCGCCAGCCAGGCCGCCACCGCGACCCACAGCAGCACCTCCCCGGGCCCCTTCAGCCCCGGGACGTCGGCGGCGGTGGCGACGGACATCGTCGCCACCGCCGTCATCCCCAGCGGGAACACGGTCGCCCATCGCCGTACGTCGTAGCGCGGCCGTGGCCGGAGCACCTCGGCGGCGAGCAGGACGGCGTACCAGACGAGGGCGAGGACGAGCAGCGCGATCGTCATCCCGCGCAGGACGCCCCGGTCGTCGGCGTTCCACAGGTACAGCGCGTGGTCCGCGTCGATGAGCCGCGCCCCCGCGAGCGCCGAGACGGCGAGCGCCCCGCCGGCCACCCACTGGTCCCCGGCGCCCTCGGTGACCTGCCGCCAGTCGAACAGGATGAGCATGCCCACGTAGAGCAGCAGGCCGAGCCAGAACAGCACGAGCGCGGTGTGCGCGGGCCAGGAGAGGCTCTCGGCCTTCGCCAGGGTCGCGCCCAGCACCGCGAGCCCCTGGGTGGCCACGCAGCACAGGAACACGGCTCCGGGCAACCGGCGGGCCCGGTGGCTCAGGACGCGGCGGGCGAGCTGCCGTACGACATCCGTCATCAGCACCGGCCACAGTACGGCCGCCAGCGCCACCAGCGCCCAGGCCAAGGACTGCCGGCCCAGCGCCGAGACGCCCGTGCCGAGCACGGTCGTGGCGGCCACCGCGGTCAGCCCGGCCGGTGTGGCCGCCTCGGCCAGCCAGCGCCGGCGCTCCCACAGGAGGCGTACGGCGAAGTCTGCGGCCAGCGCCACCCAGGCGGCGGCGGCCAGCGCCAGCGCGGCGTGGGACAGGACCTCGTGCCTCGCCAGGCGCAGGCCGATCGACAGGATGCCGGTGGCCAGCACGGCGGCTCCGGCCGCCGGCGGACGCCGCGCCCACCAGGCGCGAAGGGAGGAGGTGCCGGGCATGGGCCCGATGCTAGGGACGTGAGGCGGCTCACGCGGCGGCACACGCGCGTAGTCGCAAAAAACGACCTGCACGCGTGTGCCCGCACAGGGCTCAGGCCGGGCGGACCACGCTGTGGATGCCCGACTCGCCGTCGTAGTAGATCGACTCCTCGCGCACGTACGCGCCCGGCTTCGGGGCGTGGATCATCATGCCGTTGCCGATGTAGATGCCGACGTGGCTCATGTCGTCGTAGAAGAAGACCAGGTCACCGGGGCGGGCGTCGGCGAGGGAGACGGTGGTGCCGGCGTTCACCTGGTCGTACGTGGTGCGCGGCAGGGAGACGCCGGCGGCCTTCCAGGCGGCCTGGGTGAGGCCGGAGCAGTCGTAGGAGTCGGGGCCGGTGGCGCCCCAGACGTACGGCTTGCCGATCTGCGCACGGGCGAACGCGAGCGCCTTCTCGGCCTTGGTGGTGTACGAGGCGTCCGACGACGACGAGGACGAGGAAGAAGACGAAGAAGAAGTCGAAGACGACGAAGAGGAGGACGTGCCGGTGTCCTGCTGGGCGGCCTGGGCCGCCTGTTGCCGTGCCAGCTCGGCCGCCTCGCGCGCGGCCTCCTCCTGCTTCTGCTTCTCGATCTCCGCCAGCCGCGCCTTCTCCTGGGCCGTCAGCTGCGCCAGCAGCTCGCGCGCGTCGCCGAGCTTCTTCTGGACGGAGGCCTTGGCGGTCTTCAGGTCGCTCTGGGCGTCGTTGAGCGTCGCCAGGCTCTCGGCGGCCTCCTGGCGCTTGCGCATCGTCTCCGACTGCTCGGTGACGTAGTCGTCGACGGCGCCCTTCTGGCGGTCGGTCAGCCGGCCCATCAGCTGCGTCTGGTCGAAGTAGTCCTGCGGGGAGTCCGCCAGCAGGAACGTCGCCGTGTCGGGCGCGGAGGCACCGGTGCGGTACTGGGCGGCGGCGAAGGAACCGAGTTCCTCGCGCGCCTCGTTGAGCTTCTGGGTGCGCCGGGCGACGTCGTCGAGGAGACCGTCCACCTGCTTGCGCTGCTTGGTCGTCTTCTCCTTGGCGGCGTTGTACTTCTCGGTCGCCGACTCCGCCTGGCGGTAGAGGTCGTCGACCTTCTTCTCGACCTCCTCCAGGCTCGGCTTGCCGTCGTCGGAGGGGGCGGCGTTCGCCGACTGGGAGAGCAGGGCCACGGAGGTGAGCGCGGCGGTGGCCAGGGCGGGCGTGCGTATGCCTGCCGCGCGGTTGCCCTTGAAGCGCGGCTTGCGGTGCTGCGACGCCAAGAGAGGCGACTCCTTCCATCGTCCGCCTACCGGGTTAGCTGTCGGGTTCGGGCGGATGGTTCGGAAGGGCGCCCTACGGCCGTCTCCCGCTGGGGAAGTCGGGCCGATTCACCCCGGGGTCTCGGTGGGTCCCCGGCTCCGGCTGCCTCACAGGGGGCGCACCGGACTCGGCGGAGGCCGTACGGCCCGGCGAGGTTCGCCGGTGGGGATCCGCGTGGCCTGCCCGGAACGGTAGCCAACTCGTGTGGCCCGTGTGAAGGTTGATGGGCGATATGCCCGATACATTTTTGTTACCTTGCGCAAAGCCGGGACATGGGATCACGTGCTGTGATATCGCCGCCTCGGAAGGTGAGGGCGGGGATGTTCGGGGGACGGCCGCGCGTTGTCAGTGGGGCACCCTAGACTCGGAGAGCGATGAGCAGCCTCTTTGACGACAGCTTCCTGGCGAACCTCCAGGCCCCCGCGGGCCATGAGGAGGAATCCCCGCCGCCGCCCGAGGACGATCACGTTCCGGAGTCGCTTCCGGACGATCTGTTCGGCGGGAAGTTCGACGCGCCCCCGGACCGGGACGCCTACTACCGCGACGGCGCCCCCCGCCCGGCGATCGACGCCGCCGCCCTCCTGGAGGGGCTCAACGACAACCAGCGCGCGGCCGTCGTCCACGCCGGCACCCCCCTGCTCATCGTCGCCGGCGCCGGCTCCGGCAAGACCCGTGTGCTCACCCACCGCATCGCCCACCTCCTCGCCGAGCGCGGCGTCCACCCGGGCCAGATCCTCGCGATCACCTTCACCAACAAGGCCGCGGGCGAGATGAAGGAGCGCGTCGAGCAGCTCGTCGGCCCGCGCGCGAACGCCATGTGGGTGATGACCTTCCACAGCGCGTGCGTGCGGATCCTGCGGCGCGAGTCGAAGAAGCTCGGCTTCACGTCCTCCTTCTCGATCTACGACGCCGCCGACTCCAAGCGGCTGATGGCCCTGGTCTGCCGCGACCTGGACCTCGACCCCAAGCGCTTCCCGCCGAAGTCCTTCAGCGCCAAGATCAGCAACCTGAAGAACGAGCTGATCGACGAGGAGGACTTCGCCGCCCAGGCCGGCGACGGCTTCGAGAAGACCCTCGCCCAGGCCTACGCGATGTACCAGTCCCGGCTCCGCGAGGCCAACGCGCTCGACTTCGACGACCTGATCATGACCACGGTCAATCTGCTGCGCGCCTTCCCCGATGTCGCCGAGCACTACCGCCGCCGCTTCCGCCATGTCCTCGTCGACGAGTACCAGGACACCAACCACGCCCAGTACGCCCTGGTCAGGGAGCTGGTCGGCACCTCCGAGCACCCGGTCGACGTACCGCCCAACGACTACGACATACCGCCCGCCGAGCTCTGCGTCGTCGGTGACGCCGACCAGTCGATCTACGCCTTCCGCGGCGCGACGATCCGCAACATCCTCCAGTTCGAGGAGGACTACGCGGACGCGACGACGATCCTGCTGGAGCAGAACTACCGCTCCACGCAGACGATCCTGTCCGCCGCCAACGCCGTCATCGAGCGCAACGAGTCCCGCCGCCCCAAGAACCTGTGGACCAACGCGGGCGCGGGCGCGCGCATCACCGGCTATGTCGCCGACACCGAGCACGACGAGGCGCAGTTCGTCGCCGACGAGATAGACCGCCTCACCGACGCGGGCGACGCCAGGTCGGGCGATGTCGCGGTCTTCTACCGCACCAACGCCCAGTCCCGTGTCTTCGAAGAGGTCTTCATCCGCGTCGGCCTGCCCTACAAGGTCGTCGGCGGCGTCCGCTTCTACGAGCGCAAGGAGGTCCGGGACGTCCTGGCCTATCTGCGCGTCCTCGCCAACCCGGAGGACTCCGTCCCGCTGCGCCGGATCCTCAACGTCCCCAAGCGGGGAATCGGCGAGCGCGCCGAGGCGATGATCGACGCCCTCTCCCAGCGCGAGAAGATCAGCTTCCCGCAGGCGCTCAAGCGCGTCGACGAGGCCTACGGCATGGCCGCGCGGTCGACGAACGCGGTGAAGCGGTTCAACGTGCTGATGGAGGAGCTGCGGACGATCGTCGAGTCCGGAGCGGGCCCCGCGACCGTCCTGGAGGCCGTGCTCGAACGCACCGGCTACCTGGCCGAGTTGCAGGCCTCCACCGACCCGCAGGACGAGACCCGCATCGAGAACCTCCAGGAACTCGCCGCTGTCGCCCTGGAGTTCGAGCAGGAGCAGGCCGAGGGGGAGGGCGCTGCCGCCGGGGGGCTCGCCGCCTTCCTGGAGCGGGTCGCGCTCGTCGCCGACTCCGACCAGATCCCCGACGAGGACGAGGAGGGCTCCGGCGTCATCACCCTGATGACCCTGCACACCGCCAAGGGCCTGGAGTTCCCGGTCGTCTTCCTCACCGGTATGGAGGACGGCGTGTTCCCGCACATGCGCGCCCTCGGCCAGGCCAAGGAGCTCGAGGAGGAGCGCCGCCTGGCCTATGTGGGCATCACGCGCGCGCGGGAGCGGCTCTACCTCACGCGGTCCTCGCTGCGCAGCGCCTGGGGCCAGCCGTCGTACAACCCGCCCTCCCGGTTCCTGGAGGAGATCCCGGCGACCCATGTGGACTGGAAGCGGACGGGGGCGAGCGCGCCCGTGTCCTCCGGTCCGGTGTCCGGCGTGGCGGCCTCGCTGTCCTCGTCCCGCTCGCGCTCCTCGGCCGCCGGTGCCTCCGGCTTCGCGACCCGCCGGGGCGCGACGGAGAAGCCGGTCGTCGCGCTGGCCGTCGGTGACCGCGTCACCCACGACCAGTTCGGGCTGGGCACGGTCGTCGGCGTGAAGGGCACGGGAGGGAACGCGGAGGCGACCATCGACTTCGGCGACAGCAAGCCCAAGCGGCTGCTGCTGCGGTACGCGCCGGTCGAGAAGCTGTAGACAGCCGCAGCGCACATGAGTGAGCCCCCGCGTGCATGGCGGGGGCTCGGGGGCTCATCGCACCACAGGCGGTCGAGGCGTTACGTCGGGTCCAGCCCGTGGCTGCGCAGCCACGGCAGCGGGTCTATCGGCGAACCGCCGGCCGGCCGGACCTCGAAGTGCAGGTGCGGGCCGGTGGAGTTGCCCGAGTTCCCGGAGTAGGCGATCGGATCGCCGGCCTTCACCGTCGAACCGGAGGCGACCCGGTAGGTGGAGAGGTGGCAGTACCAGGTCTCCGTGCCGTCCTTGGCCGTCACGATCAGCATGTTGCCGTAGGCGCTGTTCCACTGCGTCCGTACGGTGCCGTCGGTCGCCGACATCACCGTCGTGCCGTAGGAGACGGGGAAGTCGATGCCGGTGTGCTGGGACATCCAGTTGACGCCGGCCTGGCCGAAGTAGGCGCTCAGTCCGCGCTGGGCGACCGGGAGGGCGTACTTCGGGCGCAGCCGCTCCTTGCGGGCCGCCTCCGCCGCCGCCTTCTTCTTCTCGGCCGCCTGCTGTTCCTTGAGGTCGATGCGTTCCTGCGTCCGGCTGGCCCGGTCGGCGAAGTTGTCGGCCTCGGCACTGAGCGTCTCGAGCTGGGAGTCCAGCTTGTTGTTGGCGGCGGACGGCTTCACCGGCTGCGCGTCCGAGGCGGTGGCCGTGGTGTCCTTGTCGTCGCCGCCGGTCAGCGTGCCGACGGAGGCCGCGGCGATGCCGGCGACACCCATCACGCACGCCGAGGGCACGGCCACGGTGAGCAGCGCGGAGCGCTTCGGGGGCGTACGGCGGCGCGAGCGGCTCGAGTTGCGGGCGGCCGCGCGGGTGGCGGGCGCCGGCGCGATCTCCTCCTGGTCGTCCAGGAGGGGGTGCTCGGACACCGCGGGAAGCTCGCCGGTGGCGGACAACTCGCCGCCGTCGGCAGCCTGTTCGTCGTGGCCGACCGCCTCGAAGGTGGCGGTGGCCTGCTGGTCGAAGGGGACCTCGGCCGGCTGCTCGTACGCGTCGGACGCGGTGCCGGTCTCGCTGTCGCCGCCGGAGTTCCACTGCGTGGCGTCGTAGGCGCCGGTCTCGAAGATCTGGGTGCCCCACTCCCAGTGCTGGGTCTGGTCGGCGGGGTTGCCGGACTGGTCCGGCTGGAGCCAGGCGTTCGCGTCCCACTGGCCGCCGGTGTCGGACACCGAGGTCTGCGGCGGTACGAGCGGGAGCTGCTGGTGGCCGGTCGGCCAGCCGGTCGTGTCGTAGGCGCCCGAGTCGTAGGCGGCGTGGTGCTGGGCCGCGTACGGGTCGTAGTGCAGGGCGTGGTGGCCGCTCGTGTCGTGGAGCTGGTGGCCGCCGGTGTCGACCACGGTCGGCTGGGCGCCGACGTTCCACTGCCCGGTGCCGTAGGCGTTGTCGCCGATGCTCGCGGTGCCGTCGCCGGGGAGACCGCCGTAGAGGGGGTCGGCCGGGAAGTGGCCGGTGTGCTGGGCGCCGGTGTCGTAGCCGTGGTACGTGGTGAAGCCGTCGTACGAGGCTTCCTGGGTGCCGTACGACGCGTAGGGCGCGGAGTCGGCGTCGGAAGCCGGAGTCGGGGTGGTCATGGTCCCCGACGGGTGACGGTCGTTCACCAACTTCTCTCTCGCCTCGACAACAGGGGCTGCCAGAGCAGTGCGGCGACTGTACCCGGCGGTATGCGGGCGCGACAATCTTCCGCAGGTTTCGTGCTCGAAGGAAACGGGCAATCGGCCGTGTTTCGGGGGACGGCGGACGCGGGTTTGGCCTTATGTTCGAAGACTGTTCGAGGCGAGGCGGGTCTCGAACGTCTATCGAATCCCTTCGAACGGTTGCCGGGCGGGTCTCACGCCACCGTCAGACCGCCGGTGCGCGGGTCGGCCGTGGCCGTCTCGGAGGTGTCGAGGGCCTGCCGTATGCCGGTCGCGACCGCCGGATGCACGGGCAGGGCGAGATGGCCGATTCCCGTCACCCGGACGTTCTGCGCGAGCAGGTCGGGGTGGTCGATCCGGGCCGTCTCCAGCGGGTCCATCAGATGGTCGAGGTCGCTCCAGAAGCTGACGAACTGCGTACGGCAGCCGGGCGCGGGCCGGGACAGCTCCTCGATGACCTCCGAGCCGGGGCGCATCTGGCGCACGATGGGGTGCGCGTTCGCCAGCGGCACCGCCTTGGTGCCCGCGTGCGGGGTACCGAGCGTGACCAGCGTGCGGACCCGGACGTCACCGCCCAGCCGCTGCACGTAGTACCGGGCGATCAGACCGCCCAGGCTGTGCCCGACGACATCGACCCGGGCGCTGCCGGTGCGCTCGCATATCTCCTCTATGTGCCGCCCGAGCAGCTCGGCCGCCGTACGGATGTCGCAGGTCAGCGGCGAGTAGTTCAGCGACTCGACGCGGTGCCTGCCGTGCTGGGCGAGGCTGCGGCGCAGCAGCACGAAGACCGAGCGGTTGTCGATGAAACCGTGCAGCAGGACGACCGGGAGCGGGGCCGGGGTGGGAAGCGGTGTGGGGCACTCGGTGCCAGTTTTGTTCGATGCGTTGTTCTCTCCGGGCGGAAGCGCGGCGCGACGCCGCTCCTGGGCGATGCCGGAGGGGTAGAGCAGGAGGTGGCCGGCGAGGATCGCGAGGTCCAGGACGGTGGCCTTCAGCAGGGCCGTGGAGAGCCCGGCCAGCCTGCCGGGGATGTTCGGAAGGCTCGGAAGGTCCGGCAGCAGACGCCGGTAGAGCGGAAGAAAGGGCTGCAGCACCCTGGTGACCTGCATCGCCGACCTCCTGTCGGCACACGCCGAGGACGTCTCTGTCCCCCGTGTGCCCTCGTGGAAGTCGCGGCGGAGGAGATCGGCTGCCGGGCGGCCGGCGGGGTCCTTGGCCCCGGGGGTCGGTCGCGCCGGCACCGATGCGCCGTACCGCCGCGGCGCGCGGTCTGCGGCGCGGCGGTACGGCGATCTCGTGTGCGGCTCCCGTTACTGTCCCATCGTGTGATTTTCCCGTTGCTCCATGCCACGAAACGGCCGGTTGCGGGATGCTGGGGATAACGTTCGTTCACTTCCCCGGGTGTGTGGCACGGGGTGTCCGGGCCGTCGAGAGCGGGCGGAGTCGCTTCTGGGAGGCAGTCATGCGTGTGGCATCCGGCCCGATCCGCGTGGTGGTGGCCAAGCCCGGACTCGACGGCCACGACCGCGGCGCCAAGGTGATCGCCAGGGCGCTGCGCGACGCCGGCATGGAGGTCGTCTACACCGGGCTCCACCAGACCCCCGAGCAGATCGTCGGCACGGCGATCCAGGAGGACGCCGACGCGATCGGGCTGTCCATCCTGTCCGGGGCGCACAACACGCTCTTCCCCGCGGTGATCGGACTGCTCCGGGAGCGGGACGCCGCGGACATCCTGGTCTTCGGCGGCGGGATCATCCCCGAGGCGGACATCGCCCCGCTGAAGGAGAAGGGCGTCGCGGAGATCTTCACCCCCGGGACGACCATGGCGGCGATCGTGGAGTGGGTCCGGCAGAACGTGGGGCAGCCGACGGAGGCCTAGACGGCCATGGGTGACGGCCGGCCCGGCTGCCGCCCTCACGGCGGGGCCGCTCCCAGTTCCTGTGCCATCACCGCCCTCAGCCGCAAGGTCGTCCCCAGACGCTGGAACGCCTCCGCCCAGTAGCCCCCGGCCCCGGGGGACGCGTCCTCCGATTCGTCGGGCACGGCGAGCAGGGCGTCCAGCCGGGAAGCCTCCGAGGGGTCGAGACAGCGCTCGGCGAGGCCCATCACCCCGCTGAAGCTCCACGGGTAACTCCCGGCGTCCCGCGCGATGTTGAGGGCGTCGACCACCGCACGGCCGAGCGGCGCGGCCCACGGCACCGCGCACACGCCGAGCAGCTGGAACGCCTCCGACAGACCGTGCGTCGCGATGAACCCGGCCACCCACGCCGCTCGTTCGCCCACCGGCAGGGTGCCCAGCAGTTTGGCCCGCTCGGCGAGCGAGACCGCGCCCGGGCCGCCCGCCCCGGGCGCGGACGGCGGCCCGAGCAGCGCCCGCGACCAGGCTGCGTCCCGCTGCCGTACGGCGGCCCGGCACCAGGCCGCGTGCAGCTCGCCCAGCCAGTCGTCGGCCACCGGGAGCGCCACGATCCGCTCCGGGGTACGACCGCCCAGCCGGGCCGGCCAGGCGGCGAGCGGGGCCGCCTCCACCAACTGGCCCAGCCACCAGGACCGCTCACCCCGGCCGGCCGGGGCCTTGGGGGCGACGCCGTCGCGTTCCATGTCCGCGTCACACGCATGGGGCGCCTCGACGACGAGCGTCGGCGTGTCGCCGGTGTGGTCGACGGCCACGCACGCCCCGGCCCGGACCGCCATCCGCCCGGCGAGCGCCGAACCCGGCAGCGCCGACAGCAACTCGGCCGCCGTCGCCCGCACATTGCGGCTGCGGTCCGCCAGCGCCGCCTCCAGGAACGGCTCGTCCCGCTCGCCGAGCCCCGCGCGCAGCGAGTCGAGGAACATCAGCCGGTCCTCGGCGCGCTCCGTCGGCCAGGTCGACTCCAGCAGTGCGCGGGCCGCGCCGGGGGCCCGGGAGCGCAGCGAGGCGAGCAGGGCGACCCGCTCGGCGAACAGGCCCTCCTGCCACAGCTTCTCGATCCGCCCGGTCTCCTGCGGACCCGGCAGCGAGGCGTCCCCGCCCGGCGCGGCGCGCAGCGCGAACCGCCACTCCGGGTTCAGCCGGGCCAGCCACAGGGCCCGCGGGCCCGCGAACCGCAGCGCCGCCGGACGCAGATCCGTACGCCCGCGTGCCGCGTCGAGCAGCGCGGGCAGGGCCTCGGCGGGGGGCGCGTACCCGTGCGCGTTCGCCAACGCCAGCCATTGGGGCAGCAGCTCCACGAGGTCCGGTGCCGTGCCCCTGCGCCCGGCTCCGCCGGTGCCGGGCCGGTCGGCGAGCAGCAGCGCGAGTCTCCGGGCCGCCGGAGCGGGCAGCGTGGGGCGAGGGTCGGCGGGGGCCGGTTCCGGGCGGGTCGCGGCCCGGCCCGGACGCAGCCCGGCCCGCCGCCGTACGGTCTCGGCCGCCGCCGCGTCCAGCAGCGCGGACGGCGCCGGACGGCCTGCGGCGGATGCGGGAGACGTACGGCGGTCCGTGCCCAGGAGAGCCGTGGTGACCAGGTCCTCCCAGGTGAGGGCAGGATCCGTGAAGGGAGTGGGGGCGGGCGCGGCGATGGGTGTCGGGGTGGGGTGCAGGGGTGTCCCCTCTGTGTCGGGCACGGCGGGATCCGTCTCGGGCACGGCGGGATCTGTCTCGGGCACGGCCGGATCCGTCTCGGGCACGGCGGGATCTGCCTCGGTCACAGCCGGACCGCCTCTCCGGGGCCGGCCGGCCAGGCGGTCAGAGGGGTGAAACCCCGGTGGCCGCACTCGCCGAACACCGTCACCGGGGCCCCGCCCGAGAGGGCGACCAGCCGCCACAGCCCGGCGCGGGCGGCGGCCGCGGGGGTGAGCGGAAGCGCCGTGTCCCCGTCGGCGTCGGCGAGTTGCCAGGACGGGCCGTCCGGGGTCGGCACGACGCCGTCCAGGGTCACCGGGACGGACTCCTGCCAGGGGTCGTCGCGCAGCGACGCGCCGTAGAGCGCGGCCGCCCCGGCCGTCGTCACTCCCGGCGGGCGGGCCGTGGTCGGTGCCGGTGGCGCGAACTGCTCGCCCAGCGCCGCCCGTCGCCGCCCGGTGCCCGGATAGGCGGACAGCTCCGCGTCCAGGGCCAGACCGACCGGCAGCGCGAGGTCGGGGGCGCGCCCGGCGGCGCCGTAGGAGAGGACGAGGGCCGTGCGGCCCGAGGCGATGCCGTGCAGCCAGATCCGGCGGGTCGTCAGTTTCGGGTCCGGCGTGTCGTGCTGGGCGAGAACCAGCCAGTGGTCGCGCAGCGGCGGCCCGGCCGGCCGGGCGGTCAGGCCGACACGGGAGCGGACCGTGGCGGCCAGGGCGTCCGGGAGCCGCTCACGGTGCAGCCAGCCCTGGTCGAGGAGGTGGAGCAGGGCGCACTCCTCCAGCAGCCGGACCGGCCAGTCGGGGCCGGACCCCGGGATCGACCCCAACTCCCGCACCCGCGCCGCCAGTCCGGGGGCCTGCGCGTCGACCATGCGGGCCGCCGTCTCCTCCCACAGCCCGTACCCCGCCTGCTCGGCCGAGGCGAGGCCGGAGCGCAGGAGATCGGCCAGTCGCTGCTCCAGCTCCGTAGCCCCCGCGGTGATCCGCTCGGCGCGCCGCTCCGCCCTCCGGCGCGCCGCCTCCGGATCGGCCGGTCCTGAGCCGGGACCCGCCGCGCCCACCTCCCCGTTCTCCCGCGTACGCCCCTGCCGCCGCGCGATCCACTTCTCGGCCCAGTCCGGCGCCGGCCCCACCGGGACGGCCGCCTCCCCGGCCGACCGGAGCAGCAGCAGACCGAGCGCGTGCTTGCACGGGACCTTGCGGCTCGGGCAGCTGCACGCGAACCCCGGGCCGGGGGCACCGGGCGCGTCCGAGGTGTCGACGACCGTGCGGTACGCCACGCCGCCGCTGCCGTCGCACACCCCCCACACCGTCCCCTCCCGCGACCTGCCCGTCCCGGACCACGCCCCGGCCACGCCGAGTTTGCTCCCGGCTTTGCGTGACGCGGAGTCAGGCGCCAGTGCCAGCACCCGGTCCGCGGTCCAGCGCACCTCCTGCTGAGTCATGTCGTCGACGGTAGGCCCTCCCACTGACAATCGGCCCGGCGAGCCTCGGCCGCACCCCCGCCACACCCCCGATCCGCAGCGTTTCCGCAGGTCGCAACGCATTGTCAGTGGGGTGGTGCACGGTGGACACCAGACCCGAACCGGCCGAGCTGGAGGGGGACCTCAGCCATGTCCGTGTCCGTAGACCCGACGTTCGTGAAACCCGGTCAGACCCAACCCGCGGAGGCGTTGCGGCCGCACGCCGAACACGCCTTCGCCGATGAACTCGCCGCGCTCGCCGCCCAGGACGACCGGCCGCGCCCGGCCCGTTGGAAGCTGTCGCCGTGGGCCGTCGCCACCTATCTCCTCGGCGGCACCCTGCCCGACGGCACGGCGATCACACCGAAGTACGTGGGCCCGCGCCGCATCGTCGAGGTGGCCGTCAGCACCCTCGCCACCGACCGCGCCCTGCTGCTGCTCGGCGTGCCCGGAACCGCCAAGACCTGGGTGTCCGAGCACCTGGCCGCGGCGGTCAGCGGGGACTCGACCCTGCTTGTGCAGGGCACGGCGGGCACCCCCGAGGAGGCCATCCGCTACGGCTGGAACTATGCGCAGCTGCTGGCGCACGGCCCGAGCCGGGACGCCCTCGTCCCCAGTCCCGTCATGCGCGCCATGGGGGAGGGGGCGACGGTCCGCGTCGAGGAATTGACTCGCGTCCCCGCCGACGTTCAGGACACACTCATCACCATCCTGTCGGAGAAGACGCTGCCGATACCTGAACTGGGGCAGGAGGTTCAGGCGGTTCGCGGCTTCAACCTGATCGCCACTGCCAACGATCGGGACCGCGGGGTCAATGAACTGTCCAGCGCTCTGCGCCGCCGCTTCAACACGGTGGTGCTGCCGCTGCCGGCGAGTGTCGACGCCGAAGTCGACATCGTGGCACGGCGTGTCGACCAGATCGGCCGCTCCCTCGAGCTGCCGGCCGTGCCGCACGGGGTCGACGAGATCCGTCGCGTGGTGACCGTCTTCCGCGAACTGCGGGACGGGATCACCGGCGACGGCCGAACCAAGCTGAAGTCTCCCAGCGGCACGTTGTCCACGGCCGAAGCCATCTCCGTCGTCACCAGCGGTCTCGCCCTGGCCGCGCACTTCGGCGACGGTGTGCTCCGGCCCGGCGACCTCGCCGCGGGAATCCTCGGCGCGGTCGTCCGCGATCAGGCCGCCGACCGGGTCGTCTGGCAGGAGTACCTGGAGACGGTGCTCCGCGAACGCGACGGCTGGGGCGACCTCTACCGCGCCTGCAGGGAGGTGAGTGCGTGAACCGGAACGACAAGGACTCGAGATGGCCGCGGTTGCGACCGGTACCGAAGGGGGGTGAGCACATGAACCGCATGAACGACGACAAGGACTCGCGCTGGCCGCGTGCGTGATCACGGAAGCGACGACCCGGACGGCACGGCTCGGGGGGATGACTCGGGCGTGAGGACTCGGCCGTGACGGCTCGGACGGGGCGTCACGGACATGACGGCATGGACCTGAGGACACGGATCCGACGACACGGATCCGACGACACGGATCCGATGACACGAATCTGATTACACGGACGGGACGACAGGGGGGTGAGCGATGACGGGGATCCAGGAGAGCGGGCGGTCGGGTGGCGACGCGCGGTGGCCGCTGCTGCTCGGGGTGCGGCATCACGGACCCGGATCGGCGCGGGCGGTGCGGGCGGCGCTGGAGGCCGCCCGGCCGCGGACCGTGCTGATCGAGGGCCCGCCCGAGGCCGACCCGCTGATCCCCCTCGCCGCCGGGCGGGACATGCGGCCGCCGGTCGCGCTGCTCGCCCACGCCGTCGACGAGCCGGGACGCTCGGCGTTCTGGCCGATGGCCGAGTTCTCCCCCGAGTGGGTGGCGCTGCGCTGGGCGCTGGAGCGGGGCGTTCCGGCCCGCTTCATCGACCTGCCCGCCGCCCACACCCTGGCCTGGGAAGGCCGGGCGGAGGCCGAGGACGGACCGGCCGTGGAGGAACGGAGCGACGCGCCGGGCGGTGCACTGCGCATCGATCCGCTCGGCGCGCTGGCCGAGGCCGCCGGGTACGACGACGCCGAACGCTGGTGGGAGGACGTCGTCGAGCACCGGGGCGCAGGCGAGCGGGACCCGCTCGCACCCTTCGCCGCCGTCGAGGAGGCGATGACGGCGGTGCGGGAGACGTACGAGGGCGCGGAAGGGGACCGCGACCTGGTGCGGGAGGCGCATATGCGGCTCCGAGTGCGGGCGGCGCAGCGGGAGTTCGGGGACGGCGGCGTGGCCGTGGTGTGCGGGGCCTGGCATGTGCCGGCCCTGCGCCGCAAGGCCGCCGTCACCGACGACCGGGCCCTGCTGAAGGGGCTCGCCAAGGTCAGGGCCGAGCTGACCTGGGTGCCGTGGAACCACCGCAGGCTGGCCCGGGACGGGGGATACGGGGCGGGCATCGACTCGCCCGGCTGGTACGCGCACCTGTTCGGTGCGCCGGACCGGCCGGTCGAGCGGTGGCTGACCAAGGTGGCCGGGCTGCTGCGGGCCGAGGACCGGATCGTGTCCCCGGCGCATGTCATCGAGGCGGTCCGGCTCGCCGAGACGCTCGCCGTACTGCGCGGCCGTCCGCTGGCCGGACTGAGCGAGACCACCGACGCGGTGCGGGCCGTGCTGGGCGACGGGTCGGACGTGCCGCTGGCGCTGGTGCGGGACCGGCTCGTGGTCGGGGACGTGCTCGGGGAGGTACCGGCCGGCGCGCCCGCGGTGCCGCTGCAGCGCGACCTCGACCGGGCCCAGCGGCGGCTGCGGCTGAAGCCGGAGGCGGCGGAGCGGGAGGCGGAGCTCGATCTGCGCAAGGACACCGACGCCGGGCGCAGCAGACTGCTGCACCGGCTGCGGCTGCTGGGCGTGCCCTGGGGCGAACCGGTGGCCTCGCGGGGCAGTACGGGGACCTTCCGGGAGACCTGGCGGCTGCGCTGGGAACCGGAACTGTCCGTGCGGGTCGCCGAGGCGGGCGTGTGGGGGACGACCGTAGGGGCCGCGGCGACCGCCAGGGCCGAGGCGGACGCCGTGTCTGCGCGTGACCTCGCCGAGGTGACCGCGCTCGCCGAACGCTGTCTGGCGGCCGGTCTCCCGGACGCGCTGTCCGTCGTGATGCGGGTCCTCGCCGACCGGGCGGCGCTCGACACGGACGTCGGCCGGCTCGCCGAGGCACTGCCCGCCCTGGTCCGCTCGCTGCGCTACGGCGACGTGCGCGGCACCGACACCGGCGCGCTGGCGGAGGTCGCCACCGGTCTCGCCGAACGGATCTTCGTCGGTCTGCCCCCGGCCTGCACCGGCCTGGACGCGGACGCGGCGGAGGAGATGCGGCGTCATGTGGACGCGGTGCACGGGGCGGTGGGGCTGCTGGAGGAGACGGCGGCACCGGGCGCCGACGGGATCACCCCGGCCGCGGACGGCCCGCTCGCGCACCGCGCCGATCTGCGGGCGCGCTGGCGGGCGGTGTTGAGGGTGCTGTCCGGGCGGGACCGGGTCGCGGGCGTCGTACGGGGGCGTGCGGTGCGGCTGCTGCTCGACGACGGGGAGGTGGGGCAGGAGGAGGCGGCCCGGCTCATGGGGCTCGCGCTGTCGCCGGGGACACCGCCGGGGGACGCGGCCGCGTGGATCGAGGGCTTCGTCGGCGGCGGTTCGGGGGGAGGGCTGCTGCTCGTGCACGACGAGCGGCTGCTCGCGCTGGTGGACGGCTGGCTCACGGGGGTGCCGGCGGAGGCGTTCACAGATGTGCTGCCGCTGCTGCGGCGGACGTTCTCGGCGTATGAGCCGGGGGTGCGCAGAGCGCTCGGTGAACTGGTCCGGCGGGGGCCGGGGAAGCGGGCGGGCGCGGTGCGGCCGGGGGCGGGCGTGCCCGGGTTCGCGGCCGGGCTGGACGAGGAGCGGGCGGGCGCGGTGCTGCCGGTGGTGCGGCTGCTGCTGGGGCTGGACGGCACCGACGGCTCCTCCGGTGACACCTCCAGACGCACCTCCGACCACCCAACCGGCGACACCTCCGAGCACCCGTCCGGTGACGGCCCCGACGGCCCCGACGGCCGCGTTGACGGTGGCATTGGCGGTGGCTTTGACGGTGGCTTTGACGGTGGCTTTGACGGTAGTTCCGATGGCGATCTGGCAGGGGTGGGCGGATGACGGTCGAGGCGGGTGGCGCGGCTCAGGAGCGGCTGCGGCGGTGGCGGCTGGTGCTCGGCGGGGACGGGGCGGACGGGACCGGGCGGGAGCTGTCCGGGCGGGACGCCGCGATGGACGGGGCGCTCACCGCGCTCTACGGGACGGCGGAGCGACCGGCGGCGGGACGGGACCGTTCGGCGGGGCTCGGGGCGTCGGCGCCGTCCGTGGCGCGCTGGCTCGGGGACATCCGGACGTACTTCCCCACCTCCGTCGTGCAGGTGATGCAGCGTGACGCCATCGACCGGCTCGGGCTGTCGGCGCTGCTGCTGGAGCCGGAGATGCTGGAGGCGGTCGAGGCCGACGTCCATCTCGTCGGCACGCTGCTCTCGCTCAGCCAGGCGATGCCGGAGACGGTGAAGGAGACGGCGCGGGCCGTCGTGCGCAAGGTGGTCGAGGACCTGGAGAAGCGGCTCGCCACCCGGACCCGGGCCGGTCTCACCGGTGCCCTGGACCGCAGTGCCCGTGTCCACCGGCCACGCCACCACGACATCGACTGGAACCGCACCATCGCCGCCAACCTCAGGCACTACCTGCCCGAGCACGGGACGGTCGTGCCGGAGCGGCTGGTGGGACACGGGCGGGCGGCGCGGTCCGTGAAGAAGGAGGTCGTCCTCTGCGTCGACCAGTCGGGATCGATGGCGGCCTCCGTGGTGCACGCCTCCGTGTTCGGGGCGGTGCTCGCCTCCCTGCGGTCCCTCGACACCCGGCTCGTCGTCTTCGACACGGCCGTCGTCGACCTCACCGACCGGCTGGCCGATCCGGTCGACGTCCTCTTCGGCACCCGCCTCGGCGGCGGTACGGACATCAACCGGGCGCTCGCCTACTGCCAGTCGCGGATCACCCGGCCCGCCGAGACGGTCGTCGTGCTGATCAGCGACCTGTACGAGGGCGGCATACGCGACGAGATGCTGAAGCGGGTCGCGGCCATGAAGGCGTCGGGCGTGCAGTTCGTGGCGCTGCTCGCGCTGTCGGACGAGGGGGCTCCGGCCTACGACCGGGAGCACGCCGCCGCGCTCGCGGCGCTGGGCGCACCGGCGTTCGCCTGCACCCCCGACCTGTTCCCGGAGGTGATGGCGGCGGCGATCGAGAAGCGTCCGCTTCCCGTGCCGGACGCCGTGTGACTCCCGCGACATCCGCGTCCGCAAAAGGGACATGGGGCATACGGGAGTTGCGTCACCACGGGACGCGCGTGCAAGGATCGGCGCACGTTCGCTCGCACGTTCTCCGACGTGTTCGCTCACATGTTCCTCGCACGGGAGGATCCTCCCTTCTTGACCTTGCCCGCCGTTCTGCCTGGTGCCGTTCTGCGCGTTCTGCGTGAGGCGGTCGGGCGGCGTGCGCTGCAACTGGCGCTGCTGGTAGGCGGGTTGGTCGCGTTCGGCGTTCTCTGTGGAGGACAGGCGCAGGCGGCGGAGGGCACGCAGACGGATGTGACGGCCGTTCTTTCAGGGACGGCCGAGGCTCAGGTTTCGGTTGAGGCGCCGGTTCAGGTTTCGGTCCAGGTTCCGGTTCCGGTTCCGGCCTCCCTTCCGGCGGTGCATGCCGACCGTGTCCTGGGGCCCGTTCGCGAGGTCGTGACAGCGGTGACCGAGCAGGTGGCACAGGCCACTTCGGATCTGCCCGTCCTGTCGGACCTGCCGGCCCTTCCCGTCCTGTCGGAGCTGCCGGATCCGACGGAGGGCCTGCCGGACGGCTCCGAGCCGTCCTCCGACCCGGCGCAGCCCCTTCCCGTGCCGGTCACCCAGGCGCCCGCGCCGGACTCCCCGGTGACCTCGTCGCCCGACTGGCACCGGTCCCGGCACGTCTCCCCGCGGCACGAGGCGGCCGACGCGGCCATGGTGTCGTACGGGCCCGTGCGCCCCGCCGTCCTCGGTGGCGCGGCCGGTCTGCGTGCGGTCGCGCACCACGACCCGGCGCCCGCCCGCGCCGGGCAGGCTCCCGCGCACCGGGCCCCGGGCGGCGTGCCCAGCGGTCTGCTGGGCGGTTCCTCCGCGCTAGACGGCGGCGCGTCGCGGCACGGCGACGCGCATGCCGTGACCGCGTCCCACCGGATCGCGGTGCCGCTGGTGGCCGGCGGTGCAGAGCGCTCGGACGCCGCCGGGACCCGGGACAGGCACCGGGACGTTCCGGTCTTCCCCGGCTAGGACCGGGCAGCCCTTCCCTCGTCGCAGACCTGCCGCGCGGGGGTGGAACAGGTCTGCCCACCCGCCCGGAGCCCTCTCGCTCCGGCGCCGGAACGTCCCTCAGCCTTCCGAAGCCTCGGAACCCCCATAAGGATCTGACGTACGCATGGACAAGAACATCCGCCGTTTCCCCGTTGCCACCGACGTGACCTCGACGATCACGGACAACGCCCCCGTCACCCACATCAGGTCCAGGGCCGCGGCCCGGGCGCGGAGCGGTGCCGTCCAGGTCATCCTGGGCGCCCGGGCCGCCCGAGCGGACCAGGCACTGCGGGCGGCCGGCCGCAAGCCGCTCTCCACCTTCGCCCTGATGGCCTCCATCGCCCCCGTCTTCCCCGCAGCCCCCGTCTTCCCCGCAGCCACCGCCGTCCCTGCCGTCCCTGTGATCGACGAGGTGCGGCCCTACGCCGATGGGACCGCCGGTGCCGTCAGCGGCGTCAGCGGCGTCAGCGCCGTCGAGCGGTGCGCGCACGGCCTGACCGGGCGGACGGACGACCCGGCGTACGGCGTCTGAGCGCTCCGCCGGCGTTTCCCCCGAGCGCCCTCTCGGCGCTCCCCGTTCTCTCCGTGATGTGACGCTCCCGGATGGCCGAAAGCCGTCGGACGGTCCGGGCGGAGCCTCGTGGAGGAGGGCGAGGGATCCCCATCGGGGTGGGGATCGCTCGCCCCCGGCCCCTCGAAGGGCTGGTCAAGGGGCCTCACCGGGTCGACCCCAACCCGGTGAGGCCCCGCACGCGCGACACTGCGTGCCAGTGAGCGCGACATCATGTGACAGGTATCACCGCTCAGGTGTGACCCGCGATTTAGAGGCCCCCCGCAAGCAGCGATAACCTGCGAGACGGACATGCCGCGCGCTCGGACACCGTGTGCGCCTCCCCTGTGACACATGCGGACGTCACGTTGCCCATCGCGGCACGCCCACGCATCCAACGAACCGCGAGATCACTGATAGGGACGGAAGCGCGTGGACCTGTTCGAGTACCAGGCGAGGGACCTCTTCGCCAAGCACGATGTACCGGTGCTGGCCGGTGAAGTCATCGACACGCCTGAGGCGGCCCGCGCAGCCACCGAGCGTCTCGGTGGCAAGTCCGTCGTCAAGGCCCAGGTGAAGGTCGGCGGCCGTGGCAAGGCCGGTGGCGTGAAGCTCGCCGCCACCGCCGACGAGGCGGTCGAGCACGCGACCAACATCCTCGGCATGGACATCAAGGGCCACACGGTCCACAAGGTGATGATCGCCGAGACGGCTCCGGAGATCGTGGAGGAGTACTACGTCTCCTTCCTCCTGGACCGTGCGAACCGCACCTTCCTCTCCATCGCGTCCGTCGAGGGCGGCATGGAGATCGAGGAGGTGGCGGAGACCCGCCCCGAGGCCGTCGCCAAGACGCCGATCGACGCCAACGTCGGCGTGACCCCCGAGGTCGCCCGCCAGATCGTCGAGGCCGCGAACTTCCCGGCCGAGGTCGCCGACAAGGTCGAGAACGTCCTGGTCACCCTGTGGAAGACCTTCGTCGAGGAGGACGCCCTCCTGGTCGAGGTCAACCCGCTGGCGAAGGTCGCCTCCGGTGACGTCATCGCCCTCGACGGCAAGGTCTCCCTGGACGAGAACGCCGAGTTCCGTCAGCCCGAGCACGAGGCGCTCCAGGACAAGGACTCCGCGAACCCGCTGGAGGCCGCCGCCAAGGAGAAGAACCTCAACTACGTCAAGCTCGACGGCGAGGTCGGCATCATCGGCAACGGCGCGGGTCTCGTCATGAGCACCCTCGACGTGGTCGCGTACGCCGGTGAGAACCACGGTGGCGTCAAGCCCGCCAACTTCCTCGACATCGGCGGCGGCGCCTCCGCGGCCGTCATGGCGAACGGCCTGGAGATCATCCTCGGCGACCCGGACGTCAAGTCCGTCTTCGTCAACGTCTTCGGCGGCATCACCGCGTGCGACGAGGTCGCCAACGGCATCGTCCAGGCGCTGAAGCTCCTGGAGGACCGCGGCGAGGACGTCACCAAGCCGCTCGTCGTGCGTCTGGACGGCAACAACGCCGAGCTGGGTCGTCAGATCCTCTCCGACGCCAACCACCCGCTGGTCCAGCGCGTGGACACCATGGACGGCGCGGCCGACAAGGCCGCCGAGCTCGCGGCTGCGAAGTAAGGGACGAGGGACACCACAGCCATGGCTATCTTCCTCAACAAGGACAGCAAGGTCATCGTCCAGGGCATGACCGGTGCCACGGGCATGAAGCACACCAAGCTCATGCTGGCCGACGGCACGAACATCGTCGGCGGCGTGAACCCCCGCAAGGCCGGCACGTCCGTCGACATCGACGGCAACGAGATCCCGGTCTTCGGCACGGTCGCCGAGGCCATGGAGAAGACGGGCGCCAACGTGTCCGTGCTCTTCGTGCCGCCGGCCTTCGCCAAGGCCGCCGTCGTCGAGGCCATCGACGCCGAGATCCCGCTCGCGGTCGTCATCACCGAGGGCATCGCCGTCCACGACTCGGCCGCGTTCTACGCGTACGCCGTGTCCAAGGGCGACAAGACCCGGATCATCGGCCCGAACTGCCCGGGTCTCATCACCCCCGGCCAGTCGAACGCCGGCATCATCCCGGGCGACATCACCAAGCCGGGCCGTATCGGCCTGGTCTCGAAGTCCGGCACGCTGACGTACCAGATGATGTACGAGCTCCGTGACATCGGCTTCTCGTCGGCGGTGGGCATCGGTGGCGACCCCGTCATCGGTACGACCCACATCGACGCGCTCGCCGCGTTCGAGGCCGACCCCGACACCGACCTGATCGTGATGATCGGTGAGATCGGCGGCGACGCCGAGGAGCGTGCCGCGGCCTTCATCAAGGACAACGTGAAGAAGCCGGTCGTCGGCTACGTCGCGGGCTTCACCGCGCCCGAGGGCAAGACCATGGGCCACGCCGGCGCCATCGTCTCCGGCTCCTCCGGTACGGCCGCCGCGAAGAAGGAGGCCCTCGAGGCCGCCGGCGTGAAGGTGGGCAAGACGCCCACCGAGACGGCGAAGCTGGCGCGCGAGATCCTCGCCGGCTGAACAGCTCCTGGCTGAACGCTTGTGGGCCCGTTCCCCGGATGGGGGGCGGGCCCACGGCGTTTCCCCGGGCCGGGCCCGGCCGGGCCGTCAGCGCGGCTGGGGTGCGAGGCGTTCGGGACCGCTCGCCGGGTTCGAGCGGAGCTTCTTCCGCAGTGCCGTCTGCTTCTTCGACAGGGTCCCCGGAGCCGCCTCCGGAGGGACTCCCCGGACCGTCTTGCCCGGGGGGACCGGCGGGTCGTACCGCGTGGGGGCCGTGTGCACGGTCAGGGCCGTCGCGCCGATGATCGCCACCGTGAAGGCGATCGCCGCCCGGGTCCAGAAGCGGGCGCGGGCCTCGCCGCCCGCCCGGACGGTCGCGGGGCGGGCCGCGCGCAGCCGTTGCGCCGAGGCCACCTCGGCGAGCCGCTCGTGCAGCGCGGCCGGATCGGCCAGCCGGGGGAGCGACGCGGCGAGGGTCCCCCGCGCGTGCAGCAGGCGGCGCGCGGTCGCCGGTGTGCTCGCCTCCGTCTCCGCCGCCGTCTCCGGCAGATCGAGGCCGACACCGTCGTAGAGGAGGACCGTACGGCGGTACGACGGCGGGAGCGTGAGGAGTACGGCGAGCAGCGCGCGGTCGGCGGCGTCGGCGGGCGGTGGTTCGGGCTGCCGGAAGCGGGGGCGGAACCGGTGCCAGGGGGAGAGCGCGTACTCGTGCGCGGCGGCCCGGACCCAGCTCGCCGGGTCACGGTCGACGGCCACCTCGGGCCAGCGCTGCCAGGCGAGTTGGAAGGCCCGTTCGACGGATTCCCGGGCGAGCTCGCGGCGGCCGCAGAGAAGGTAGGTCTGGCGTACGAGGGCGGGGGCGCAGAACGCGTACAGCGCGTCGAAGGCCTGAGCGGGCGTCAGCCGGGTGGAGAGGGAGGGAGCCGGGTTCTTCACGCGTACGCCTCCGGCTTGCGGCGGCGCCGGTAGCTGCTTCGTACGAAAAAGAACATAAACGTATATTGAGTGACACGGCGAGGGTTCGCCTGTTACGCCGGTAAAGCGCGTGTCGTTGGGACCATGGCGGGCGTGACGCCGTCTTCGCTCTCCTCCCGTCTGCGTGATCACTCACCGGGGCTCGTGGCCTCCATGCTGGGCGGGGTGCTGGCCGCCGGGCTGGGGCTCGCGGTGTTCGCCGTGCTGGTGATGGTGCTGTGGATCAGCTCGCCGTATCCGGACAGCGGGCCGGGCGGGGCGCTGCATGTCGCCGCCGCGCTGTGGCTGCTGGCGCACGGGGCGGAACTGGTGCGCACCGACACGCTGTCCGGGGTCCCCGCGCCGGTCGGGGTGACGCCGTTGCTGCTGCTGGTGCTGCCGGTGTGGCTGGTGCACCGGGCCGCCCGGGACGCGGTCGAGGGGGATGAGGAGAGCGAGGACGGGGGTGAGGGCGGGGGCGGGGGCGACGGTCGGGCCGAGCCGGTCGATCCGCGGACCGCCTGGGTGGGGGTCGTGGCCGGGTATCTCGGGGTGGGGATCGGGGCGGCCTGGTATGCCGCCGGGGGCGCGCTGCGGCCCTCGTGGGGGTGGACCGTGGTGGGTGTGCCGGCGGTGGCCGTGGTCGCGGCCGGGGTGGGGGTGTGGTCGGCGTGCGGGAGGCCGCTGGAGCTCTTCGGACGCGTGGTGCCCCGGCGGGACGGGGCGGAGTGGAATGCGGTGGCCGCGCGGGCGGCGGGCGCCGGGGCCGTGGCCCTGGTGGGGGGCGGGGCGTTGCTGGTGGCGGTGTCGTCGGTGTGGCACGCGGGCGCCGCCCGGGAGGCGTTCCTGCAGCTGACGGAGGGGTGGTCGGGGCGGTTCGCGGTGCTGCTGCTGTGTCTGGCGCTGGTGCCGAACGCGGCGGTGTGGGGGGCCGCGTACGCGGTGGGCCCTGGTTGTGTGCTGGGCGTGGGGCACGTGGTGTCGCCGCTGGGGTCCGATCCGGCGCCCTTGCTGCCGCCGTTCCCGCTGCTGGCGGCGGTGCCGGAGGCGGGGGCCGGGACGGTGTGGAACTGGGCGGCCGGGGTGGTGCCGGTGCTGGCCGGGGTGGTGGTGGGGGTGTTCGTGGGGAGCGCGGCGGCCGGGTCCGGCGGCGGGGTCGCTCAGGCGCCGGTGGAGGCGTGGTCGCGGTGGCGGACCGTTGGGGGAGTGGCCGCGGCGGGGGTGGGGTGCGGAGTGGTGATGGCTGTGCTCGGGGCGTTGGCCGGTGGGCCGTTGGGGGTGGGGGCGATGGCTCGGTTCGGGCCGGTGGGGTGGCAGATGGGGGGAGCGGCGGTGGTGTGGGTGGTGGGGGTGGGGGTGCCGGTGGGGCTGTGGGCGCGACGGCGGCGGGGGCGGGGGGTCAGGGAGTTCTCTTGGACGGAAGCGGGAGCCGTGGTCGGGCGGGAGGGGGACGCCGAGGTGCCGTCGGAGCCGGAGCCCGGGGGTGAGCCGTACGACTTCGACGTGGTGGAGGGCGGGGCGGAGCCGGACACGGGGGTGCCGTCGGGCGGGCCCGGGTGGCACGGGAAGGAGGCCCGGGAGGTCCGGTGGGCCGCGCTGCGGGAGGCGGCGGACGGCGAGGAGCCGCTTGTCCCGCCCCCGCCGGCGGGCTCCGCCCCCTTGACCCCCGATCGGCCCTGAAGGGGCCTCGTCCTCGAACGCCGGACGGGTCGAAAGGCGCAGCCCCTACGCGTTCGCGCCCAGGATGCCCTTCAGTTCCTTCGGGAGGAGGTCGCTGCAGGACTGCCGGGCCTCGTTGGTGAGGGCGTCCTTGGTGCAGGTGTAGTAGTCGCGGTAGACG
The DNA here is from genome assembly GCF_040630405.1 of Streptomyces sp. NPDC005811. Classification (NCBI taxonomy): domain Bacteria; kingdom Bacillati; phylum Actinomycetota; class Actinomycetes; order Kitasatosporales; family Streptomycetaceae; genus Streptomyces; species Streptomyces sp. NPDC005811. Next base: position 183,869 of record NZ_JBEXXK010000015.1, read on the forward strand.
AGTTGCGCGGTGAAGGTCATGGCCACCAGGGCGAGCGCCAGGGAGGCGGTGACCAGGCCGCTGATGGCGGCGGTCGTCTGGGGGCGGCCCGTGGGGGCGGCCGGGGTGTCGGGGTCGGGGGTGCGGGGCTTGGTGCGCAGCGCGCTGATGCCCCAGTTCAGGGCGAGGGCGCCGAGCAGCAGGGCCACGTACGGCCAGCCGAAGAGGGCGAAGAAGAAGGCCCACATGCCGGACAGCAGCGCGTACCGGGCGCGGCGCTGGGCCGGGTCGGTGGGGTCCCAGCGGGGGTTGGGCGGGGGGTTCGGGCCCTCCGGGCCACCGCCGCCGCCCGGGCGTTCGCCGAAGCCGCCGCCGTTGGACCGGCCGGGCTGCTGGTCGCTCCAGTGGCCGCCCCAGGGGGAGCGGCCGCCGTCGGGGGAGTCGCCCGCGCCGGGCGGCGGGCCCCAGGGGGCCGGGTTCTCGCCGCCGCCGTTCGCCGGGCGGCGGGGCTGCCAGGGGCGGTCGGGAGTGCCCTCGGGCGGCGGAGCGAAGGGGTTGTCCTCGTCGCCCTGGGGAGAACCGCCCTGGGGAGAGCCTTCCCGGGGTTTGTCGGACTCGGGAGGCGACGACGGGCGCTCGCGCAGCAGGGCGCCGCGCTCTCCCGGCACGGGCTGCGGGGGGAGCGGGTGGAGTCGCAGGCTGCGGTCCGGCATCAAGTGTGCGTCTTCCCCTAGGTGATACGACGGTCCAGCTTCGGCTTTCGGTGAGCTCTCGAAGGAGGAACGCACCGCGCGGGCACCGCGTTCCCGGTGCCACTCCTCGCAGACGCTACCTTCCGGCCACGCCCCCGTCCCGTGGGGGCTGCCCCGTGTGCCGGTATCGTTGCTGACGGTCGGCTGCTTCGTAGGCTTCCCCGTATCCGGGGGCGCGATGCATTCGTACGAACGTACAAGTCGTACGTCGCATGTCGTCGCCGGCCGTGCGCAGCTGCTTCCCCGAGAAAGGGTTCTCCCCGTGGCCGCCAAGCCGTCCGTGGCCAAGCGCCTCGTCGTGCTGGTCTCCGGATCCGGTACGAATCTGCAGGCACTCCTCGACGAGATCGCCGCCACCGGCGCCGAGGCCTACGGGGCCGAGATCGTCGCCGTCGGAGCCGACCGGGACGGGATCGAGGGGCTCGCCCGCGCCGAGCGTGCCGGCATCCCCACCTTCGTGACCAAGGTCAGGGACCACGGCAGCCGGGAGGAGTGGGACGCCGCCCTCACCGGGGCCGTCGCCGCCCACGCGCCCGACCTCGTCGTCTCGGCCGGGTTCATGAAGATCGTGGGGAAGGAGTTCCTGGCCCGGTACGGGGGGCGGTTCGTCAACACGCACCCCGCGCTGCTGCCCAGCTTCCCCGGCGCGCACGGTGTGCGTGACGCGCTGGCGTACGGGGCCCGGGTCACGGGCTGCACCGTCCACTTCGTCGACGACGGTGTCGACACCGGACCGATCATCGCCCAGGGCGTGGTCGAGGTCCGGGACGAGGACGACGAGAGCGCTCTGCACGAGCGCATCAAGGACGTCGAGCGAAGGCTGCTCGTCGAGGTCGTGGGGCGGCTCGCCCGCAACGGCTATCGCATTGAGGGACGAAAGGTAGTTATCCAGTGACCGCCCAGACCGCAGAGAGCAGCTCCCAGCGGGCGATCCGGCGCGCGCTCGTCAGCGTGTACGACAAGACCGGACTCGAGGAGCTGGCCCATGGGCTGCACGAGGCCGGTGTCGAGCTGGTCTCGACCGGGTCCACCGCCTCCCGGATCGCCGCCGCCGGCGTCCCCGTCACCAAGGTCGAGGAGCTGACCGGCTTCCCCGAGTGCCTGGACGGCCGCGTCAAGACGCTGCACCCCAAGGTCCACGCGGGAATCCTCGCCGACCTGCGCCTCGACAGCCACCGTGAGCAGCTCACCGAGCTGGGTGTCGAGCCGTTCGACCTGGTCGTCGTCAACCTCTACCCGTTCCGCGAGACCGTCGCCTCCGGCGCCTCCGACGACGAGTGCGTGGAGCAGATCGACATCGGCGGCCCCTCGATGGTCCGTGCCGCGGCCAAGAACCACCCGTCGGTCGCCGTCGTCACCAGCCCCGCCCGCTACGGCGACGTCCTCGCCGCGGTGCAGGGCGGCGGCTTCGACCTCGCCGCCCGCAAGCGGCTCGCCGCCGAGGCCTTCCAGCACACCGCCGCCTACGACGTGGCGGTCGCCTCCTGGTTCGCCTCCTCCTACGCCCCCGTCGACGAGTCGGTCTTCCCCGACTTCCTCGGCGCCACCTGGGAGCGGGAGAACACCCTCCGCTACGGCGAGAACCCGCACCAGCCCGCCGCGCTCTACGTCGACGGCAGCGGCGCCGGCCTCGCCAGGGCCGAGCAGCTGCACGGCAAGGAGATGTCGTACAACAACTACACGGACACCGACGCCGCGCGCCGGGCCGCGTACGACCACGACGAGCCGTGCGTCGCGATCATCAAGCACGCCAACCCCTGCGGCATCGCGGTCGGCGCGGATGTCGCCGAGGCGCACCGCAAGGCGCACGCCTGCGACCCGCTGTCGGCCTTCGGCGGGGTCATCGCCGTCAACCGGCCCGTCAGCAAGGAGATGGCCGAGCAGGTCGCCGAGATCTTCACCGAGGTCATCGTCGCGCCCGACTACGAGGAGGGGGCGCTGGAGGCCCTCGCCAGGAAGAAGAACATCCGGGTGCTGAAGGCGCCGGGCGCCCCCGCCAACCCGGTGGAGGTCAAGCCCGTCGACGGCGGTGTCCTGCTCCAGGTCACCGACCGTCTCCAGGCCGAGGGCGACGACCCGGCGCACTGGACCCTGGCGACCGGCGAGGCCCTGGACGCCGCGGAGCTGGCCGAGCTGGCGTTCGCCTGGCGGGCCTGCCGGGCCGTGAAGTCCAACGCGATCCTGCTCGCCAAGGACGGCGCCTCCGTCGGCGTCGGCATGGGCCAGGTCAACCGGGTCGACTCCTGCAAGCTCGCCGTCGAGCGGGCCGGCGAGGAGCGGGCGCGCGGGTCGTACGTCGCCTCGGACGCGTTCTTCCCGTTCCCGGACAACATCGACGTCCTGGGCGCCGCCGGGGTCAAGGCCATTGTGCAGCCGGGCGGTTCGGTCCGTGACGAGCTGGTGGTCGAGGCCGCGCAGAAGGCGGGCATCACCATGTACTTCACCGGGACGCGGCACTTCTTCCACTGACCGGCGCATACGCGGAGGCGGGCGGTCCGGCATGCTGCCGGGCCGCCCGCCTCCGCGTACGGCGGCTCAGTAGCGCGGACGGTTGAACCAGTCGCCGCCCTTGATCATGCCCACCAGGATCGTGATGCCGAAGGCGAGCGAGATGATGCCGCCGAGGGCGCCCGCGGCGGCCGTCTGCGACAGGCCCTGCCCGATGTTGACGAGGCTGCCCAGGATCATCAGCGACGCGTAGATCATCGTGCCGATGCGGATGCCCCCGCGGCCGTTGCGCATCTTCACGCCCAGGAAGACCGACAGGCTGCCGAGTACCAGCATCAGCACGGCGACCCCGGCGACCACCCCGGTCACCAGGCCCGTGTCGTTCTCCGCGTTGCTCGCCACCGCGACGAGGATGCCGAAGATCACGGCGGCCAGGTACTGGAAGCCCGCCAGGATGAACAGCAGCACCCGGGCGGTGGTGACGATCCCCGGCATCTGCATCGGCATCTGCATGGGGTAGCCGTAGCCCTGCGGGACCGGCGGCGCCTGCGGGTAGCCCTGGCCCGGCTGGGGAGCGGTCGGGTAGCCCTGACCTGGCTGGGGAGCGGTCGGGTAGCCGTAACCGGGCTGGGGAGCGGTGGGGTAGGACGGGTAGCCGGGCTGCTGCGGCGGCTGGCCGGGCTGCGGCTGCTGGGGCGGGCCGTAGGGGTTGTTCGGGTCGCCGAAACTCATGGCGCTTCTTCCTCCGTCGGTCGTCGAGTGCAGGGGACGGCGGGCGGCGCACTGCGGAGGAAGATCAGAGATGCGGTGCGTCCCCCCGGTACTGCCCGCGCACTGTGACCTCAATCGTTCTGCAATGGCCGGTTTCTTGTCCAGTTACTTGTCGGCTCCTCGCCGGTGCGCCGCGCCCGTGGCGTTCCGGGGCCGGATTGGAACCGGGGGCCCGTCATCCGGGAGGATGGAGTCATGACCGCCCAGATTCTCGATGGCAAGGCCACCGCGGCCGAGATCAAGTCAGAGCTGGCCGCCCGTGTGGCGGCGCTGAAGGAGAAGGGCGTGACGCCCGGCCTCGGCACGATCCTGGTCGGGGACGACCCCGGCAGCCAGAAGTACGTCGCCGGCAAGCACCGCGACTGCGCGGAGGTCGGCATCGCCTCCATCCAGCGCGAACTGCCCGCCACGGCCACGCAGGAGGAGATCGAGGCGGTCGTCCGCGAGCTCAACGACGACCCCGCCTGCACCGGTTACATCGTCCAGCTCCCGCTGCCCCGCGGCATCGACGAGAACCGCATCCTGGAGCTGATGGACCCGGCGAAGGACGCCGACGGTCTGCACCCCATGAACCTCGGCCGCCTCGTCCTCAACGAGCCCGCCCCGCTGCCCTGCACCCCGAACGGCGTGCTCACCCTGCTGCGCCGCTTCGGCGTCGAGATCAAGGGCGCCGAGGTGGTGGTCGTCGGCCGCGGTGTCACCATCGGCCGCCCGATGCCGCTGCTGCTCACCCGCCGCAGCGAGAACGCGACCGTCACCCAGTGCCACACCGGCACCCGCGACCTCTCCGCGCACCTCAAGCGCGCGGACATCGTCGTGGCCGCCGCCGGCAGCGCCCATCTGATCCGCGCCGAGGACATCAAGCCGGGCGCGGCCGTCCTCGACGTCGGCGTCTCGCGCGACGCCGAGGGCAGGATCAAGGGCGATGTCCACCCGGACGTCCGCGAGGTCGCCGCCTGGATCTCCCCCAACCCCGGGGGCGTCGGCCCGATGACCCGTGCCCAGCTGCTCGTCAACGTGGTCGAGGCGGCGGAGCGCAGTGCCGACTGACGACATCCCCGGCGAGGCCGAGGACATCGAGGTGCGGGACCCCGTCGGCGCGCCGGACGCGGACGGCGTGCCCCGTCGGCACACCCGGCGCTTCCCGCTGTTCACCAAGGACACCGCGCGCCCCGAGGGCGCGGGGCGGGCCGCGGCCGGCGATGCGCTGGCCGCCCGGCAGTGGCCGATCATCGCCGTGCTGGCACTGGTCGCCGTCGGTCTGCTGGTGACCGCGTTCGACCAGTTCCGGGCGGGCACGATCGTGATCGGCGTCGGGCTGCTGACCGGGGCGGCCCTGCGGTGGCTGCTGCCGGGGGTGGGGATGCTCGCGGTGCGGTCGCGGTTCACCGACATCGCCACGTACGGGGTGCTGGGGGCGGTGATCGTGCTGCTGGCGCTGATGGCCCAGCCGGATCCCTGGATCCAGATCCCCTTCCTGAAGGACACGCTGCACTTCACCGTCAGCAGCTGACCCCGAGCGCGCACGCGGCCCGTCCTCTCCCCCGAGAAGGACGGGCCGCCGTGCGTCTCCACGCTGCCCCAGCGCGAAGCGGCCGTTCAACAGGGGGCCGAGGGCTGTGGCACGGAGGTGACCGTTCCGTGGCTGGCCCGCGCCCGGCGGCCGGGGCGGGAACCGGGCGGGCGTCCGGTGTCGTCCCGTCCATGGGATCGCGCAGGGATCTCGGCGGGATCGAGGAGGAGGTGGGCGGGATGGGCGCCTGGCAGCCGCTGCCCGACGGGCTGCCGCCGGAGGTACGGCACTTCGTGGAGCTGCTGCGGCAGCTCAAGGACGGCACCGGCCTGAGCCTCGCCTCGCTCGGTGCCCGCACCGCGTACAGCAAGTCGTCCTGGCAGCGCTATCTCAACGCCGTCCAGCCCCCGCCCCGGCAGGCCGTCGCCGCGCTGTGCCAGGTGGCCGGGCTGACCGGCGCGGACGCCGAACGCCACGTCGTGCGCTGGGAACTGGCCGTGGAGGCCTGGCCGCGCCCGGCCCCGGCGCACCCCGGCGAGGTGTACGAGGACGACCCCACCGTCCCCTGGTGGGAACGGCCGGACGGATCCGAGCCGGCCCGCCCCGCCGGACGGCTCCTCCTCCTCGCGGTCCTGCTGCTGCTCGCGCTGCTGCTGGCCGTGGTCGGCGGGGCCATGGCCTTCGGCTGAGACGCGTTCCGCGCGGGGCTCGTGCCGATACGTCGGCCGTTCGGGTTTGTGTCCCGAATCGTCTGGACATCGGGGCTAACGTGGCCGAAGGTACCGGGCGGAGGGAGGGGGCTCCATGGCTCGCTGGCGGGACCTGCCGGACGAACTCGATCCCCAGGTGCGGGAGTTCGCCGAGCTGCTGCGCCGGGTGGTGGACCGCGCCGGGCTGGGCCTCGGGGCGGTCGCGGACCGGACCGGGTACAGCAGGACCTCGTGGGAGAAGTACCTCGACGGCCGGCTGCTCGCCCCCAGGGGCGCGGTCGTCGCCCTGGCCGAGGTCACCGGCACCGCGTCGGCCGACCTCGTCACGGTCTGGACGTCGGCCGAACGGGCCTGGAACACGGCGCGGCTGCGGCAGGAGCGGACCGTGGACGACTCGCGGATCGTCCGGGCCCGGGCCGCGCCGGGAGGGTCCGGGCCGCCGCCCCGGCCGGCCGGGAGCGCCGAGGGAGCGGGGCGGGGGGCCCGTGCGCGGCGGCCGGTGCTGTACCTGGTCGCGGTGGTGGGGGTGCTGGTCCTCGCCGTGGGCGCGTTCCTGCTGACCGACGCGCTGGTCCCGGGGCGGACGGCGGACGCCTCCGGCTCGCCCTCGCCGTCGGCCCGGACGAGCCCCTCGCTGCCCCCGGGGGTCCTGTGCGCGGGCGCCGGCTGTACCGGCAAGGACGCCGAGCGGACGGGGTGCGCCGACGACCTGGTGACCACGGCGAGCAGCGCGGTGGTCGGGCCGGCCGTGGTCGAGGTCCGTTACAGCAGGACGTGCGGCGCGGCCTGGGGCCGGATCACCGGGGCGGTACCGGGGGACGTGGTCCGGGTGACCGTCGGCTCGCACGAGGAGACCGGCACCATCACCGGCACCGGCGAGACGATCGCGTACACCCCGATGATCGCCGTGAGCGATCCCGGCCGGGCGAAGGCCTGTGCGGTCCTGGCCTCGGGCGCGCAGGGGTGCACCGGCTAGAAAAAGGCCGGCACGGAGGAATACCCGCCTCCACCCTGGGCACGCGAACGGTACCCCCACGGGAGTCCGGCGCGACCCGGTACCCCCACCCGGCGGCCGCCCGGTTCCACCTCTCCCGGACCGGCGGCCGCCTCTTCCCGTGCCACGGGCGGGTCTGTGGGCCGGGCCACACCGCCCCGGCCGTCCGGGATCCCGGATGCGCGATAGCCTGACCGCTGAATGGATCTCTTGATACCAAGAGATCGATCATTTGTACGTCCCATCCGGGGCAGGGACGCCCCACCGACAGCTGTCATACGGAGAACGCCATGACCCGCACTCCCGTGAACGTCACCGTCACCGGCGCGGCCGGCCAGATCGGTTACGCCCTGCTCTTCCGCATCGCCTCCGGCCAGCTGCTCGGCGCGGACGTGCCGGTCAAGCTGCGCCTCCTGGAGATCACCCCCGCGCTCAAGGCCGCCGAGGGCACCGCCATGGAGCTCGACGACTGCGCGTTCCCGCTGCTCCAGGGCATCGACATCACCGACGACCCGAACGTCGCGTTCGACGGTGCCAACGTCGCCCTGCTCGTCGGTGCCCGCCCCCGCACCGCGGGCATGGAGCGCGGTGACCTCCTCTCCGCCAACGGCGGCATCTTCAAGCCGCAGGGCAAGGCCATCAACGACCACGCCGCGGACGACATCAAGGTCCTCGTGGTCGGCAACCCGGCCAACACCAACGCCCTGATCGCCCAGGCCGCCGCCCCGGACGTACCGGCCGAGCGCTTCACCGCGATGACCCGCCTCGACCACAACCGCGCGCTGACCCAGCTCGCGAAGAAGACGGGCTCGACGGTCGCCGACATCAAGCGGCTGACCATCTGGGGCAACCACTCCGCCACCCAGTACCCCGACATCTTCCACGCCACGGTCGCCGGCAAGAACGCCGCCGAGGTCGTCAGCGACGAGAAGTGGCTCGCGGAGGACTTCATCCCGACCGTCGCCAAGCGCGGTGCGGCCATCATCGAGGCCCGTGGCGCCTCCTCGGCCGCCTCCGCCGCCAACGCCGCGATCGACCACGTGCACACCTGGGTCAACGGCACCGCCGAGGGCGACTGGACCTCCATGGGCATCCCGTCGGACGGCTCCTACGGCGTCCCGGAGGGCCTGATCTCCTCCTTCCCGGTCACCACCAAGGACGGCGTGTACGAGATCGTCCAGGGCCTGGACATCAACGAGTTCTCGCGTGCGCGCATCGACGCGTCGGTGAAGGAGCTGGAGGAGGAGCGCGAGGCGGTGCGTGGCCTCGGCCTCATCTGAGTGGTTCTGTGACGGCCACGGGCCCCGTTCCGGTTGCGGAACGGGGCCCGTTCGCCGTGGGGCTACCGGCCGCGGCCGCGCCGGAGACGCCCCGGCCCGCGATGAGCACCGCCGGCTCGGTCGCGCAGGCGCTGGTCGCGGCGCAGGCGGCGAAGAGGGCCAGCCCCGTGAGCAGGGCGCCCTTGCGGCCGTAGCGGTCGCCGAGCGCGCCGGCCGGGACGAGCGGACCGGCGAAGACGATGACACAGGCGTCGACGGTCCACAGGATCTCGGTCCCGGAGGGGTGGCGCAGTGGTCACCGGGCGGGCGGTGACAGCCGCTTCTCGAACCAGTGGTCCGCGTACACATGGTCCACGTACGCCGGGATCTCCCGGTAGCCGCACGCCCGGTACATCGCCCGGGCCTCGGTGAGCGAGGCGTTGGTGTCGAGGCGTACGACGTCCGGCCCGCGGTCGGTCGCGGCGTGCTCCAGCCGGTCGAGGATCCGCCGGGCGAGGCCGAGCCGACGGGCGTCCGGGTCCACCCAGACGTGCTTGATCTCGCCGACGCCGGGCGCCGGCGTCCGCAGCCCTCCGCAGCCCACCGCGCGGCCCTCCTCGTACGCCACGAAGAACGCGCCGGCCGGGCCCGACACCTCCTCCGGGCCGACCAGGTCGGAGGTGTCGAAGGTGCCGAAGCGCGCGGTGAGTTCGGCGGCGTAGGCGTCGAGGCAGGCGCGGGCCTCGGGGGCGTGGCCGTCGACCGGCTCGACGGTGATGCCCGCCAGCCGCAGCAGCCGGCGGGCGCCGGCCATCGCGCCGGTCGGTTCCGCGCGCTGCTCCTCGGTGAGTCCGCCCAGCAGGTCCGCCGTGACCACGTCGGCGCGGCGGTTCTGCTCCTGGACCTCGACCCGCCCGGCCGGGGTCAGTTCGACCCCGGCGCAGCCGGTTGTCGTCCGGGGGCACACTGATCCGGATCATGCCCTGGGCCTCCAGGGACTTCGCCATCCGGCTCAGGTATCCGGCGTCCAGCCCCAGCCGGCCGCGCAGCTCGCGCAGCGAGACCCCGTCCCCGATCTCGAACAGCAGGCGGGCCTCGCCGAGCGGCCGGCCCTGGCCGAGGTAGTGGTCGTCGAGGACGCCGATCCGCCGGGTGAAGTAGCGATTGAACCGGCGGAAGGCCGCCACATGGTGAAACGGCCCCGTGAAGCGGCTCCGGAAAGTGAATTCGCGGATATAGTCGACCCCATGAGCAACCGTGACCAGATATCCCGTGTGGCCCTGAAGAAAATCACCCCCGACGTCTCCTCGGCGATGGGTTCCCTGCACGCCGCCGCGGTCGCCGCGGCACAGGACGCGAAAGTCGAACCGGAAATCCTGGAACTGCTCAGGATCCGCGCGTCGCAGCTCAACGGCTGCGCCTTCTGCCTCGACATGCACACCAAGGACGCCCGCGCCGCCGACGAGACCGAGCAGCGGATCTACGCCCTGAGCGCCTGGCGGGAGACCCCCTTCTTCACCGAACGGGAGCGCGCCGCACTGGCGTTGACCGAGGCCGTGACCTTCGTCGCCGACGGGCACGTGCCGGAGGAGGTCTACGCCGAGGCCGCCGGGGTCTTCGACGAGGCGCAGATCGCGGCACTGATCTGGGCGGCCACCGTCATCAACGCGTACAACCGCATCGCGATCGCCACACGGATGGTCCCGGGGGCTTATCAGCCCGCCAAGAAGTGAATTATCCCAGAGCTTGAAAAGAGAAAAGAAAAACGAGAATGCGGGCATCGGCGAATCCAGCCGATGCCCGTGATTCTTTCCGGGGCGCTAATGGTCCGGCAGCGGCTCCGCCAGTCCCTCCAGCCATTCCCGCCATTCCGGCGCCCGCACCGCGGGGCCGGCCTTGAGGTCCGCGCCCGCCCAGCCCGTCACCGGGCGGAGTCCGTGCAGGGCGTTCACCGTCCACACCTCGCGGCCGTCCAGCTCGGCCACCGTCCGCTCCCGGCGGTCGACGCGGAAGCCCTCGCGCACGGCCCGCTCCAGGACCAGCGCGGTCGTCACCGAGGGCAGCAGCGGCAGCCGGGACGGGGGCAGGCACAGGGTGTCCTCCTCCCACCACAGCACCCCGGCCGTCGGCGACTCCAGCACCACCCCGGACGGCCCGACCAGCACCGCCTCCTGGGCGCCGGCCCCGGCCGCCCGCGCCCGCACCTCGGCCAGCACGTCGAGATCGGGGCCCTTGCGCCGGGGCGCGGAGCGCGGGTCCGCCTGGCCCGCGGCCCACAGCCGGATCTCCGTGCCCAGCGGCGGGGCGTGCCGCAGCCGCAGCCGCAGGTCCGCCGAGCCTGCCGCGAGTTCGACCCGGGGGAACCACTCGCCCGTCCGCGGCAGCGCGGCCGTCACGTCCTGCCAGAACTCCACCAGCCGGCGCGGCCCCGGCCCGCCGCACTCCCCGCAGGCCCGCAGGAAACGCTCCCGGTGACGGTCGTACGCCCGGACCCGGCCGTCCCGCACCAGCCACGAGTCCGCGGCGAGCAGCGGGCCCTCGGCCGCCGGGACCGGTGTCAGTCCGCCGTCGGGCGACCAGCTCAGCAGTCCTGGCGCACTCATCCCGTCCTCCTCAGTACTTGCCGCCCGCCACCGCGGGCGCCCCGTGCCGGGGACCGTACGGGGCGTGTTCCAGCCATGATCCGCACGAGGGCAGCACGGGCGCGAGAGCCGCCGCCGCGCGCTGCCGCAGCCGTACGATCCGCCGGTGCGGACGCAGATGGCCGAGCGCGATCCCGGCCGCCTCGCTGTTGAACAGCCCGGCGGCCCGCCGTACCTCCGCGAAACCGTCCACGGCGGCGTCGGTCCCGGCGGCGATCGCCTCCGCCGCGGCCGCCGCGTCGGCGATCCCGCTGTTCATCCCGCGTGCCCCGAACGGCGGGAACAGATGCGCCGCCTCCCCCACCAGCAGCACCCGCCGGTGCGGGTCGGTGAAGGAGGCCGCGACCTTGCGCAGGAAGCGGTACGTCGACACCCACAGGATCCGCCCGTCGTACCCGTCGCCCACGACCGAGGGGAGCCAGCGGCGTACGGCGTCCTCCGTGCCGTACTCCTCCTCCCGGTCGTCGTCGAAGCACTGGAGGTCCACCTGGAAGCCGCCGGTGAACGGCACCCGCATCACACTGCGGCCGCCGACCCCCGGATGCTCGTAGTGGAAGACCCGCTCCAGCGGCAGCTCGGCGCCCGGTACGTCCGCGACGTCGACCACCACGTGGAAGCCCTCGCCCCGGGTGCCCTCCATGGCGATGCCCAGCGCGCCCCGGACCGCCGAACGCGCCCCGTCGGCCGCGACGGCGTACCCGGCGCCCCACTCCCGCCCGTCCTCACCGGTCAGCGTCACGCCCGTCCCGGAGGAGCGGACCTCCGCGATCCGCGCGCCCCAGACGAACTCCACGCCCGCCCGCGCGCACGCCCCGCGCAGGAAGCGCTCGGTGTCCACCTGACGCAGGCTGGTGAACGGGGGCAGCCCGGACGGGGGCGGGAAGGTGCGGGAGTACACCTCGCGCCCCCGGTACAGGGTGCGCCGGGTGTGCCAGGTACGGCCGTACTCCGTGATCTCGGCAGCCAGGCCCGGGGACATGCCGTCGAGCAGCCGCAGGGTCTCGCGGTGCACGAACAGGGCCCGGCTGCCCGGCCGTTCGCGGTCCTCGGGGTCCGCCTCCAGCAGGGTGACCGGGAGCCCCTGCGCGCGCAGGCCCAGCGCGGCCGAGAGGCCGACCGGGCCCGCGCCCACCACGATCACAGAGTTCACGCGTGGACGCTCTCTCGCGCCTCGGCCAGCATCCGCGTGATCTCCAGCCGCTTCACCTTCCAGGTGGCCGTCATCGGCAGCTCCTCGAACCGCCACTGCCTCGGCTCGGCCATCTTCGGCAGATCGGCCGTCGCGTCCCGCCAGCGCTCCGGATCCAGCGGCCGCTCCCCGCGTACGCACACCACCGGCACCGGCTCACGGTCCGCGCCCGGCACGATGACCACCTCACGCAGCTCCTCCAGGCGGTCCATCAGGGTGTCCTCGACCTCGAGATTGCTGTGCACGGCGTCGATCTGGTCGACCTCGCGGTCCATCAGGTAGAGGGCGCCCAGCCGGCTGCGATAGCCCATGTCGCCCATCTGCCACCAGCCGTCGGCGAGCTGACGGTCGTACTGCTCCTGCATGCCCAGATAGGTGAGGATGCGGCCCCGGGTGCGGGCCTCGATCCGGCCCGGTGTGCCGGGTCGCAGCCGCTCGCCGTCCGGGCCCGTCACCCGGACCCGGGTGAAGCCGGGGATGCCGGTGCCGACCCGGCGGCCGTCCGCGCGGGCCACCGAACGCCGGGTGAACCACTGGAACGCCACCGGGCCGCTCTCGCTCTGCCCGTACAGCTGGATCAGCCAGGGCGAGCGGCGCTTCGAGGCGTCGAGCAGCCGCCGTACCGTGCGCGGATGGATCGCGTCGAACGTCGAGCCGTACGACTTCACCCGCGACAGCGGGGCGCCCGGCGCGTCGGCCAGCTCCTCCCACAGCACGAACGTGTTGGGGTGCGTCTCGACGATCCCGGGGCGGTGGCGGACAAGGAGCGGGCCGACGGACGCCGGGTCCGGGTCGGTGATCAGCAGCAGCGGGCTGCCGAAGTGCAGCAGGACGCCGAGCAGATGGTAGAAGCGCGAGTGCACGAACGACATGTGCAGCGCCGCCACCTCGCCGCGGGTGGGCCAGCCCATCGCCTTCTGCGGCACGAGCCGGTTCCACATGGTGTTCGCGCAGTGCACGGCGAGCTTGGGCACACCGGTGGTGCCCGAGCTGTGGGTGATCAGGGCGGGTTCACGGGGGTGGAGGCGCACGGGCCGCGGGGTCTGCGCGCCCGCGTACTTCTGGAGCGACTCCGCGCCGGGCGCGTCGGCCACGGTGAGCGTGCGCCGCACCAGGGCATCGAGGTCCAGACCCGACAGCGGGCCGTCCAGCTTCGCGCCGTCGGTGACCAGCCACGGCCGCTGGAGGCGGGCGAGCAGCTTGCCCACCACTTCGCCCGCCAGCCCGGGCGACAGCAGCACCGGCACCGCGCCGATCCGGGAGACCGCGCAGGTCAGCAGCACGATGTCGACGTTGTCGGTCTTGTGGACGACGACCTGTTCGGAGGGCCGTACGCCCGCCTCCCACAGCATCCCCGACAACTCCTCGACCACCTCGGCCAGGATCGTGTAGCTGAGGGCGGTGCCGAGGTCGGGGTGGGTGTCCAGCGGGCGGTCCAGGGTGACGAACACGGCGCCGTGCCGCTCGGCCGCCCGGCGCAGCATCGGGCCCAGGTAGAAGCCGCGGTCGGCGAGAACGGGCTGCTGAGACATGTGACGGTTCCTCTCTGCGGTGGTCATCACGGTCACCAGGCCCCTTGGCGGACCAGATGGCGGCGGAGCTTGCCGGTGGGGGTGCGGGGGAGGGAGGGGACGAGGCTGACGCTGCGGGGGACCTTGAAGGCGGCGAGCCGTTCCCGGGACAGCCGCACCAGGTCCTCCTGGAGGCCCGGCGGCGCCGGGGTCCGCGCCGGGACGACGAAGGCGCGCAGCCGGCCCGCCCCGCTCGCGTCGGTGACGGCCGCGACCGCGACCTCCTTCACCGCCGGATGGGTGCGCAGCACGGCCTCCACCTCCAGCGGGGAGACGGTGATGCCGCCGACCATCTCCATGTCGTCGGCCCGGCCCAGATGGGTGAACGTCCCGTCCGGCTCGCGGCGCGCCCGGTCGTGGGTGTTCAGCCAGCCGTCGACGAGCGTGCGGGCGCTTTCCTCGGGCCGGTCGAGATAGCCGGGGGTGACCGTCGGCCCGTGGACCCACAGTTCGCCCTCCGCGCCGTCCGGCACCGGGCGGCCGGCCTTGTCGCGCAGCTCCACCTCGAAGCCGGGCACGGGGCGGCCGACGGTGCCCGGGTGGTTGTGGCCGAGGCTGTTGGCGCAGAAGGCGTGTCCGGCCTCGGTGGAGCCGATCTGCTCCAGGACCGGCGCGCCGAGCAGGTCGGCGACGCGCTCGCCGAGCCCGTCCGGCATGCCCTCGCCGGCCGACACGGCGGCCCGCACGGAGGCGAAGCAGGCCTCGTGGCCGCTGCCCCGGTCGGCGACCAGCGCCGCGTACGCGGACGGCACGGAGTAGAGCAGGGTCACCCGGTGCCGGGCGACCAGCTCGTCCACCGCGGCCGGAGTGGGGCGGCGGTCCACCAGGACCGCCGAGGAACCGGAGAACAGGGGGAAGACGAACGCGTTGCCGAAGCCGTAGGCGAAGAACAGCTTCGAGACCGACAGCGTGACGTCGTCCGGGGTGATGCCCAGCAGCGGCCGGCCGATGAGTTCGTGGTACGCCATCGGATCCGCGTGGGTGTGCACGACGCCCTTGGGCCGGCCGGTCGTGCCGGACGTGTACTGGAGGTAGAGCGGGCTGCCGGGACCGACCGGCCACGCGTCGGCGGCCGGTGCCGTGGCGGCGAGCGCGAGCAGCTGGTCGGCGCCGAGGCAGGCCCGCCCGGCGAACCGGTCGTCCTCCAGCCCCGGACCCGTCACGCACAGCACCGCACCGGTGTCCGTGGCCATGAACGCGTGGTCGGCGGCGGGGAGTTCGGGGTTGACCAGGACGGCCACCGCACCGAGCCGGGCGACGCCGAGGAAGGCCGCCACCCAGGCGATCGAGTCGGGCAGCGCGAGCAGCACCCGGTCCCCGGGCCGCACGCCCTGAGCGGCCAGGACCCCTGCCGCCCGCGCCGCGAGGCCGTGCACCTCGTCGTGGGTCCAGGTCCGGTGCCCCTGGTGGAACGCGGCCCGTCCGCCCCACCCCTCCCGCCCGGCCAGCTCGACGAGCCGGACGGCGAGGTTGGCGTCGAGGGACGGCGCCGGTGCGGTGGGGAGGGGGGCCGGGGTGAGCTGGGGAGTCGTCATCGGGCGCCCTCTTCCAGGGCGTCCGGGGCGGTCAGCGCGGCGGCGCCCGTGTACGCCCGCATCTGCGCGGCCGTCTTCAGCAGCATCTCGTCGTACTCGGCGACCGGGTCGGAGTCGAGGACGATCGCGCCGCCCGCTCCGAGGTGCATCCGGCCGTCGGCGAGCACGGCGGTACGGATGACGATGTTGAGGTCGGCGCCGCCGCTGCACCCCAGGTAGCCGAGGGCGCCGGAGTACACGCCCCGCGCCTCGGTCTCGATGCCGTCGATGATCTCCATCGTGCGCAGCTTCGGCGCGCCGGTCATCGAGCCGCCGGGGAAGCAGGCGCGCACGCAGTCCACGGCGTCCGTGCCCTCGCGCAGCCGGCCCTCGACGGTGGAGACGAGCTGGTGCACGGTCGCGTACGTCTCGACGGCCATCAGCCGGGACACCCGTACCGTCCCGGTCCGGCAGACCCGGCCCAGGTCGTTGCGGAGCAGGTCGACGATCATCAGGTTCTCCGCGCGGGTCTTGGCGTCCGCCGCCAGCGCGTCCCGGAGCCGGGCGTCCGCCAGCGGATCGGAGCCGCGCGGTGCGGTGCCCTTGATCGGCTTGGTCTCGGCGACGCCGTCCCTGGTGATCCGCAGGAACCGCTCCGGCGAGGCGCCGGCCACGTCGAGGTCGCCGAACCGCAGGAAGGCCGCGTACGGCGCCGGGTTGACGCGCCGCAGCTCCCGGTAGAAGGCGTACGCCTCGGGCGGGGCGGGCAGCCGGGCCGCGTCGGTGAGACAGATCTCGTAGCTGGTGCCGGCCCGCAGCTCCCGCTGACAGGCCTCGATGTCGGAGAGGTACGTCGTCCGGTCGCGCGTCAGCCAGGGTTCGGCGGCGCCGAGGTCGGGCGCGGCCGGGGCGGGCGGTGCCTGCCGGTGGCCGCCGGGGGCGACGAAGGTGAGCTGGGCGACCGTGTGCTCCAGCCAGTCGGCGGCCTCGCGGGCGGCCTGCGGGGTGTCCTCGGCGAGACAGACCGCGTAGGTGAGCTCCTCCTCGTGGTCCACCGCGATCAGCCGGTCGGCGAACAGCCAGGCCGCGTCCGGGGTCTCGGCGCGATGGCGGTTCGGCGAGCCGCAGTCGGCCTTGGTCTCGTAGCCGAAGTAGCCGACGTATCCGCCGGTGAAGTCGAACGGGAGACCCGTGGCGTCGACCCGGCGGTTGGCCAGCTGCCGCTTGAGGTAGTCGAAGACGCTCGCGGTGACCTTGCGCGGGGGCCGTCCGGCCCGCTCGATCTCGCACCGGCCGGCCTCGACGTCGTAGCGGACGTACTCGGCGAGCGGGCCGCTGTCGTCGCCGAGGAAGGAGAAGCGCGCGAGGCCCTGCTCGACACGGGAGCTGTCCAGCCAGAACGACCGCGCCGATCCGGCGAACAACCTGCTGAAGACGGCCTCGGTGTCGACCGCTCCGGCGATCCGGCGGGTGTGCAGCCGGTAGGCGGGGAGGTTGCCCTGCCGGGGCCGGGGGATGGCCGGCCCGGCGATCGTGCCCGAGGGGACGGAGGTGTTCTTGGTGCGGGGGCGGCGGGCCCGCTCGGCGGTGAGGTTGCGGAAGTTCACCAGCATGCGGTGGCCGTACTCGGTGAGCACCGACTCCGGGTGGAACTGCACGCCCCACAGCGGCCGTTCGCGGTGCCGGATGCCCATCAGGACGCCGTCCTCGGCCCAGGCGGTGGCCTCCAGGGTGTCGGGCAGCGGCTCGTGCACGGCGAGGGAGTGGTAGCGGACCGCGGTGAAGTGCTGGGGGAGCCCCTGGAACAGGTCCCGGTCGTCGTGCCGCACCTGGGTCAGATGCCCGTGCCGGGGCTGCGGGGCGGGCGCCACCCGGCCCCGCTCCCCGAGCGCGATGCCCTGGTGACCGAGGCAGACGCCGAGCACGGGCACGGTCGCCTCGGCGAGCACCCGGGCGCTGATGCCGAAGTCACGGGCCGTTCCCGGATGCCCCGGACCGGGCGAGACCACGACGTTGTCGAAACCGCCGAGAACGTCTAATACGTCGATCCCGTCGGCACCGCCGGCGTCATTGTGGATCACCACCGGCTCCTCGCCGTTGACCTCGGCGATCAGCTGGAACAGGTTGTACGTGTACGAGTCGTAATTGTCGATGAGCAGGGTCTTCACCCGCCCACCTCCTTCGTCGTTCACGAACCTATACGGTCCGTCGTTTGTGCCGCCCACGCAGCGCCTGGAGCGGTGGGTACAGCCATTTCTTGAAGAAACGCTGAAGGCGCGGCATGAGAATCCAGGTGACGAGAGCCGTCACACACAGGCAGAGCAACAGCGTGCGAATGAACGGATTGAGGCCGCCGAGATAGGGCAGCGCGATCAGATTGAACAGGAGCACCGGAGGGAACACCGCGCTCATATTCACGAACCACAGTTTCCATTTCGCCGGCGGGGTCGGCGGAGCAGGTGGGGCCGGGGGTGGGGGCGGGGGCCCCTGGGTGTCGAACCACTGCTTCGACCCCTGCACGCTACGGCGGCCCGCCCGCTCGGCGATGCCGTGGGTGCGGACGTCCCACTGGACCCGGTCGGGCGAAACTTCCCAGGCCAGGGCCGTTTCCTCGGTGGCGAAGCGATAGACGACATGCCACTCCGCCTCCTGATCGACAAGGACGCCACCCCCGAGGAAACCCGGCTGCCGGGCACTGGCGCCCAGCATGGCCCACCCCCAGGTGTGGAAGTCGGCCTCACGGCCCGGCACCACGTGATAGGCCACGGTCACGGTGACGGGATTACTGCTCACGGGGTGGAGTACGGGGCGGGGGGCGGGCGCGTTCAAAGATTCAACGAGTTTTTTGTGGCCAACCTGTGAGTGTCCGGATCGCAACCTTTTGCCGGTGTTTCCGGCTCCTTGTCGTCATCTGTCTGGTGATACTCGGAGTAACTTCCGCCGAATTCCAGAAAGTGCTTGCCGTCGTCGCTCGGATGGTTGGACGATCGCGGTCCGAGATCGAAGGAGATCTTCATGTCCAGGTACGACTGGAAACTGACCGCCGGGGGCCAAGAAGGAATCGAACGGGCTCGTTCCGTGCTGGAATCCGCCCGTAAAGAGGTAACGGCCCACCCCATTTACCAGCGGATATCCGGGCCGGAACACCTCAGGACGTTCATGGCCCACCACGTCTTCGCCGTCTGGGACTTCATGTCCCTGCTCAAATCGCTCCAGCGCGAGCTGACCTGCGTCGACGTGCCCTGGGTGCCGCGTGGCTCGGCGGTGGCCCGTCGGCTCATCAACGACATCGTGCTGGTCGAGGAGAGCGACGAGCTGAACGGCGGCTTCACCAGCCACTTCGAGTTGTACCGGGCCGCCATGACCGAGGCCGGGGCCGACACCACCCGCGTCGACGCCTTCCTCGGCCTCATCGGCGAGGGGCACGATCTGTCGGCCGCCCTGCGCGTCGCCCGGGTGCCCGCCGCGGCGGCGGAGTTCGTCACGACGACCTTCGACATCATCGCCCACCGCCCGCTGCACTGCCGGGCCGCCGTCTTCGCCTTCTCCCGCGAGGACCTGATCCCTGACATGTTCGACCAGGTCGTCAAGGAGGAGGGCACGGACCGCTTCCCCCTCTTCCGCGACTACCTCGCCCGGCACATCGAGGTCGACGGCGAGGAACACACCCCCATGGCCCTCCAGATGGTCAGCGACCTCTGCGGCACCGACGACACCCGCTGGCAGGAGGCCGTGGAAACCGTCACCACCGCCCTGGAGGCCCGATCCCGCCTGTGGGACGGCATCACCGCGGCGATGACCTGACTCGCTGCGGGGCGGCTGTCCCAGGGCGGCCTTGTCCGTCGCGGGGCGGCCACTGTCCGTCGCCGGGTGGCTGTCGCAGGGCGGGCACTGCCTGTCGCGGGGTGAGTGCCGCGAGGCGGCCGACGTCCGCTGCGGGGCGGCCGAGGGGGCGGCTATCGCGGGGCGGCCACCGCTGTGGCGGCGCAGCCACCGCAGGGCAGCCACAGCCTGTCGCGGGCCGGCCGTCGCAGGGCGGCCATCGTGGGGCGGCCATCGCGGGGCAGCCACCGCCCGACGCCCGCCGCGGGCGCGCCCGCCGCGCAGCGGTCGCCGTGGCGGGCGGTCGTCCCCGGGTCCGACGGAGTCCGTCTCCTCGTGGACGGCGCTCGCCGCTTCGCCCCGCGCACTCCCCGCTACGTCACTTGCCGCATTGCCTCGGCTCCGGCCCATTGTTCCTGGGGCGGGCGGACGAACTCGCGGCGTTGCGGGCGCCCCAGGAACGCCCGTCCTCGCCGTCGTCGAGGGGCCCCAGCCATCGGCAGGACGGCGCTTTCTCACCGGCCTCCCCGGCTCCGGCGCGGAACACGACGCGCCCCTGCCGTACGGCGTCCTCGCCCGCCTCGCCAGCCGGGCGATCGCACGCGCGCCGGTCCTCGGCGCGAAGACGGTGGAGCACCACTGAGCCACGCCGGTCGCGGCTGGAGGCGCTCCGGGAGGATCTGGAAGCAGGGGCTGACGGCGGAGCTCGCGCCGCCCAGACCTCTGCCGTGACTCACGGAGTCCTGGGGGAACCTCCTAGGTCGTGTCCGCAAAGTGTCGGCGTCGTTGGTCCGTTCGTGGTGCGTCGTCATGAGCTGACTGATGAGTCGTGGGCGGTGATCGAGCCGTTG
>NZ_JBEXXK010000016.1:0-203493 GCF_040630405.1 Streptomyces sp. NPDC005811
TCGACACCGAGTTCCGCGAATGGATCGCCGGCATCGCCGCCGGCGACGAGCCCACCGGGCCCTCCGCCTGGGACGGCTACGCCGCCACCGTCATCTCCACCGCGACGGTCGAGGCACGGCGGTCGGGCCGCGTCGTGACCACGGACATGAAGCCGCGACCCGCCTTCTACGGCGGCGACACCCCGTAGGAGTCGACAGGAAAGCCGTGGGCCGTCCGCTCCGAGGAGTGGACGGCCCACGGCTTTCCTGCCTGAGCGGAAGGTGACCGAGCGGTCGGCGATCAGGCGTCGGCCTGGAGTTGGGCGAGTTCGGCTTCGAGGTCGGCCATGGCTTCGCCGCCGGCCATGAGGTCGGTGATCTCTTCGCGGGTGCGTTCGCCCTTGCGGAAGTCGTCGGCCTTCTGGCCGCGGATGAGGACGGCGAAGTGGTCGCCGACCATCATGGCGTGGCGGACGTTGTGGGTGACGAGGATGACGGCGACGCCCTTGGCGCGGGCCTGCATGACGATGCGCAGGACGTGGGCGGCTTCCTTGACGCCGAGGGCGGCGGTGGGCTCGTCGAGGATGAGGACGTTGGCGCCGAAGTAGACGGCGCGGGCGATGGCGAGGGCCTGGCGTTCGCCGCCGGAGAGGCTGCCGACGAGGCGTTCGCCGTCGGTGACGCGGGTGATGCCCAGGGACTGCATCTCGCGGACGGCGATCTCGCCGGCGAGTTTCTTGTCGAAGAGTTTGAAGGGGCCGAAGCCCTTGGTGGGTTCGGCGCCGACGAAGAAGCAGCGGCCGACGCCCATGAGGGGGAAGGTGCCGCCGAACTGGTGGACGGTGGCGATGCCCTGGGCGGAGGCGTCGCGGGGGCTGTCGAAGTCCACCGGGCGGCCGTTGACCTCGATGGTGCCGGAGGTCGGCTTGTGGAACCCGGAGAGGATCTTGATGAGGGTGGACTTGCCGGCGCCGTTGTCGCCGAGCAGGCACAGGACCTTGCCGGCGTCGACCTCGAGGGAGATGTCGGCGAGGGCGTGGGTGCCCAGGAAGGACTTGTTCACCCCGGTCAGGCGCAGCAGTGGGGTGGTGGGGTCGGTCATGGGTCAGGCCTTCTTCGCGGTGCGGGGCTTGTAGGACAGGGCGAGGCGGCGGAAGGTGTTGTTCATCAGGACCGCGGCGAGGATGAGGATGCCGAGGATGAGGCTGGCCCAGTCGGAGTTCCAGCCGGTGTAGTAGATGCCCTGGTTGACGATGGCGAAGGTCAGGGTGCCCAGCACGATGCCGAAGACGGAGCCGTAGCCGCCGGTGAGGAGCACGCCGCCGACGACGACGGCGATGATGGAGTTGAAGACGAAGGACTGGCCGTTGGCGACCTGGGCGCCGTTGTAGAGGATGGTCTGGATGACGCCGACCAGGGCGGCGCCGAGGCCGGAGGCCATGTAGAGGGCGATCTTGACGCGGTCGACGGGGATGCCGGTGGCGCGGGCGCTCTCCTTGTCGCCGCCGATGGCGAAGACCCAGTTGCCGTACTTCATGGCCTGGAGGACGACCGCGACGACGGCGGCCAGGCCCAGCCACCAGAAGACGGCGACCTCGAACTGTCCGGCGATCAGGTGTCCGAACAGGGCCTTGGAGAGCGGGTCGGGGTTGACGGGGACGCTGGTGGTGCCGGTCGTCACCCTCGACAGGCCCAGCGTCAGGCCCGCCATGCCGGACAGCGTGGCCAGGGTGATCACCAGCGAAGGCACGTTCGTACGCGTCACCAGGATGCCGTTGAGGAGGCCGACCAGCAGGCCGAGGCCGAGGGCGAGGACGATCCCGACGATCATGGGGGCGCCCCAGTGGCCGGAGACGATGGCCAGGGTCATCGAGGAGCCCGCCAGGACCGAGCCGACCGAGACGTCGAGCTCTCCGGCGATCATCAGCAGTCCGACCGGGATCGCGATGATGCCCAGCTCGGCGCCGATGTTCAGCCAGCTCGCCGCACCCGCGGGAGCCAGGAACTTCGCCCCGCCGAAGATCGCGAAGAAGACGAACACACTGAGCGTCCCGATCAGCGCACCCGCCTCAGGACGGTGCCACAGCCGCCCCAGCGGGCTCTCGGACTGCTTCGGCGGGGCGGCGGCGGTCGCCTGCTCGGCCGTGGTGTCGGGAAGTGAGGTTGTCATCGGAGTGGTCACCTTCGTGGATCCGGGTGTGGTGCGGGCAGGCAGGACTCGGAGATGGGGTGCCGGGCCCGTGCGGGGCCCGGCACCCGGGGTGGGTCAGCGCACGCCGGCCTTGGTGCCGGCGATCGCCGCGTCGACGTTGTCCTTGGTGACCAGCAGCGGGCCGGTCAGGATCGGGTTCTGCGGCGGCAGGACGCCGTAGGAGAGGTACTGGTCGGCCATCGACACGACGTAGAAGCCCTGGAGGTACGGCTGCTGGTCGATGGCGAACGTCTGCTCGCCGGCCTTGATCCGGGTGAGCTGGCTCTCCGAGAGGTCGAAGGTGCCCAGCTTCACCTTGTCGGCGGCCTTCGCCTGCTTGATCGCGGCGGCGGCGCTGTCGGCGTCGCCGACACCGATGGTCACGACGGCGTCGATGCTGGTGTCCTTCAGCAGGGCGCCCTTGATCGCCTGGGTGACCGCGGAGGGGTTGCCGAAGTTGGACGAGGGCAGCGGGAGCTGCTTGGAGGAGGAGCCCTTGCCGGTGGCGCCGTCCTTGACGCCCTTGCAGCGGGCCTCCTGGTTGGCGGAGCCGGGCACGGTGTTGACGCACAGGATGTTCTTGGCGCCGTCCTCGGCGAACTTGACGCCGCCCGCCTTGCCCGCCTCGTAGTCGTCCGACCCGACGTACTTCAGCGCGCCGACGTTCTGGGCGGCCTCGGTGCCACCCGCGTTGTAGGTGAGGACGAGGATGCCCTTGGCCACCGCCTGCTTGATGGCCGCGTCCTGGTTGTCGGGCACCCAGTCGGGCACGAGGATCGCCGACGGGTTCTGCGAGATCGCGGTCAGCGTCAGCTTCGCGACGTCCGGGCCGAGGTTGTCGTAGTTCGCCGGGCCGAGATAGGTGACCGAGCCGCCGCCCGCCTTCACCAGCTTCGCCGCGTCGTCGACACCGCGCTTGACCGTGGACCAGAACGGGTCGTCGGACTTGCCGCCGATGACGTAGATCGAGTTCTTGCCGTTGTTCTTCACACCGGTCGTCGATCCGCCGGAGGTGGCCGTCGCCCGGCCCGTGTCACCGCCGGTGGCCTTGCCGCTGGCGCACCCGGTCAGCGCGGTGGCCGACAGGGCGAGCAGGCTCACCACGGTCAGGCCCCTTCTGGAGAGACGGCGGCCGGCCGGCCGGCGAGTCTGTGTGCGTTCCATGTGCGGGGGTGCTCCTTCGTGTGATGCCGGGCGGTGCGTGCGCGGGGCCGGGCATGGCTCGGGCTGAGGTGGTGCGTGCGATCCGGGTCGCTCGAAAGCGCGGGGAGGGCCGGCGCCGTCGGGATCCCAGGGGTCTCGCTCGGTCGGGCGCGGAGGGTCGGCGATGAGGAGAACGGCTCGTCACGAGCAACCTTTTAAATCGCTTTAAGAGGTGGCCAGAGCATGCTTGTGTTTCGGAAAGGTGTCAAGACACCGTTCGGGAAATGCACACCGTTCCGTTATCTGCCGATAAAAGATGCATTACCCATGCAGTTGGCGGCGGGGGCGGGGCGGTTCGGCCAGGTCAGCGCGGTGCGGCCGTCGTGCCCCGGACGACGAGGGACGGGGCGAGGACGATCTCGCGGGGCTCGGTACGCCCCTGGTCCAGCCGTTCGACGACGGCCAGGACGGCCTGCCGGGCCTGCTCCTCGGCGTTCTGGCTGACCGTGGTCAGATCGAAGCAGGTCAGCCGGGACAGGGTGTCGTCGTCGTAGCCCACCACGGAGACATCGCCGGGGACCTCGACCCCGGCCCCCCGCAGGGCGGTGAGCACACCGATGGCGCTGCGGTCGTTGAACGTCACCACGGCGGTCGGCAGCTCGCCGTCGTCGAGCAGCTGCCGGCCGACCCGGTCACCGGCCTCCTCGGTGAGGTCCCCGTGCAGGACCCGGATCCGCTCGTCGAGGCCGTGCCGGCGCATGGCCGCCCGGTAGCCGCGGCGCCGGTCGGTGGCGATGATCCCCTTGCCCCCGTCGACGCAGACGATCGCGCGGTGCCCGAGGCCCACCAGATGGTCGACGACCTGCCCGACCCCGGCGTCGTCGGCGGACCGTACGACATCGAGAGCGGCGCCGGTGATCCGGCGCCCCACCGAGACGACGGGCGCCCTGCGGTCCAGCTCGGCGAGGACGGCGGCGGGGGCCACCGGGCCCAGGAGGATCAGCGCCTCGCAGCGGAAGGCCAGCAGCGTCTCGACGGCGGTGTTCTCGTCGCGGGTGCGGGTCTGCGTGCTCAGGACGAGGTCGTAGCCGACCTCCTCCGCCGCGGTGTGCAGATGCTCGACCAGCTCGGCCTGGAAGGGGCTGTGGACGTCGATCATGACGCCGAGCAGCCGGCTGCGCTTGCTGGCCAGGGCGCTGGCCGTACGGTCCGGACGGTAGCCGAGGTCCGCGGCCGCCTTGAGGACCCGCTGCCGGGTGCGCTCACTGGGGCCCGGCACACCGCGCAGCACCAGGGACACCGACGCCGTGGACAGACCCACGCGCGCGGCGACGTCCTCCAGCCGCGGGCGCGGGGTCGCGCCGTTGGCGCCCGCAGGGGCAGCGGAACCGAGCTCGTCCACACGACCTCCCGCGGTTTTGTGGCAACGCCCTTGACATCTGTTGGTGACGCCGCTGATAGTACCAGCACTTAAAGCGCTTTAAGCGGGTCCTGGTCCCCGGCCGTCGCCGGAGCTGAACCGGGACCCCGGCGCTCGGTCCCCTCTTCCCCCTAGCCGCGGCGCATCGGTGCGCCGGAGAGGAAGCACCATGAGCACACGACCGATCGGGGTGGCGGTCATCGGGGCCGGAATGGCGGGCCGCGCCCACCTCAACGGCTACCGGCAGGCCGCGACCCTGTACGGCGCGGGACTGCCCGAGGTGCGCCTGGTCGCCGTCGCCGACGCCCATGAACCCTTCGCCCTCGACGCCGCCCGCCGCTACGGCTTCGAGCGGGCCGAGACCGACTGGCGGGCGATCGTGGCGGCCGAGGACATCGACGCGGTGAGCGTCGTGGTCGCCAACCACCTGCACCGCGAGATCGTCGAGGCCCTGCTGGCGGCGGGCAAGCACGTGCTGTGCGAGAAGCCGCTCGCGCCGTCCGTGGCCGACGCCGAGGCCATGGTGAAGGCCGCCGAGGGGACCGGGCTGGTGGCCGCGACCGGCTTCACCTTCCGCCGCTCCCCCGCGATCAACGCCGTCCGGCAGCAGGTGCGGGAGGGCTCCCTCGGGCCGGTGCAGCACTTCAACGGGCACTACTGGTGCGACTACGGGCACAACCCGGACGCCCCCCTCAGCTGGCGCTACCGGGGCGGACCCGGCTCGGGGGCGCTGTCCGACATCGGCAGCCACCTCATCGACCTCGGCGAGTACTTCTGCGGTCCCGTGAGCAGCGTCCAGGGCGCCGTGCTGTCCACGCAGGTGCACGAGCGGCCCCTGCCGCTGGGCACCGCCGTGGGGCACTCGGCCGACGTGGCGGTGAGCCAGGAGCGCGGGCGCGTCGAGAACGACGACATCGCCACCTTCACCGCCACGTTCGCCTCCGGTGCCGTCGGCACCTTCTCCGTCTCGCGCATCGCCCGGGGCCTTGCCAACTCGCTGGGCTTCGAGGTGTTCACCCAGGGCGGGGCGGCCACCTTCGAGCTGTCGCGGGCGGCGGAGTTCACCCTCGCCGACGGGGCGGCCTCCGACCCGGTGGACGGCTACCGGCGGGTCGTGGTCGGCCCCGGCCACCCCTACATCGCCGGCGGTCTGCCCATGGACTTCCCCAGCGTCGGCCACGGCCAGCACGAGTTCTTCGTCTGGCAGGCCCGGGCCTTCCTGGAGCAGATCGCGGGCCTGGACCGGCTGCCGGCCTGCCCCACCCTCGCCGACGGGCTGCACAACCTGCGCGTGATCGACGCGATCGTCGCCTCCGCCGCGGCGGGCGGCACGGCGGTCACCGTCCCGTGACCCAAGGCCCCCTCCCCACCCGCACCGCCCCCTTCGACAAGGACCGAGGAACCACACGATGAAACTGGGCCTCTACAACGCGATCCTGCACGACCGTCCGCTCCCGGAGGCGATCAAGGTCGTCGCCGGGCTGGGCCTGACCGGCCTGGAGATCAACACCGGCGGCTTCCTCCCGGCGGTCCATGTGCCGACCTTCGACGAGATCCTGGTCAGCGACACCGCCCGCGACGACTTCCTCGGCCTCTTCGAGGGCACCGGCGTCTCGATCGCCGGCCTCAACGCCAACGGCAACCCGCTGCACCCGAACCCCGTCATCGGCGAGAGGCACGCCGAGGACATCCGCCGCTCCATCCGCCTCGCCGAACGCCTCGGGCAGCACCGCCTGGTGACCATGTCCGGTCTGCCCGGCGGCGAACCGGGCGCGCGGCGCCCGAACTGGATCGTCAACGCCTGGAACTCCGCCGCCCTGGACGTGCTGGACCACCAGTGGGAGATCGCCGCGGACTTCTGGCGCGAGACCGACCGCCTCGCCCGTGACCACGACGTGAAGGTCGCCCTCGAACTGCACCCGCAGAACCTGGTGTTCAACTCCGCCGACGTGCACCAGCTGATCGACCTCACCGGCGCCACCCACGTCGGCGTCGAACTGGACGCCTCCCACCTGTTCTGGCAGCAGATGGACCCGGTCGCGGTCGTCCGCCACCTCGGCGGCCTCGTCTTCCACGCCGCCGCCAAGGACGTCCGCGTCAACGCCGAGCACGCCGCCCTCTACGGCGTCCTCGACAACAGCTTCCGCCGCCTGTCCCCCGACGAGCCGCGCACCAACCTCGGCGGCGACGAGTGGGCCAACGAGTGGCCCCGGAACTCCGCCTGGGACTTCGTCGCCCTCGGCAAGGGCCACGACGTCGCCTACTGGACCGAGTTCCTGCGCGCCCTGCACGAGGTCGACCCGGGCATGCTCGTCAACATCGAGCACGAGGACACCGAACTGGGCCCCGTCGAGGGCGTCGCCGCGGCGGCCGAGGTCCTCAAGGCCGCCGACGCGGCGCTCCAGGAGAGCCTGACGTCGTGATCGCCTGGGCCTCCTACCCGTACCGGGGCCGCGTCGTCCTCGTCACGGGCGCAGGCAGCGGCATCGGCCGGGCGACCGCACGCGCCTTCCTCGAACAGGGAGCGGGCGTCGCGGTCCTCGGCCGCCGCCCGGAACCGCTGCACGAGACCGTGGCCGGTTTCGGCACCGCACGCGTGCAGGTGATCGCCGCCGACGTCACGGACGCCGGGGCGCAGGAGCGCGCGGTGGCCGCCGTCGTCGAGCGGTTCGGCCGCCTCGACGTCGTCGTGGCCAACGCCGGCACCAGTGAACCCAGCCGTATCGACACCTTCGACGACGACGCCTGGGAGCGCCTGCGGTCGGTGAACCTCGACTCCGTCGTCCGCCTCGCCCGGCTGACCGCCCCGCCGCTGCGCGCCGCGCACGGAAATCTCGTCGCCGTCTCCTCCATCGCCGGACTGCGCGGCGACTGGAGCCAGTTCGCCTACAACGCCACCAAGGCGGCGGTCAACGCCCTCGTGCAGAGCCTCGCCCTGGACCTCGGCCGGGACGGGGTGCGGGTCAACGCCGTCGCGCCCGCCTTCACCGTCTCCCGGCTCACCCAGGAGCGCCTGGACGACCCGGAGTTCACGGCACGGCTCCTCGACCGCGTGGCCCTCGACCGGGTCGCCCGGCCCGAGGACATCGCGCGCGCCGTGCTCTTCCTCGCGAGCCCCGACGCCGGATACATCACGGGGGCCGTGCTCCCGGTCGACGGCGGCACCAGCGCCTCCAGCGGCACACCCCGCCCCCTGTGACACCAAGGAGTACCCCCATGAGGATCGCCCTCGACCCGTACATGATCCGCAACGTGCCGCTGCTCGAACTGCCCGCCGTGGTGGCCGAACTGGGCTACGAATGGATCGAGCTCTCGCCGCGCGAGGACTTCGTCCCCTTCTTCCGCCACCCGCGCGTCGACGACGCCACCGTCGCCAACTTCCGCAAGGCACTCGACGCGGCGGGCGTCGGGATCTCCTCGATGCTGCCGCTGTTCCGCTGGTCGGGACCGGACGAGGACGCCCGTCAGGCCGCCGTACGCTACTGGAAGCGCTCGATTCAGATCGCCGCCGACCTGGGCGTCGACAGCATGATCTCCGAGTTCAACGGCCGCCCGGAGGACCCCGACCGCAGCGAGGCACAGTTCTGGAGGTCGCTGGACGAACTGCTGCCCGTCTTCGAGCGCGAGGGCATCAAGCTGACCCTGGAGCCGCACCCGGACGACTTCATCGAGAACGGCTACGACGCGGTCAACCTGATCCGGGGCATCAACCACCCCAACGTCAGCTTCCTGTACTGCGCCCCGCACACCTTCCACATCGGCAACGACGCCCCCGGCATCATCCGGCACGCGGGCGATCTCCTCACCCATGTCCACCTCGCCGACGCCTACGACCACACGGCGTCCTCGGGCAACCGCTACATCCTCAACCCGCCCGGCACCACCGCCCGCATCCACCAGCATCTGGACATCGGCGAGGGCGAGGTCGACTTCGGCGAACTCTTCCGCGAGCTGCGCGCGAACGGCTTCGACGGCACCCTCACCGCCTGTGTCTTCGCCTGGGAGGAGCGGGCCCGCGAATCCTCGGTGTTCATGCGCGAGAAGATCACCGAGTACCTGACCGCGGGGCGGTGACCCCGCCCCCGGGTCACAGCCCGACGATCGCGTTCCAGCTCCGGGTGAACTCCAGCCGTTCCGTGGAGGTGATGTCGCGGGCGATGGCGAGACGGGCGCGCATCTCCTTGTCGGGGAAGATCAGCGGGTTGCCGGCGAGGGCGGCCGTCTCCTCGTCGGCGGAGTCGGCGAGGACCGCCTGGGCGGCGGGCACGGGGCAGACGTAGTTGACCCAGGCCGCGAGCTCGGCGGCGGTCCCGGGCTCGTAGTAGTGGTCGACGAGCCGCTCGGCGCTGGTCTTGTGGCGGGCGAGGTCGGGGATCATCAGGGAGTCCGACCACAGCTCGCCGCCCTCCTCGGGGACGACGAAGCGGATGTCGGGGTTGTCCGCCTGGAGCTGGATGACATCGCCGGAGTACGCCTGGCAGGCCAGGACGTCACCGCTGACCAGGTCCTTGGTGTAGTCGTTGCCGGTGAAGCGGCGGATCTGGCCCTTCCCGACCTGCTGCTCCACCTGCTCGCACACGGTGCGGAAGTCGTCGGCCGTCCACCGGGTGATGTCGACGCCGTTGCCCTGCATCAGCAGCGCGAAGGCCTCGTCCAGCCCGGAGAGCAGGGTGACCCGGCCCTTGAGGTCGCTCGCCCACAGGTCGGAGACGGCCCGGATGTCGCGGCCCAGCCTGCGCCGGTCGTAGGCGATGCCGGTGATGCCCGACTGGTAGGGCACGGTGTATCGGCGGCCCGGGTCGAAGGCGGGGGAACGCAGCAGCGGGTCCAGGTACTCCGCCACGTTCGGCTGACGGTCGCGGTCCATCTCCTGGACCCAGCCCAGCCGTACGAACCGGGCGCACATCCAGTCGCTGATGACGATCAGGTCCCGGCCGGTCTGCTGATGGTTCATCAGGGAAGGGCTGATCTTCCCGAAGAACTCGTCGTTGTCGTTGATCTCCTCGACGTAGTCGACGGATATCCCGGTGCGCTTCGTGAAGGCGTCCAGGGTCGGCCGGTCCGTCGGGTCGTCGTCGTCCGTGTCGATGTACAACGGCCAGTTCGCCCACGTCAGCCGCTTGTCACTGGCGGACACATCGGCCCCGGCCCGCTCGCCGGGCTGCACATAGGCGGCCCGCACCCCGCAGCCCGCGAGGGCGCCGAGCGCGGCGGTGGAACCGAGGGAGCGAAGGAGGGAGCGGCGGGAGGGGAGGGGCGTGCGCACGGCACGCCCCTCCCGGCGGTGGCCCGCCAACTACGCCTCCAGTGACGTCATCACGTGCTTGATGCGCGTGTAGTCGTCGAAGCCGTATCCCGAAAGGTCCTTGCCGTAGCCGGACTTCTTGAAGCCGCCGTGCGGCATCTCCGCGACCAGCGGGATGTGGGTGTTGATCCACACGCAGCCGAAGTCGAGCTTCTTGGACATGCGCATCGCGCGGCCGTGGTCCTTGGTCCACACCGAGGAGGCGAGGGCGTACTCGACGCCGTTGGCCCAGGTCACGGCCTGCTCCTCGTCCGAGAAGGACTGCACGGTGATGACCGGGCCGAAGACCTCCTTCTGGATGATCTCGTCGTCCTGCTTCAGCCCCGAGACGACGGTCGGCGCGTAGAAGTAGCCCTTGTCGCCGACCTGGTGGCCGCCGGCCTCGACCTTGGCGTGCGCGGGCAGCCGCTCGATGAAGCCGGTGACCTGCTTGAGCTGGTTGGGGTTGTTCAGGGGGCCGTACAGGACGTCCTCGTCGTCGGGCTGCCCGGTCTTCGTCTCGGCCGCGGCCTTGGCGAGCGCGGCGACGAACTCGTCGTGGATCGACTCCTGGACGAGGACGCGGGTGGCCGCCGTACAGTCCTGGCCGGCGTTGAAGAAGCCCGCCACGGAGATGTCCTCGACGGCCTTCGGGATGTCGGTGTCCTCGAAGACGACGACCGGCGCCTTGCCGCCCAGCTCCAGGTGGACGCGCTTGACGTCCTTGGCCGCGGACTCGGCGACCGACATGCCGGCGCGCACCGAGCCGGTGATGGAGGCCATCGCCGGGGTGGGGTGCTCGACCATCAGCCGGCCGGTGTCACGGTCGCCCGTGACGACGTTGAAGACGCCCTTGGGCAGGATCGAGCCGAGGATCTCGGCGATCAGGACCGTGGAGGCGGGCGTGGTGTCCGAGGGCTTCAGGACGACCGTGTTGCCGGCCGCGATCGCCGGGGCGAACTTCCACACGGCCATCATCATCGGGTAGTTCCACGGCGCGACCTGCGCGCAGACGCCGACCGGCTCACGGCGGACGATGGAGGTCATGCCGTCCATGTACTCGCCCGCGCTGCGGCCCTCCAGCATCCGGGCCGCGCCCGCGAAGAAGCGGATCTGGTCGACCATCGGCGGGATCTCCTCGGAGCGGGTCAGCCCGATGGGCTTGCCCGTGTTCTCCACCTCGGCCGCGATCAGTTCCTCGGCGCGCTCCTCGAAGGCGTCCGCGATCTTCAGCAGGGCCTTCTGCCGCTCGGACGGGGTGGTGTCCCGCCAGCCCGGGAAGGCCGCGGCGGCGGCGGCCATCGCGGCGTCCACGTCCGCGGCACCGGACAGCGGCGCGGTCGCGTACGCCTCGCCCGTCGCCGGGTTGACCACCTCGGTGGTCCGTCCGTCGGCGGCGTCCCGGAACTCACCGTCGATGTAGTTGCGCAGACGACGCAGCTCGGTGCTCACTGACCGGCCCTCCAGTTCGGATGTCCATTGACTGAGACACCCACAGTAATCCGCCCACCCACGTTTTCAACACCCCCGATCCCACGATGACTGCGGAATCCGCAGATCTCGGTCGCGTAAACAACGAATTTCATCGCCGTGGCCTTGCGGAACTGTCGAGACGTCGTGCACAGTGAGGCCGTGGCCAGTCGAAGCGCAGAGCACAGGGACGGCGGGAGCTCCCGCGAGTCCAGGAACGGCACCCCTCACCTGGATGCCGTCAGCCTCGGCATCATCGAGCAGCTCCAGGAGGACGGCCGCCGGCCGTACGCCGCCATCGGCAAGGCCGTCGGCCTGTCCGAGGCCGCCGTGCGCCAGCGCGTGCAGAAGCTGCTCGACCAGGGCGTGATGCAGATCGTCGCCGTCACGGACCCGCTCACCGTGGGTTTCCGGCGGCAGGCGATGGTCGGGCTGCACGTCGAGGGAGATGTGGAGTCCATAGCCGAGGCGCTCACCGACATGGCCGAGGTCGAGTACGTGGTGATGACCGCGGGCTCGTTCGACATCCTCGCGGAGATCGTCTGCGAGGACGACGACCACCTGCTGGACGTCATCAACAAACGCATGCGTGCCCTGCCCGGCGTGCGCTCCACCGAGAGCTTCGTCTACCTGAAGCTGAAGAAGCAGACCTACATGTGGGGAACCCGATAACCGTGACCGAGAAGGACCTCAGCCGCACCGCGTACGACCACTTGTGGATGCACTTCACCCGCATGTCCTCGTACGAGAACTCGCCCGTACCGACCATCGTCCGGGGCGAGGGCACCCACATCTACGACGACAAGGGCAAGCGCTACCTCGACGGCCTCGCCGGCCTGTTCGTGGTCCAGGCCGGCCACGGCCGCACGGAGCTGGCCGAGACCGCCTTCAAGCAGGCACAGGAACTGGCGTTCTTCCCGGTCTGGTCCTACGCCCACCCGAAGGCCGTCGAGCTGGCGGAGCGCCTCGCCCACCACGCGCCGGGCGACCTGAACAAGGTCTTCTTCACCACGGGCGGCGGCGAGGCCGTCGAGACCGCGTGGAAGCTGGCCAAGCAGTACTTCAAGCTCACGGGCAAGCCGACCAAGCACAAGGTCATCTCCCGCGCGGTCGCCTACCACGGCACCCCGCAGGGCGCCCTGTCCATCACCGGCCTGCCGGCCCTGAAGGCGCCCTTCGAGCCGCTCGTGCCCGGCGCCCACAAGGTGCCCAACACCAACATCTACCGCGCCCCGATCTTCGGCGACGACCCCGAGGCCTTCGGCCGCTGGGCCGCCGACCAGATCGAGCAGCAGATCCTCTTCGAGGGCCCGGACACCGTCGCCGCGGTGTTCCTGGAGCCGGTCCAGAACGCGGGCGGCTGCTTCCCGCCCCCGCCCGGCTACTTCCAGCGGGTCCGCGAGATCTGCGACCAGTACGACGTGCTGCTCGTCTCCGACGAGGTCATCTGCGCCTTCGGCCGCCTCGGCACGATGTTCGCCTGCGACAAGTTCGGCTACGTACCGGACATGATCACCTGCGCCAAGGGAATGACCTCCGGGTACTCCCCCATCGGCGCGTGCATCATCTCCGACCGGCTCGCCGAGCCGTTCTACAAGGGCGACAACACGTTCCTGCACGGCTACACCTTCGGCGGCCACCCGGTGTCGGCGGCGGTCGGTCTCGCCAACCTCGACCTGTTCGAGCGCGAGGGGCTGAACCAGCACGTCCTCGACAACGAGTCCGCGTTCCGCGCGACCCTGGAGAAGCTGCACGACCTGCCGATCGTCGGCGACGTCCGCGGCAACGGCTTCTTCTACGGCATCGAGCTGGTCAAGGACAAGGCGACCAAGCAGTCCTTCGACGAGGCCGAGACCGAGCGCGTCCTGTACGGCTTCCTCTCCAAGGCCCTCTTCGAGAACGGCCTGTACTGCCGTGCCGACGACCGCGGCGACCCGGTCGTCCAGCTCGCCCCGCCGCTGATCTCCAACCAGGAGACCTTCGACGAGATCGAGCAGATCCTGCGCGCCACGCTGACGGAGGCCTGGACGAAGCTGTGATCAACTGACCCTGTGATCAACACCGGCCCCGGTGTCCGCCGTGCGAGTGAGAAACGGCGTACCGGGGCCGTGTGCTGTCCCCAAGCCCGCCGCGACCTCCTTAGCGTGCTCGTGACCGATCGGCCCTGCCTTCGTTCCCCCTTCGTTCCCCCGGACGGGGGATACCCCAGGGAACTCACGGATCTGAACCGAGGTGTACGCCCATGGAGGCCCCGCCGGACAACGACGTGCTCTGGGCACGCTCGCTGCACTTCACGCACCGCGACGGATCACCGGCGCTCGGCGGGGTCTCGCTGGGCGTCCGGGAGGGCGAGATCCTCGCCGTCAGCGGGCCGCGCGGCAGCGGCAAGACGACCCTGCTGCACTGTCTGTCCGGCCTGGTGCCCGCCCAGCGCGGCGAGGTCTGGTTCAACAGCGTCCCCGTGCACACCATGGGCCCGATGGCCCGCGAGCGGCTGCGCCGCGACCGCTTCGGCTGGATCGACCCGGTCCCGGTGCTCGTCCCCGAGCTGAACGTGTGGGAGAACGCGGCCCTCCCGCTGATGCTGCGCGGCACCAGCCGCCGCCGGGCGAAGGCCGCCGCGCTGGAGTGGCTGGAGCGCCTCGACGTCGGCTCGAAGGCCCGCAGCCGGCCGCACGAGCTGACCCAGGCGGAACGCCAGCGTGTCTGCATCACCCGGGCGCTCGCCCCCGCCCCCTCCATCCTCTTCGCGGACGAACCGACGGCCCCGCTGCACCGCTCCGACCGCGCGCACGTCCTGCGCACCCTCACCACCGCGGCCCGCTCCCACGGCATCACCGTGGTCCTCGCCACCCACGACCCGGAGACCGCCTCCCTGGCGGACCGCCGCATCACCCTCCTGGACGGCCGCCAGGTCACCACCCTCCACCTGCCCCCGCCCCCGGAGCCCCGGGCGACGCCGGACGGCCGCGGGCACCGTGCGGATCCCGGTGAGCCGGAGGCCGGTACACCGTCGGACGACCCCGGGTCGGCACAGCACGGGCCGGGTGAACGAGAGCCTCGGGCCGGTACGCAGGCGGCCCACGGCGGCCGAGGTGAACGCGAAGGCCCGGCGCGCGGACACGGAGCACCGGACAGCTCGGGTGAACTCGCAGGCCCGGCACGCGGGCACGGGGCACTGGACGGAGGCCCGGGTGGACTCGAACGCCCGGCGGCG
This sequence comes from Streptomyces sp. NPDC005811, assembly GCF_040630405.1. Taxonomy (NCBI): domain Bacteria; kingdom Bacillati; phylum Actinomycetota; class Actinomycetes; order Kitasatosporales; family Streptomycetaceae; genus Streptomyces; species Streptomyces sp. NPDC005811. Next base: position 14,705 of record NZ_JBEXXK010000016.1, read on the forward strand.
GGGCGTGGGGCCCAGGGCGGCTCGGGTGAACCCGCACGCCCGGCGCGCGGGCACGGAGCACCGGACGGCCCAGGTGAACCCGCACGCCCGGCGCCGGGGCGCGGGGCTCAGGACGGCCCGGGTGATCCGGGTGATCCGGAGCGGTCGGCGGGTGGGCCTGGGGCGTCGGGTGGTCGGGGTGAGGCGGAAGGGCGGGGGGCCGCGTGCTCGCTCTCCGTCTGACCCGCAGCGCGCATCCCGCCGTACAGGCGCGCCGCCTCCTGGTCGCGGCGGCCTCGGCGGCCACCGGTTTCCTCCTCCTCTCCACCCTCGGCCACGCCCTGACCCACCCCGAGGCCTCCCCCGGCTCCCTGCTCCGCCTCGCCTGGTGCGCGGTCCCGCTGGCCGCCACCGTCCATCTCGCCCTCGCGGTCGCCCGCACCGACCCCGGCACCCGCCCCCGCCCGGGCCTCGCGGCCATCGGCCTGGGCCCGGCCCGGCTGATGGCCGTCTCCGCGACCACCACGGCCCTGTCGACCCTGCTCGGCTCGATGCTGGCCCTCCTCCTCTTCCTGCACCTCCGCGGCGACCTCACCGGCATGCCCTTCGACGGGGCGGCGACCGACTTCCTGGCCGCGGACCACCCCCTGCCCCTGCCGGCGGCCCTCACCCTGCTCTCCCTGGTCCCGGCCACGGCCTCCGCCTCGGTGGCCCTGATGCTCTGCCCCCGGGACACCCTCGTGGCGGCCCGCTCGGCCGCCGGAATCCGCCCGGCTCGGCCACCCCGCATGCCCGCGGGCCCGCGGGCCGCGGATGAGGCACAGCCGGGCGACGCACCCCACCCCCCGCCCCCGGCGGACGGCGCCGCGGACGCCCCCGGCCACCTCCCCGACCCCACCGCCCTCCCCTGGGGCGCCGCCCTCCTGGCCACCGGTCTCGCCGTGGAGGGCTACGCCAGCCGTACCTCCACCGGCGCCGCGCTCCCCCTCCCCACCGGCCTGCCCACCGCCCCCACCGCGGTCCTCCTCGGCTGGACCCTCACGGCGGTCGGTCTGGCCCTCGCCGGCCCCGGCCTCACCCACCTGTGCGGCCGTCTCCTCCAGACCGCCCGCCCCGGCGCCCTCCGCCTCCTCGCGGGCCGCGGCCTGATGCAGGAGGCCGCCCGGATCGGCCGCCCCCTGGGCGTGGTCTGCGCGGTGGCCTCGGGCGCGTACGCGGTGGCCGCCCTGTACGACCCCGCCGACCCCTCCTCCGGCCCCCTCACCACCCTCGGCGCCGCGGTCGTGGCGTGCTGCACGGTCGCCACGCTCCTCACGACCGCCGTCGAGGCGAGGCAGGCCCGCGCCGACACCACCGCCGCCCTGCTCCGCCTGGGCGCCCCCGGCAAGACCCTGCGCACCGCCGCCGCCCTGCGCGCCGGCGCCCTCCTGAGCCTCTTCGTCCCCCTGACCCTCATGGTGGCGGAGCTGGCCTCCCTCCCCCTGGCCCACTGAGACCCGTACGAAAAAAAGATCGCGCCCGGCGATGAGTTCCGCGCGGCCCCCCGGTCTACCCCACCGAACAGCACGCACCACCCCCACCGCACGCACCCTCGACGGGAGAGACCGATGACCGCCCCGGCCTACCAGCAGATGATCTTCGTCAACCTGCCCGTGTCCGACCTCGACGCCTCGAAGACGTTCTTCACCGGGCTCGGCTACTCGATCAACCCCCAGTTCAGCGACGACAACGCGGCCTCGGTGGTGATCAGCGACACGATCGTCGCGATGCTGCTCACCAAGCCGTTCTACGCGACCTTCACCAAGAAGGAGATCGCGGACGCCACGACGACCAGCGAGGTCCTCGTCGCGCTCAGCGCCGAGAGCCGCGCGAAGGTCGACGAGCTGGTCGACCGCGCGCTCTCCCTCGGCGCCACCCCCAGCGGCGAGACGCAGGACATGGGCTTCATGTACGGCCGTTCCTTCGACGACCTCGACGGGCACACCTGGGAGATCATCTGGATGGACCCGGCGGCCGTCGAGGGCTGATCCCCCGGACCGCACGGGCGGTGCCTAGCATGGGCGGGTGCATCCGACGACACCCGCCCAGCCGTTCGACGGTTCCCACGATCGTGAGATCGAATCCCTCGCCGAATTCGACGAGGTGGTCCGCGACTTCGGCACCCTCCACCACTTCCGGGTCCAGTCCGTCGACCTGACGGACCGTACGGACGTCCTGCTCGCCCTCGACACCTCGGCCGCCCTGTTCCTGGGCTGCCCGATGGCGCCGGACGCGGCGGCCAAGGCCCGCGCCTCCGGCGCCCTGGTCTTCCCGCCCGTACCGGGCCTCTCGTTCGATCCGTACCGCGGCTTCGTCTACACCCCCGAGGAGCTGTTCGACTCCCTCGACGAGGGCTACGAGGCCACCCCAGACGCCCGTACCTACGCCTGGTTCCAGCGGACCAGGTCCGACGGCGACATCTTCGGCTCGATGCTCCGCTCGCTCCACGACGACGCCGTGTCCGACGCGCTCGACGAACTCCTCGTCGGCGCGCGGGTGGTGGGCGTGATGGGCGGCCACGCCATGGCGCGCGGCACGGACGCGTACGCCGGCGCGGCCCGTCTCGGCCGTGAACTCGCCCGCGAGGGGCTCATGGTGGCCACCGGCGGCGGGCCCGGCGCGATGGAGGCGGCCAACCTCGGCGCGTACGCCGCCCCGTTCGACGCCGCGATGCTCACCGACGCCCTGCGGCTGCTCGCCAAGGCGCCCACGTTCACGCCCTCGGTCACCGACTGGGCGCGGGCCGCCTTCGAGGTCCGCGCCACCTGGCCGGGCGGCGGCCCCTCGGTGGGCATACCGACCTGGTTCTACGGCCACGAGCCGCCGAACCCGTTCGCCGCGCACCTCGCCAAGTACTTCTCCAACGCCACCCGCGAGGACGGCCTGTTGGCCCGCTGCAACGCCGGTGTGGTCTTCCTGCCGGGCGCCGCCGGGACCGTACAGGAGATCTTCGACAACGCGACGCCCAACTACTACGAGTCGCGCGGCGAGCCGACGCCGATGGTGCTGGTGGACCGGGAGCACTGGACGGAACGGCTGCCGGCGTGGCCGTTGTTGTGCTCACTCGCCCGGGAGCGGTCGATGGAGTCCCGTATCGCCCTCGTTGACCGGATCGAGGAGGCTCCGGCGGCATTGAAACGTCTCGCCGGGTAATGAGCGGGCAAAGCCGATCGCTGGGAGCGGTCCCCGCATTGACACTTCTTATGGAACGCTTATAGACCTGTGAGTCTGCTGGGGATGGTGACGCACTCGGCATCACCGGGGGCGCCATCTCCCCCTCCACCCCCCGCAGTTGCGCTTCCCCTTAAGGACAAACGTGTCCCTTTCCCGCCGTACCGCCGCTCGTTCGGTGCGTTTCCTCGGTGTCACCGCGGCCTCCGCCGCCCTCGCGCTCGGCGCCGCGGGCAGCGCGCTGGCCTGCGAGATAGGTGACTTCTCCGCGGCTGCCGGATGCGACGGCGCCAAGGGCGTCATCACGGTCACCGACAAGGACGCCTCGGGCGTGCCCGCCGTCGTCACCGTCTTCCTGGAGAACAACGGCGCCGACCTCCGCCAGGTCGGCGAGCAGACGGTCGAGGGCTCCAAGAAGGGCGCCGTCATCACCTTCGCCGAGGACTGGGCGCCGAACGCGGTGTACCGGATCCACGTCAAGGCCGTCAAGAACGAGAAGATCCTCGTCGACGAGGACATCGCGGGCAACCTGACCACCCCGGCCGAGGCCTGCAAGGGGGACGACGACACCGCCTCGCCGTCCCCGAGCGCCTCCGAGTCGGAGTCCGGGACGCCGTCGAGCACCCCGTCCACCCCGGCCGACACCGCCACCCCGAGCCCCTCGGAATCGTCGTCGGACGACAGCACCGTGCCCTCCACGGACAACGCCCCCTCGCCCGCGGTCCAGGAGTCCAACCTCGCCGAGACCGGTGCCTCCAACACCGGCCTGATCGCCGGCATCGCCGCCCTGCTCGTCGTCATCGGCGGCGGCGCGGTCTTCTTCGGCATGCGCCGCCGGGGCTCCAGCAACCGCTGACGCACCCCCGCACCACCACGGCCCGTCCCTCCCCCGGGGCGGGCCGTACCCTTCTCAGTCCAGCACCGCCGTCTCCGTCGCGTCGAAGGCCACCCCGACCGTGTCCCCGGCCGCCGGCGCCTCCCGCAGCGCGCACGCCGCCTCCAGGCGCGGCGCGCCCTCCGGCTGGAGGTGTACGGCGACATGGGTGCCCTTGAAGGTCCGGGCGGCGACCGTGCAGCGCAGGCCCTCGTCGGCGGGGACGAGACGGACTCCGGCGGGGCGGACGAGGAGCGTGCGCGCCCCCTGCGGGGAGCCCTCCGGCACCGGCACCTTGCCCCAGGGCGTCACCGCGACCTCACCGGTGACGTTCGCCTCCACGACGTTCTCGAAGCCGAGGAACCGCGCGACGAACGCGTCCGCCGGCCGCTGCCACACCTCGAGAGGCGTACCGGACTGGGCGATCCGCCCGTCCCGCATCACCACCACCCGGTCGGCGAGCGCGAACGCCTCGCCCTGATCGTGGGTGACCGCGAGGACGGTGGTGCCCAAGCGGCCGAAGAGCTCCCGGAGTTCCACCACCAGCCGCTCCCGCAGCGAGCGGTCCAGCTGACCGAGCGGCTCGTCCAGCATCAGCAGCCGGGGGCGGGGCGCGAGGGCCCTGGCGAGCGCGACGCGCTGCTGCTCGCCGCCGGAGAGCGCGGCGACCGCCCGGCGACCCGCGCCCGGGAGACCGACCAGGTCGAGCAACTCCCGGACCCGCTCGTCCTGTTCCTTCCGCGACGCACCGTGCATGCGCAGCCCGAACGCCACATTGCCGCCGACGTCCCGCTGCGGGAACAGCTGATGGTCCTGGAACATCAGCCCCAGCTCCCGCCTGTGCGCGGGCACCCCGCTCTGGTCTCGCCCGTCCAGCAGCACCCGCCCGGAGTCGAGGGGCTGGAGACCGGCGACCGCCCGCAGCAGCGTGGACTTGCCGCTCCCGCTCGGCCCGAGGACGCACACCACCTCGTGTTCACCGACCGCCAGGTCCACCGCGTCGAGCACCGCCCGCCCGCCGAACCGCACGGTGACGCCCTCAAGCCCCAGCAGCATCATCAGAACTCCCCCGTCCGGTCGGTCCGCAGCCGCTCCAGCACCAGCAGGGCCACCGCGCACACCAGCATCAGAATCGTCGACAGGGCCATCGCCTGCCCGTAGTTGAGCTCACCGGCCCGGCCCAGCAGCCGCGCCACCGCCACCGGCAGGGTCGGACGGTCCGGCCGCGCGATGAACACGGTCGCCCCGAACTCCCCCAGCGACACCGCGAAGGCGAACCCGGCCGCGACCAGCAGCGCCCGCCGCACCATCGGCAGGTCCACCTCCCGCCACACCCGCCACGGCGACGCCCCCAGTACCGCCGCCGCCTCCCGCAGCCGGTGGTCCACCGCCCGCAGCACGGGCAGCATGGTCCGTACGACGAAGGGGACGCCGACCAGCGCCTGGGCCAGCGGGACGAGGATCCAGCTGGCGCGCAGATCCAGCGGGGGCTCGTCCAGGGTGATCAGGAACCCGAAGCCGACGGTCACCGCCGACACGCCCAGCGGCAGCATCAGCAGCGCGTCGAAGCCCCGTACCAGCCGGCCCGCGTCGCGGCGGGTGAGCGCCGCGGCGGCCAGCCCGCCGATCAGCACCGCGATCGCGGTCGCGGCGACCGCGTACTCCAGCGAGTTGCCGATCGCCTCGATCGGCGGCACCAGGAAGACATTGCCTTCCTCGCTGGTCAGCGCCCGGTAGTAGGCGAAGTCCGGTGCGTCCAGGGACCGCTGCACGAGCACGGCGAGCGGCAGCACGAGCAGCAGCGCGATGCTCGCGAGCACCCCGGCCAGCAGCATCCACTGCCCGGCCCCGCGTGGCCGCCGGGCGGTCGTACCCGCGTCCACCAGCCGCAGGGCGGTCTCCCGCCGCCGTACCGTCCAGGCGTGTACGACGAGGATCGCGCCGACCGCCGCGAACTGCACGATCGTCAGGACGGCCGCCGTGGAGAGATCGAAGATCTCGGAGGTCTGGCGGTAGATCTCCACCTCCAGGGTGGAGAAGGTGGGCCCACCGAGGATCTGGACCACACCGAAGGAGGTGAAGGTGAACAGGAAGACCATCAGCGCGGCGGCGGCCACGGCCGGTCCGAGCGCGGGCAGGGTCACCGTGCGCCAGGCCCGCAGCCGGGACGCGCCCAGCATCCGCGCGGCCTCCTCCTGGCGGGGGTCGAGCTGCGCCCACAGCCCGCCGACGGTCCGTACGACGACGGCGTAGTTGAAGAAGACATGCGCCAGCAGGATCGCCCACACCGTCGTGTCCAGCCGTACGCCCCACAGGTCGTCCAGCAGACCGCCGCGCCCGACGAGCGCGAGGAACGCGCTGCCGACGACCACCGTCGGCAGCACGAACGGCACCGTCACCACGGCCCGCAGCACCTGCTTGCCCGGGAAGTCCAGCCGGGCGAGGACATACGCGCCCGGCAGCGCGACCGCCAGGGTGAGCACGGTGGAGGCGACCGCCTGCCAGGTGGTGAACCACAGGACGTGCCGGATGTCCGACCGGCCCAGGACGTCGACGATCCGCCCGAACTCCCATGTCCCGTCGACCTTCAGCCCACGGGCGACGATCGCGGCGACGGGATAGGCGAAGAACAGCCCGAAGAACGCGACGGGCAGGGCCATCAGGCCGAGCCGCGCCGCGCTCCCGGAAGGCCGTCCGGCCGCCTTGGTCACTTCAGTACGAGCGAGGTCCACGACGTGACCCACTGGTCGCGGTTCTGGGCGATCTTCGCCGGGTCCATGGTCTCGGGGTCCTTGGCGGCGGGCCCGTACTTCGTGAACTCGGCGGGCACGCTCGCCCCCTCGACCACCGGGTAGACGAACATGTTGAGCGGCATGTCCTCCTGGAACTCCTTGGAGATCAGGAAGTCGATGAGCGCCTTGCCGCCCGCGCTGTTCCTCGCGTTGCCCAGCAGCCCCGCGAACTCGATCTGCCGGAAGCAGGTCCCGGTCGCGACGCCGGTCGGGGCGGTGCTGGGCTTGGGGTCGCCGTAGATCACCTCGGCGGGCGGGGACGAGGCGTACGACACGACGAGCGGGTGGTCGGCCCCGGCCTTCTTGCCGCCGGCGGACCCCGAGAACTCCTCGTTGTACGCCTGCTCCCAGCCGTCGACGACCTTCACGCCGTTGGCCTTGAGCTTCTTCCAGTAGCCCTGCCAGCCGTCGTCGCCGTACCGTGCGGCCGTGCCGAGCAGGAAGCCGAGGCCCGGGGAGGAGGTGGAGGCGTTCTCGGTGACGAGGAGGTTCTTGTAGGCGGGCTTGATCAGATCGTCGTACGACGTCGGCGGGGCCAGCTTGTGGTCGGCGAAGTACTTCTTGTCGTAGTTGACGCAGATGTCGCCGTAGTCGATCGGCGTGACCCGGTGCTTGCCCGAGTCCAGCTGGTAGGCGCTGCCGACCTGGTCGAGCCCCTTGGCCTCGTACGACTGGAACAGACCGTTGTCGAGCGCACGCGACAGCAGGGTGTTGTCGACGCCGAAGAAGACGTCCCCCTGCGGGTTGTCCTTGGTCAGGATGGCCTTGTTGACGGCCTGGCCCGCGTCGCCGTCCGTGAGGACCTTCACCCGGTAGCCGGACTGCTTCTCGAAGTCGGCGAGCACGCTCTTGGAGACGGCCCACGAGTCATGGCTGACGAGGGTGACGGTCTTGGTGTCCGACGCGCTCTTGGTGCCGGACGACTCCGCACCGCATGCGGACAGCGTGACGAGGCCGAGGCCGACCGTCGCCGCCACGAGGGTCTTGAGGTGCACGGGATGTTGCACTGGATGTCCTCCTGGGGTTGGCCAGGAAGAACGCGGCCCCGCCCGGGGACACCCGGGCAGGGCACAACAGCTTGAGCGATGACCGAACTTCCTACCCAGAATGACCTGGGCGAGGTTCAGAGGGTCTGCGGCCCGATTGCCGCACTCTCAGCGCTGTGGCGCTCCCCTGTCGGAATATGAAGATGTGGGTGTGATGAAGACGCGAGTATGACGATATGGCGTGATGCCGTGGCCAGATTTTACCGCTCGGTGGCCGCCAGCTGACCACAGGCTCCGTCGATCTCCTGGCCACGGGTGTCCCGGACGGTGACGGGCACCCCGTGCGCCGCGATGGCCTCGACGAACGCCTTCTCGTCCTCGGGCCGCGAGGCCGTCCACTTCGAGCCCGGGGTCGGGTTCAGCGGGATGAGGTTGACGTGCACGGGCTTGCCGCGGAGCAGTCGCCCGAGCCGGTCACCGCGCCACGCCTGATCGTTGATGTCACGGATCAGGGCGTACTCGATGGACAGCCGCCGCCCGGACTTCTCCACGTAGTCGAATCCGGCGTCGAGCACCTCACGCACCTTCCAGCGCGTGTTCACGGGGACGAGGGTGTCGCGCAGCTCGTCGTCCGGCGCGTGCAGGGAGATCGCGAGCCGGCACTTGAAGCCCTCGTCGGCGAACCGGTGGATGGCGGGCACGAGCCCGACCGTCGAGACGGTGATCCCGCGCTGCGACAGCCCGAGGCCGTCCGGAGCGGGATCGGTGAGCGCCCGGATCGCGGTGACGACCCGCTTGTAGTTGGCGAGCGGCTCGCCCATCCCCATGAAGACGATGTTGGACAGCCGCGCCGGCCCGCCCGGGACGTCCCCGTCCCTGAGCGCCCGCATCCCGTCCACGATCTGGTGCACGATCTCGGCACTGGACAGGTTCCGGTCGAGCCCGGCCTGCCCGGTCGCACAGAACGGGCAGTTCATCCCGCAGCCCGCCTGCGAGCTGATGCACATCGTCACCCGGTCCGGGTACCGCATCAGCACCGACTCGACGAGCGTGCCGTCGAACAGCCGCCACAGCGTCTTGCGGGTGGTTCCCTCGTCGGTCGACAGATGCCGTACGACGGTCATCAGCTCGGGCAGCAGCGCCTCCCGCAGCTTCTCCCGCGCACCGGCGGGGATGTCGGTCCACTCCACCGGGTCGTGCGCGTACCGCGCGAAGTAGTGCTGCGAGAGCTGCTTGGCACGGAACGGCTTCTCACCGATCTCCGCGACGGCGTCCTTCCGCTCCGCAGGCGAAAGATCGGCAAGATGCCGCGGCGGCTTCTTGGCTCCGCGCGGCGCGACAAAAGTAAGTTCTCCGGGCTTAGGCATGGCCCAACCAGTGTCGCAGATCGAATCCGGTGCCCCGGTCGCGCGGCGGGAAGGCCTACGGCGTCGGCTGTTCCAGGTGGCTCTTCAGGAGCCGTTCGTTGATCGGTAGTTCCTTGCGGACCTGGGGGCGGACGACCAGGGGGAGGAGGACCTTGCCCACGCCCTTGCCCTCGAAGTCGAGTTCCATCGTCACGCGGGAGCGACGGCCGTCGTCGAGCGGGGTGATCTCGCCGTGGACGTGGCCGCGGACGGGGCCGTCGACGCCTTGCAGGCCCCAGGCGTGCGGCGGGTCGTACTCGGTGTACTCCATGGTCATCGGGATCTCCCGGCGGCCCACGTGCCGGGTGATGCGCAGCCGGGAGCCGACCTGGATCGGGCCGGGGTCCAGCTGTTCGGCCGACACCGCGCTCGCCTGCCACTCGGGCAGATGCGACGGGTCGATGAGGTACGCCCACACGTCGTCGGGGCTGCGGTCCACGTCGATCGATTCACGGAAGCCGGACATGACACCTGCCCCCTCTCGGGGTTATTGCCCATGAAAAGGGTCTTCAGAGGAAATCGTCCCACTATGTGGGCGGTCCGGTAAAGGCCGCGGGCCCCCGTCCTGAGGGATCAGGACGGGGGCCGGCGGGCAAGGTGGACGGGCCGGCGCCGGTCAGCCCGATCCGACGAACAGCACGAGCAGCAGCCAGACGACCGGAGCCGTCGGCAGCAGCGAGTCCAGACGGTCCATGATGCCGCCGTGCCCCGGCAGCAGCGTGCCCATGTCCTTGATGCCCAGGTCCCGCTTGATCATGGACTCGCCGAGGTCGCCGAGCGTGGCGCTGGCCGCGACCGCGAGGCCCAGCAGCAGCCCCTGCCACCACTGGCCGTCGTCGATCAGGAACTGCATGCACAGCGCGCCCACGACCATCGCGAACGACACCGCGCCCAGCAGGCCCTCACGGGTCTTGCCGGGGCTGATGCGCGGGGCGAGCTTGTGCTTGCCGAACCGCCAGCCGACGGCGTACGCACCGGTGTCGCTGACGACCGTGAGGAGGAAGAACGCCAGGACGCGCTGCGCGCCGTCGTCCGCGGTGAGCATCAGGGCGACGAACGTGGCCAGGAAGGGGACGTAGAAGGCGGCGAAGACCCCCGCCGTGACATCCCTGAGGTAGCCCTCGGGCGGTTCCGTCATCCGCCAGACCAGGACCGCCAGCGCGGTCAGGGCCATGGCGACCCAGGCGCCCTCGGGTCCCCGCACATACCCGGCGACGACCATCGCGGCGCCGCCGATCGCGAGCGGCACCAGCGGTGCCTTGATCTGCTTGCGCTCCTGCAGCCTGCTGGTCAGCTCCCACAGCCCGACGACGACGGCGACCGCTATCACGCCGACGAACACGGCCTTGACGATGAACAGCGACGCGACGATCACCACACCGAGCCCGACCGCGACTCCTATGGCCGCGCCCAGGTCTCGGCCCGCACTCTTCTTCTGCGGTGCGGGCGCGGGCTGTGGGGCTGCGGGCATGGGCTCCGGATTCTGCGGCACCGCCGCATGGGGCGGTGCCGACGGGGTCTCGTGGCGGAACGTCTCCGCACCGAAGGACGCCTGGTCGGGCGCCATCGGGCGGTACGCCTCGTCGCGGAACGAGGGGCCGCCCCGCCGGGCGGCCCCCGGGTCGTCATCCTGGTGTCCGCCGTGCGCGGGTACGTCGGGGACGATGGGCATGGGGCGAGTCTGCTGCGCCTCAGGCGCATCGTACGTGGGACCCGCCGGGGCGGCCCCCTGGACAGGCCCCTGGTAGGCCCCCTGGTCGGTGGGCCCCCAGTACCCGGCCTGTGTCCCGGCTGGCGGCGGAGAGCCCCAGGAAGAGTCGTTCATCAGACCTCGAGCAGCTCCGCTTCCTTGTGCTTGAGGAGCTCGTCCACCTGAGCGACGTACTTCGCGGTGGTGTCGTCGAGCTCCTTCTCCGCACGGCGGCCCTCGTCCTCGCCGACCTCGCCGTCCTTGACGAGCTTGTCGATCGCGTCCTTGGCCTTGCGGCGCACGGAACGGATGGACACCCGGGAGTCCTCGGCCTTGCCCTTGGCGACCTTGATGTAGTCGCGGCGGCGCTCCTCGGTGAGCTCGGGGAACACCACCCGGATGATGTTGCCGTCGTTGCTGGGGTTGACCCCCAGGTCCGAGTCGCGGATGGCCTGCTCGATGTTGCGCAGCGCCGTCTTGTCGAACGGGGTCACGACCGCCATGCGCGGCTCCGGCACGGAGAACGAGGCCAGCTGGTTGATCGGCGTCAGCGCGCCGTAGTAGTCGGCCACGATCTTGTTGAACATCGCCGGGTGCGCACGGCCGGTGCGGATCGCGGCGAAGTCCTCCTTGGCGACCACGACGGCCTTCTCCATCTTCTCCTCGGCCTCGAGGAGGGTCTCTTCGATCACCACTTGCTCCTGCGTGTCTTGAGTAAGGCCCGGCTGCAGTTCACTGTCGGTGGCGGCGGCCGGCTGCGTCGCGTCTTCTTCCTGCACGGTTACCGTCCGGCAGGACATTGTCCATCCTCCGACCGGGGTCCGTCCCCCGGTCAGGTGTTGTCGTACGAACCCGGGGATCTTCCCGGTCAGCCCCGGCTGCTCTGCTCACCCACCAGCGTGCCGATCTTCTCACCCTTGACGGCGCGGGCGATATTGCCCTCCGCCAGAAGCTCGAAGACGAGGATGGGGAGCTTGTTGTCGCGGCACAGCGTGATGGCGGTGGCGTCGGCGACCTTGAGGTCACGCGTGATGACCTCGCCGTAGCCGAGGGCGTCGAACTTGACGGCCGCGGGGTTGGTCTTGGGGTCGGAGTCGTAGACGCCGTCCACCCCGTTCTTGCCCATGAGCAGCGCCTGGGCGTCGATCTCCAGGGCGCGCTGGGCGGCGGTGGTGTCGGTGGAGAAGTACGGCATGCCCATACCGGCGCCGAAGATGACCACGCGGCCCTTCTCCAGGTGGCGCACGGCCCGCAGCGGGATGTACGGCTCGGCGACCTGCCCCATGGTGATGGCGGTCTGCACGCGGCTGTCGATGCCCTCCTTCTCCAGGAAGTCCTGGAGGGCGAGGCAGTTCATGACCGTGCCGAGCATGCCCATGTAGTCCGAGCGGGCCCGGTCCATGCCGCGCTGCTGGAGCTCGGCGCCGCGGAAGAAGTTGCCGCCGCCGATGACGACGGCGATCTCGGCGCCGTCCCGCACCACGGCCGCGATCTCACGGGCGATCTTGTGCACCACGTCGGGGTCCACGCCCAGGCCCCCACCGCCGGAGAATGCCTCACCGGACAGCTTCAGCAGAAACCGGCCGTGTACTGTGCCGTCGTCGCTCTTCTGGGCCTTGGTGGTCATTGGGAGATCCCGCCTCTTTCACGTGGTGCACATACGAAGAAGGCCATTGCCGGTGGGGTGTCGTTCGCAACCCGTGCGCGGCAATGGCCTCCTCGTCAGATCTGCTGTCGTCCGTCACGCACGCGCGCGTGACGGCGTACCGGGACGACTGCCTACGACCCTATAGGGAGCGGGCGTCCGTCGCGGTACGGACTCAGATGCCGACCTTGATGCGCGAGAAGCGCTTCAGGGTGACACCGGCCTCGTCCAGGACCTTCTGGACGGACTTCTTGTTGTCGAGCGCGTACGGCTGACCGAGCAGCGTCGCGTCCTTGAAGAAGCCGTTGAGGCGACCCTCGACGATCTTGGCGATCGCGGCCTCGGGCTTGCCCTCGGCGCGGGTGGTCTCCTCGGCGATGCGGCGCTCGGACTCGACGACCTCGGCCGGCACGTCGTCCTTGGCCAGGTACTTCGGCGCGAAGGCGGCGATGTGCTGGGCGACACCGCGGGCGACCTCGGCGTTCGGCTTGTCCAGCTCGACGAGGACACCGATCTGCGGGGGCAGGTCGGGCATCGTGCGGTGCAGGTACGCGGTGACGAAGCCGTCGCCGAACTGCGCGAAGCGGTCCAGGACGATCTTCTCGCCGAGGTTGGCGTTGGCCTCGTCCACGAATGCCTGGACGGTCTTGCCGGCCTCGATCTCGGAGGCGAGGAGCGCGGCGAGGTCGGCCGGGGAGGTCGCGGCGACGTGCTCGGCGATGGCCTTGGCGACGCTCTGGAACTTCTCGCCCTTGGCGACGAAGTCCGTCTCGCACTTCAGCTCGACCAGGACGCCGGAGGCGTTGTCGTCGGCGATGATCGCGACGACGGCGCCGTTCTCGGCGGAACGGCCCTCGCGCTTGGCGACGCCCTTCTGGCCCTTGATACGGAGCGCCTCGACGGCCTTCTCGACGTTGCCCTCGGCCTCGTCCAGCGCCTTCTTGCAGTCCATCATGCCGGCGCCGGTGAGCTCACGGAGCTTCTTGACGTCGGCGGCGGTGTAGTTCGCCATGAGTCTGTGAATCTTTCTCGAAGTCTGGAAGATCGAAGATCTGCACGGTCTGGGAACACCAGTTGGCGGTAGCTCTCCGACGCTGTGCCGACCTACGGGTGAACGGCGGGGGCGGACTTGATGTCGCCGCCCCCGCCGTCAACCGTGACGCTGGACGGTCAGGCCTGCTCGGCGTCCGCGGCCGGGGCCTCGGCCGGAGCCTCGGCGGGGGCCTCAGCGGCCTCGGCGGCGGGGGCCTCGGCAGCGGGAGCCTCGACGGGGGCCTCGGCGGGGGCCTCAGCGGCCGGAGCCTCGGCGGCGGGGGCCTCGTCGGCCTTCTTCTCGCCCTCGAGCAGGTCGCGCTCCCACTCGGCGAGCGGCTCGCCCGCGGCCTTCTCACCCTTGTCGCCGGTGGCGACGCCGGAGCGGGCGATGAGGCCCTCGGCGACGGCGTCGGCGATCACGCGGGTGAGCAGGGTGACGGAGCGGATCGCGTCGTCGTTGCCCGGGATCTTGTAGTCGACCTCGTCGGGGTCGCAGTTCGTGTCGAGGATGGCGACGACCGGGATGTTCAGCTTCCGGGCCTCGCCGACCGCGATGTGCTCCTTCTTGGTGTCCACGATCCAGACGGCGCTGGGAACCTTGGACATCTCGCGGATACCACCGAGGGTCTTCTCCAGCTTGGTCTTCTCGCGCGAGAGCACGAGAAGCTCCTTCTTGGTCAGACCGGACGCGGCGACGTCCTCGAAGTCGATCTGCTCGAGCTCCTTGAGGCGCTGCAGACGCTTGTAGACGGTCGAGAAGTTGGTGAGCATGCCGCCCAGCCAGCGCTGGTTGACGTAGGGCATGCCGACGCGGGTGGCCTGCTCGGCGATGGCCTCCTGCGCCTGCTTCTTCGTGCCGACGAACATGACCGTGCCGCCGTGGGCGACGGTCTGCTTGACGAACTCGAAGGCGCGGTCGATGTACGACAGCGACTGGAGCAGGTCGATGATGTAGATGCCGTTGCGCTCGGTGAAGATGAAGCGCTTCATCTTCGGGTTCCAGCGACGGGTCTGGTGACCGAAGTGGACGCCGCTCTCCAGCAGCTCCCGCATCGTGACGACGGCCATGGCCGCTCTCCTTGGGTTTCTCGGTTGTGCCGCAGGGGCCGGACGGCTCCCGCGCCTGACGCCCGCGGTGCGCCGAGCCACAAAGGACCGAGGGGCGCGGATACCGGAGGACCGACCTGGGCCGGACTCCCGATACCGGGGCGTGCGAAGTCGACCCGGTGACCCGGATCGCCAGAAGAAGTGTACGGGACCGGCGGAGCACCGGGTAACGCCGCTCTCCACAACCGGCGGGTTGTCCACAGGCCCGGACGTGATCGGCGCGGGCGCGGGACGGTTCTCCCATGAACGCGCCGCTCCGCACCTGTCTGCTGCTGCTCCTGCTGCTCGCCCTGACGACGGCACTGGCCTGGGCGGATCCTCCGCCCGCGCCTCCCGACCCGCCGCCGCGGGTCCCGCGGGTGGCCCGGACCTGGCCGGTGGGCACCCGCCCGCCGGTGCTCCGCGGCTGGGAGCCGCCGGCGACGCCCTACGCCCGCGGCCATCGTGGAGTCGACCTGGCGTCCGCATCCGGCGCACCGGTACGAGCGGTGGCGGCGGGCCGCGTGTCGTACGCGGGGCGGGTAGCGGGACGGGGCGTGGTGTCCGTGGAACTGACGGGCACGGACCTCAGAACGACGTACGAGCCGGTACGGCCCCTCGTCCGCAAGGGCGCCGAGGTGACCGCCGGCGAGGTGATCGCCGAACTGGAGCCCGCGGGCTCCCACTGCACGACGACCTGTCTGCACTGGGGCCTGCGGCGGGCCCGGGCCTACCTGAACCCTCTCGACCTGCTGCCGCCCCGGCTCCTGCGGAGAGGCCCGGCACGGCTGCTCCCGCTCGCGGCTCAGCCGCGGACGCCCCGCAGGACCATCCGCACGGTGGCCTCGGTGATCGCCTCGGGTGCCTCCGCCGCGCCCAGCTCGATCCTGCGCACCGCCGAGTCCACGACACCCTGCACCAGCATCGCCGCCAGCCGGGGCTCCGCGTGCCCCATCTCCGCCAGCGCCTCCACGATCATCGCCACCAGCCCGCCGTGCGCGGCCCGGATCTTCTCCCGGGCGCCGGCGTCCAGTTCGCTGGCCGAGATCGCCACCACGGCCCGGTGCCGCCGGTCCCCGACCAGCGCCAGCTGCCGCCGCACATACGCCTCGACCTGGGCCTGCGGCCCGTCGGCGGCGGCCATCGCCGCCTCGACCTCCGCCGCCCACACGGGGAAGTCGACCTCGCACAGCTCCTCGACCACGGCCGCCCGGGAGCGGAAGTACTCGTACACGGAGGAGCGGGCGAGTCCCGTCCGCTCGGCGAGGGCGGGGAAGGTCAGCGCCTCCGTACCGCCCTCGGACAGCAGGGAGCGTGCCGCGTCCAGCAGGGCGGCACGCTGCATCGACCGGTGCTCGGCCACGGAGGCCGCTCGAATCCTTGGCACGTCGACCACTTTACGGACGCTCCCCGCCGTACGGGAGTGACTGCGCCCGCTCCGCCGCCCGAAGAGCCGGTCAGCGACCGAAGCTCGCCAGTTTCGCGCGCAGCTGGAGCACCGACTTGGTGTGGATCTGGCTGACCCGGCTCTCGGTCACCCCGAGCACGTTCCCGATCTCCGCGAGGGTCAGGCCCTCGTAGTAGTAGAGCGTGACGACGGTCTTCTCCCGGTCGGGCAGGGTGTTGATCGCCCGGGCCAGGAACCGTCGCAGCTCGCGGTCCTCGGCCACCTCCACGGGGTTGTCCGCGGTGGTGTCCTCCAGGGTGTCCATGAAGCTCAGCCCGTCGCCGCCCTCGTCGCCGACGTGCAGCAGTTCCTCCAGGGCGACCACGTTGGCGAGCGAGAGCTGGCTGAAGACCGCGTGCAGCTCGTCGACGCCGATGCCCATCTCGGCGGCGACCTCGCACTCCGTCGGGGTCCGCCGCAGCCGCGCCTCCAGCGTCGCGTACGCCCGCTCGACGTTGCGCGCCTTCTGGCGCACCGACCTCGGAATCCAGTCGAGCGCCCGCAGCTCGTCGATCATGGCGCCCCGGATGCGGGTGATCGCGTACGTCTCGAACTTGATCTCCCGGTCGAGGTCGAACTTCTCGATCGCGTCGATCAGCCCGAAGATCCCCGAGGAGACGAAGTCGGCCTGCTCCACGTTGGGCGGCAGACCGACGCTCACCCGGCCGGCCACGTACTTCACCAGCGGCGAGTAGTGCAGGATCAGCTGCTCCCGCAGCCGCTCGTCCCCCGTCGCCTTGTACGACCGCCACAGCTCGTCGAGCGTCGAGGGAGCGGGGGGCCGCTCGCTGCCACCGTCGCGGGCGGCTGGGGGGACCGCCGCCCGGTCGGACCCGGAGGTGTGCTGGGGCATTCGTCGCCTTGTGCCGTTCTGCCGTGAAGTACGTGGAGTCGGGGGTACCTGGGTGTCCTGCTGGTCTGAAGTCGCTCTGCTGCCGTTCTGTACCGGAATCCTCGTGAGCGTAGCGTGACTGGAGTGTCGCGGTGCGCGAAGGACGTGTCCGCGCGGGTACGCAGATACGTTCCGCTGACCGTCCCACCGGGTCGCGGCGGTCGCGCCGGGTGCCCGCCGCGGGCGTCAACTACGGGAAATCCCAAGGTGTTCGGCGTTCCCCCGGACGGCCGAACACGCTCGGTCAGCACGGCCCGGGAGCCCCTCGAACGGAGACGATCGCCTGGCGTGTCAACTTCCAGCCGTCGCCGTGTCGTTCGACGTAACCGAGTGCTCTGAGTTCGTACAGCCTCGCGATCGCGTCGTCCGGGGTGGTCCCGGCGCCGCGGGCGATCTCCTCGGCGCGGGCGGGGCGGCGGCCGGGGAGCGCCGCGAGGACGCGGCGGGCGCCGGGTTCCAGGAGGTCGCGCGGGAGGACCGGGCCGCGCCGGGCCGGGGCGAGTTCGCCCATGTCGCCGACGAGTTCGACGACTTCCGCGGCGTCGGTGACGAGTTCGGCCCCGCCGCGCAGCAGTTCGTGCACCCCGGCGGAGAGTCCGCTGGTGGCCGGGCCGGGGACACCCATGGTGTGCCGGCCGAGCCGCTGGGCCGCCCGGGCGGTGACGAGGGAGCCGCTGCGGTGGGCGGCCTCGACGACCACGGTGCCGCGGGTGAGCGCGGCGATGACCCGGTTGCGCAGGACGAATCTGCTGGGCGTCGGATGGTCTCCCGGCGGGAGCTCCCCCACGACCAGTCCCTGCTCGGCGATCCGGTGGATCAGCTCGGTGTGGCCGCGCGGGTAGGGCCGGTCGACCCCGCAGGCCAGGACGGCCACGGTGGCGCCGCCGGCGCCGAGGGCGCCCCGGTGGGCGGCGCCGTCCACGCCGTAGGCGCCGCCGGAGACGACGACCCAGCCGCGCTCCGCGAGGCCGGCGGCGAGGGTGGTGGCCATGTGGGCGCCGTACTCGGTGCAGGCGCGGGCGCCGACGACGGCGACCGAGCGCAGGCCCCATATCCGCAGGCTGGGCCGGCCCCGCACCCACAGGCCGAGCGGACGGGCGTCCCCGAGGTCGTCCAGGGTGCCGGGCCACTCCGTGTCGCCGGGGCACAGGAACCGGACCCCGGCGGCCTCGGCCACCGCCAGATCCCGCTCCGGCTCCGCCGCCGCGGCCCGCGCCCCGAGCCCTTCCCACCGCCGCTCGCTGACCCCCGCGGGCGGCTCCCGGTCCTCCCGCAACCGCCGCACCACCTCCGCACACCCCCACTCCCGCACCCACCGCCCCCCGGTCTCGTCCCCGGGCTCGAACACCCGACAGAGAAAGACCCGGGCGAGCCGGCCGGAGTCCGGCTCGCCGGTGCGCTTCACGCCAGGGCCCCGAGAGCCATCGGCACACCCCGCGGGACCCCGGTCCGCAGTTGCAGGGCGAGGGCGACGTCGGTGGCGTCGGGCCGGTCGTGGCCGACGAGGTCCGCGACGGTCCAGGCGACCCGCAGGACACGATCGAGCCCGCGGGCGGTGAGCACACCCCGCTCCAGGTTCCGCTCGGCCTCGTCCATCGCGCCGGACCGCGCGTGCCAGCGGCTGCGCAGCTCGCGTCCGGGCACCTCGCTGTTGGTCCGCCAGGGGGTGTCGACGAGCCGGGCCGCCGCCCGCTCGCGCGCGGCCCGCACCCGGTCGGCGACCGTCGCCGTGGACTCGCCCCCGGGGCCGCGGTGGGCGAGCTCGTGCCGCCCGACGGGGTCCACCTCGACCCGCAGGTCGACCCGGTCGAGGAGTGGTCCGGAGAGCCGGCTCTGGTACCGGCGGATCGCCGAGGGCGGGCACTCGCACAGGGTGTCGCGCTGCGAGAAGCGGCCGCAGGGACAGGGGTTGGCGGCGAGCACCATCAGGAACCGCGCCGGGAAGCGCACCACCCCCGCACTGCGGGCGATCACGACATGGCCCGCCTCCAGGGGCTGGCGCAGGGCGTCGAGGGTCTGTGTGCTGAATTCGGGGGCCTCGTCCAGGAACAGCACCCCGCGATGGGCGAGTGAGACGGCGCCGGGACGGGCGATCCCCGGTCCGCCGCCGACCAGCGACTGCATCGTGGCCGAGTGGTGCGGGGCGCAGTACGGGGCCACGTCGATCAGCGGTTTGCCCGGGGGCAGGAGCCCGGCGATCGAGTGGACCGCCGTGACCTCGAGGGAATCCTCCCGGGTCAGCCCGGGCAGGACGGCCGGCAGCCGCTCCGCGAGCATGGTCTTGCCCGCACCCGGCGGCCCCTCCAGGAAGAGGTGGTGCCCGCCGGCCGCGGCGACCTCCACCGCGGTCCGTGCCGAGCGCTGGCCCACCACGTCGGCGAGATCGTGTCCCTGGTCGTGCTGGGCGGCGCCGAGGCTGTGCATGCCCGTGGCCGCGCCCGTGCCGGGCATGCGGAGACCGGCGAGGAGGGGGTCCGGGCGGCCCAGGTCGTCCGGTTCCTCCTCGGGGACGGGCTCGTCCGCGAGGACCGCGATCAGCTGGCGCAGGCTGCGCACCCCGAGCACGGAGACGCCCGGCACCAGCGAGGCCTCGGCGGCCGCGCACTCGGGGACGACGACCTGTTCGTACCCCGCCTCCGCCGCGGCCAGCACGGCGGGCAGGATGCCCCGGACCGGGCGGACCCGGCCGTCCAGCCCGAGCTCCCCGATCATCACGATGTCGGCGAGGACCCGGGGGTCGATCCGTTCCGACGCGCCCAGCACCGCGCAGGCGACGGCCAGGTCGAAGCCGCTGCCGGCCTTCGGCACCGACGCCGGGCTGAGTCCGACGGTGAGTTTCTTCTGCGGCCACTCGGCTCCCGAGTTCACCACCGCCGCCCGTACCCGGTCCCTGCTCTCCGTCAGGCTCTTGTCGGGCAGGCCCACCAGGGTGAACGCCGCCACCCCGGGTTCCAGGTCCGCCTGGACCTCGACGACGACGCCCTCGACGCCGACCAGTGCCACCGAACACGTCCGCGCGAAGCCCATCTCAGGCCACCCCCCGCACATGCTCGACGACGGGAGCTCCGCGCAGGGGCACGAGCACGCCCACCAGATCGATCCGGACGCCGCCCGGTGGGGCTCCTCCGTGGCCCTGGACCCATCGCTCGGCCAGCCCCCGCAGCCGCTCCGCCTTCTGCGGTGTCACCGCTGCCATGGGGTGCTGGAAAGCACCACCGCGGCGGGTCTTCACCTCGCAGACGACCAGGACGTCCCCGTCCCGGGCGACGATGTCGATCTCGCCCGTCCTGCCGCAGCGCCAGTTGCGCTCCACGATCGTCATTCCGGCCTCGGACAGCCGCCTCGCGGCCATGTCCTCGCCGTACCGTCCCATCGCACCTCGTGCGTTCATGCGGGCACCACCTCCGGCGCCCACACTCACGCACCCGCCCCACAGAAGTGGATCTTGGTGGATGAGTCGCCCCTTGTGGACAACCCGGTCACCCACAAGCGGGAAACATCAGCTGCCCGGCAACTCCAGGTCGCTCTTGTTCAGCTCCTCGATGTTCACGTCCTTGAACGTGAGCACCCGCACCTGCTTCACGAACCGCGCCGGCCGGTACATGTCCCACACCCAGGCGTCGGCCATCGAGACCTCGAAGAACACCTCGCCCTGGACCGAGTGCACCTGCATCTCGTAGTCGTTGGTCAGGTAGAAGCGCCGCTCGGTCTCGATCACGTATTTGAACAGACCGACGACATCGCGGTACTCCCGGTAGAGCTTCAGCTCCATCTCGGTCTCGTACTTCTCGAGGTCCTCGGCGCTCATGGCATGTTCCCCTTCAGCCGTGCGATCCCCCCATTGTGCGCCAGTCCCGCGGGCCTCTAGACGATTTCCGTGTCGAGGGTTACGGGTCTGGCCGGAGGGCCTTCGTCTAGCAGCCTGCCCAGCAGTTCGGCGAGTCTGGTCGGATACACCGTCTCATGCGCCCGGTCCAGTTCCTGACACGTCCACCAGCGCGCTCCGGCGACGCTGCGCCGCTCCAGCTCGGTCAGGGCCGTGGCCCGGGTCCTCGTCACCGTCGTACGGGCCAGGTAGTACCACTCGTCCTGGTCCCAGCGGCGGCCGGCGAACGGGAAGGAGCAGGTCCGGCGCCACAGCACCGGGCCGAGTTCGACCTCGGTGATGCCGGTCTCCTCCACGAGTTCCCGCAGCGCGGCCTGCTCACGGGTCTCGTCGCCCTCCACCCCGCCGCCGGGTGTGAACCACCAGTCGTCGGAGGGATCGTCCGGCTCGTGCCCGTGCAGGAGCAGGATGCGGTCCCGGGGATCGAGGAGCACGACCCGGGCGACCTTGCGCAGCCCGGTCCCGGAGGCGTCCTGCGGCCCCTCCGTCGTCTCAGCGGGCACCGGCCGGCTCCGGCTGGGGGCGCGGGCGGCGGGCCGAGGCCCGCTTGGCGATCGGGCCGTACGCCGCGCCGCCGAAGATCAGCACGGTCCCGCCGACGATCATCCAGAGGACCAACCGCAGCGGACCTGGCCGGGAGAGGGTGCCGAGCGCCTCGAAGCCCGTGGGGTTCTTGAGCATGCCCTTCCAGGGGAAGACGACGGCGTCCACCCGCGCCTGGACCGCGCTGCGTGCCACCGTGCCCTGGGCCGCGTCCGTGAGGTGGGCGGTGGAGTCCAGGGAGCCCCGCCGCTCGTCGCCGAGCAGGAAGAGCCGGCCCGCGGGGACCTTCACGGTCGGGAAGTCCTTGATCTCGGCCAGGCTGCCCTCGGGCAGATACGGTTCCTCGATCTGCTTGCCGTTGACGGTCAGCTTGCCGTCGGTGCAGCAGGCGACGGTGTCGCCGCCGACCGCGACCACGCGCTTGACCACGAGGGCGTTGCTGACCCACTCCTTGTCGCTGAACACGACGACGTCACCGCGGCGCACCTCGTCGCCGTCGACCTTCTGGGCCAGCACCCGCGAGCCGCCCTCGATCGTGGGGCTCATGGAGCTGGTGGGCACGGTGTAGGGCCGGTAGACGAGGGCCGCCCAGCCGAAACCGCCCAGGAACAGCGCGAGGCCCAGCGCGACGACCAGGCCGGACAGTCGCTGTCCGGTCCGGCTGCCCGCCGGGCCACTGCTGGTGCCACCGCCGCTGCGCGGGGCCGTACGTGTCGTGCTCTCGCCGCCCATGGGTCCGCACCCTACCCGGCGGTACCGAACCGGGTCAGCCCTTCCTCCCCAGCCATGGTCACAAGCTTGGGAAAGGGTTTACGGACCGGGCCGCGAAGATCAGCCGTTCTCGGACGTCGCGCGGCGGCGGCGCCAGAGGACGACCGGGACCGCGCCGACGAGCGCGAGGCCCTCGGGGGCGACCGTCAGAGCCGCGGAGGCCGCCGACCGGTCGTTCAGGCCGGACTGGTCGAAGGTGTCCGGCACCGGCAGCGTGCCCCAGCGGGTGATCGGCCAGGCCTTGACGATGGCGCGGCCGACGACCTGGTCGACGGGGACCATGCCGTGGTTCTTGTCCGACTGGTTGTAGCGGGAGTCCCGCGAGTTCTGCCGGTGGTCGCCCATGACCCAGACATAGCCCTTGGGGACCTTCACCGTGAACTGGCCGCCCTGGTCGTCCTGGCTGCACGGGGTGTTCCCCGGGTAGACGTACGGCTCGTCCAGGGCCTTGCCGTTGACCTTCAGCGGGCCCGTCCCCTTGCAGGAGACGGTGTCGCCGCCGACGCCGATGACCCGCTTGATCAGGTCCTTCTCCTCCGCGGACGGCATCAGGCCGATCCAGCTGAGGAAGGTCTGCACGGCGTTCGGCTCGGTCGTCGCCTCGCCCGCCAGCCAGTTGTCGGGGTCGTGGAAGACCACGACCTCGCCGCGCTCGGGCTCGGAGCCGAACCACGGGGTCAGCTTGTCGACGAGCACCCGGTCGCCGATCCGCAGGGTGTTCTCCATCGACGCGGACGGGATCGAGAACGCCTGTACGAGGAAGGTCTTGATGATCAGCGCGAGGACCAGCGCGATCAGGATCAGGATCGGCAGCTCCTTCCAGAAGGAGCGCGGCTTCTTCGCGTTCGGGGTCGGGTCGCCCGGACCGTCGCCGCCGCCCCTGGGGGGCTCGTCCGCCGGCGGGCCCTCGCCGCCCGCCGCCGGGTCATTCCCGGAGGTCACGGCGCCGTCCCCAGCCGGGTCGGCAGTGTCCACGGGACGTCCGCGGTGCTCCTCGCCTTCGTGCCCGGACCGTGCGCCAACCGCCACATCCCCCACGCCAACTCCTCACTCCGTGCCGCCGCCTGCCCCATGCTCGGCGCAGGCCCACCACTCCCATAACGAGCGGGAGTTCCGCAGGGGTCGGGAGCTGTTGGATCGTTCCGTTCGGATCGTCCTGGGCAACCCTATGCGACAGCCGGTCGACGGACGCCGCCGTCGCGGCCGAGGCGGTGACGGAAGAGAAAGTTTGCGGTTCCTTGAGACGGACCCAGTGTCCGAACGGCCAGGCGATCACCATGGCGCGGCCGACCACCTCGTCCTCGGCGACCGTGCCGCCGTAGTCCGTGTTCTGGTGGGAGCGGGAGTCGGCGGAGTTGGCCCGGTGGTCGCCCATCACCCAGAGCCGGCCCTGGGGAACGGTGATGTCGAAGGCGGCGTCGGAGGGGTTGTTCCCGGGGTAGAGGTAGCTTCCCTCTTGCAGGGGAACGCCGTTGACGGTGACTCGCCCTTCCGTGTCACAGCACTTGACGTGGTCGCCGCCCACGCCGACGACCCGCTTGATGAGGTCCTTCTCGTTGTCGGACGGCAGCAGGCCGATGAAGGTGAGCCCTTCCTTGACCTGCTTGACGACGACGGGGTCCTCTTTCTTCGTCGTGGTCGTCTCGTCGTTGAGCCAGCCGCCGGGATCCTTGAACACGACCACGTCCCCGCGCTGCGGCTTGGAGCCGAACCAGGGGGTGAACTTGTCCACCAGGACGCGGTCGCCGATGCGGATCGTCTGCTCCATGGACCCCGAGGGGATCACGAAGGCCTGCACCAGGAAGGTCTTCAGGACCAGCGCTATCAGGACGGCCACCCCGACCAGCAGCGGCACCTCGCGGACGGCGGACCGCCTGCGCTTGCGCTTGACCTTGCGCTGGAGTTTGCGCCGTTCCGCGCGGGTGCGGCCACCGGACGGGCTGGAGGCGCGCCGGGCGCCGGTGGGCAGGAGCTGGTCCACGGGCGAGGTGGGGATGCCGCGGGGTTTGCCTCGGTTACCCATGGACACCCGCCGCCGTCCGTGTGCCGCTCGCCCCCTGGGCGCTCGCGGCGGGCACGCGCGCGTAGGCGCTCGGGCGGGACAGCCGGGTGAGACGGGCGTACGGCCGGACGAGCCAGTCGGCGCGGCCGATCACCCGGTCCACGGGGATCATGCCGCCGCCCGGTGAGCCCAGGTGGTCGCGGGAGTCGCTGGAGGCGCTGCGGTGGTCGCCGAGGACGAACAGGGTGCCCTCGGGAACCTTGACGTCGAAGTCCACCGTGGACGGGCTGTCGCCTGGATACAGGAACGACGACTCGTCGACCGACCGGCCGTTCACCCGGATCCTCCCCTCCTTGTCGCAGCAGACCACGTGGTCACCGCCTACCCCCACGACGCGTTTGACGTAGTCGGAGTTCCCGAAGTACTCGGTGCCGTCGAACACGACGACATCGCCGCGCCGCGGCCCGGCACCGAAACGGTACGCCAACTTATTTACGAGAACGCGGTCGCCGATCCTCAATCCGTTTTCCATGGATCCGCTGGGAATCCGGAATGGTTGGACCACGAAAGCGTTGAGGAGCAGCAAAAACACCAGGCAGATCAGCAGGGTGAGGCTGATGCGGCCACCCGGCAGCCGCTCGGCGATCCAGGCCAACGAGAAACGCGACCGTCCCTCCACGGCCCCCCGAGGGGGGCGGGAGGAGCGGTCGCGCTCCGTCGTCGGCTGAGCTTCGGTGTCCATCGGGGCCAGATGCTATCCGGCCCCTCTGTGGATCACCCGGGTGCGCTCAGTGGATCGCCAGTGGATCCACTGTGCGGGCTCACTTGTCGCGCTTCTCCTTGATCTTCGCGGCCTTGCCGCGCAGCTCACGGAGGTAGTACAGCTTGGCGCGACGGACGTCACCGCGGGTGACGAGCTCGATCTTCTCGACGATCGGGGTGTGCACCGGGAAGGTGCGCTCGACGCCGACGGAGAACGAGACCTTGCGGACCGTGAAGGTCTCGCGGACACCGGCGCCCTGGCGGCGGATGACGACGCCCTTGAACTGCTGCACACGAGAGCGGTTGCCCTCGATGACGCGGACGTGGACGTTGACGGTGTCGCCCGGGCGGAAGGCCGGGACGTCGCTGCGCAGCGACGCGGCGTCGACGGTGTCGAGCAGGTGAGACATTTCGTCTGCTTTCTTCGCCGATGCCACAGGTCATCAGCGGGAGCTAGTTTCCAAGAGGTCTGCCGGCGGCGTCAGGGCGGGCGTCGTGTCCCCCTGCGGCAGGGGCGCACGCCGGACGGCGCACAACAGCGACCTATTCTTCCACGGCCTCGGGCCTGCGCCAAAATCGGCCGTACGGCTCGCCCTCCGGGTCGGGGGCCCAGCCCAGGATGGAGAGCATCTCGCGGTCCTTCTTGTCGAAGGCCGCGGGCGCGCAGCGCTCGACCAGGTCGGGCCGGTGGGCCGTCGTACGGCGCAGTGCCTCGTCTCGGCGCCAGCGGGCGATCTTCCCGTGGTGGCCGCTGAGCAGCACGTCCGGGATCTCCCGGTCGCGCCAGACGGGCGGCTTGGTGTAGACGGGACCCTCCAGGAGGCTCGCCATGGCGCCGGGGGCGAAGGAGTCGTCGCGGTGGGACTCGGCGTTGCCGAGCACCCCGGGCAGCAGCCGGGCCACGGCCTCGGTGATGACGAGGACGGCCGCCTCGCCGCCGGCGAGGACGTAGTCGCCGATGGAGACCTCGTACACGGGGACACGGGTGGCGTACTCGTCGACGACCCGCCGGTCGATGCCCTCGTAGCGGGCCGGGGTGAAGACCAGCCAGGGCCGCTCGGAGAGTTCGACGGCGAGTTCCTGGGTGAAGGGGCGGCCGCTGGGGGTGGGGACGACGATCGCGGGGAGCGTCGAGCCGGTCTCGTAGCCGTCGGCGAGGATCGTGTCCAGGGCCTCGCCCCAGGGCTCGGTCTTCATGACCATGCCGGGCCCGCCGCCGTACGGGGTGTCGTCGACGGTGTTGTGCCGGTCGCGGGTCCACTCCCGCAGGTCGTGCACGCGTACGTCGAGCTGTCCGCGCGCGCGTGCCTTGCCGACGAGGGAGACGTTCAGCGGGTCGAGGTACTCGGGGAAGATCGTGACGACGTCGAGGCGCATTACGACGCGTCCCCGGTGGCGGCGTCGTCCCCGGCAGGGGTGTCGTCCCCGGCAGGGGCGTCGTCCCGGCTGGAGGCGATCTCCGCGCGGTCGTCGATCAGACCGGGCGGCGGCGCGATGACGGCCCGCTGCTCCTCCAGGTCGATCTCGACGACGATCTCCGAGACGAACGGGATCATCGCCTCGGTGCCGTCGGGGCGTTCGACGATGAAGAGGTCCTGGGAGGGCAGGTGGGAGATCTCGGTGATGCGGCCGACCTCCGTGCCGTCCTCGGTGACCACGTCGAGGTCGATCAGCTGGTGGTCGTAGTACTCGTCCTCTTCCTCCGGCAGCTGCTCCGGGTCGATCTCGGCGATCAGGAGCGTGTTGCGCAGGGCCTCGGCACCGTTGCGGTCGCGGACGCCCTCGAAGCGCAGGAGGAGCCGGCCGCTGTGCACCCGTCCGGTCTCGATGGTGAGCGGTCCGGCGGAGGCCGGGTCGGTGGCCAGGACGGCGCCCGGGCCGAGTCTGAGTTCCGGCTCGTCGGTGCGGACCTCGACGGTGACCTCGCCCTTGATGCCGTGGGCGCGGCCTACGCGAGCGACTACCAGCTGCACTGTGCTTGTTCTCCCTGTAGTACGACTACGGGCCGGGGACGGCCCCATGGCCCTCCCCGGCCCGAGCCGGTGCTGCGATACGTCAGCGGACGTGATCCACGTCGACGAGGTCGACACGGACTCCGCGGCCGCCGATTGCGCCCACGACGGTACGCAGAGCGCGTGCGGTGCGGCCGTTGCGGCCGATCACCTTGCCGAGGTCGTCGGGGTGGACCCGGACCTCGAGAACGCGCCCGCGGCGCAGGTTGCGCGACGCGACCTGCACTTCGTCAGGGTTGTCGACGATGCCCTTCACGAGGTGCTCGAGAGCCTCCTCGAGCATGCTCAGGCCTCGGTCGACTCGGACTCAGCGGCGGCCTCGTCCTTCTTCTCGGCCTTCTTCTTCTGGGTGATCGCCTCACCCTTGCCCTCGTCGTCGCCACCCAGGGCCTCGAACGAGGGGCGCGCCTTCTTGGGCGCGGCCACGAGCAGCGGAGCCGGGGCGGGCTCGCCCTTGAACTTCTGCCAGTCGCCGGTCTTCTTCAGGATGGCGAGCACGGGCTCGGTCGGCTGCGCGCCGACACCCAGCCAGTACGCGACGCGGTCCGCGTCGACCTCGATGATCGACGGGTTGTACGTCGGCTGGTACTTGCCGATCTCCTCGATCGCACGGCCGTCACGGCGGGTGCGGGAGTCGGCGATGACGATGCGGTAGTGAGGCGAACGGATCTTGCCCAGACGCTTCAGCTTGATCTTGACTGCCACGGGAGTGGACTCTCCTGGTTTTGACGTGGTTGGGCACGGCGAGAGAGCCGCGTGGGGTTGCGGTACCCGAGTGCCCGATGGACGCGTCAGCCGGAGGAGAGAGGGGTCCTGTGCGGCTGTCGAGTACAGCTAGCCATTGTGCCACACCCCGCGGGTCGCCTCGTCCCGAGGGTGGGTGCGGGCATGCCTCGGCAGCGCCCGGCGCTCGGCGGGGAGCCCTTGGAACCACGGCTCCCCGCCCCACGCTGAACCGGCAGCCACGAGATGCCGGTGCATGACCGCCGTACGGCTTACGCGGCGCCCGCGATCTCGGGGATGCGGAACGGCTTGCCGCAGCCTCCGCACACGATCGGGGCCTGGGCCAGGACCGACGGGACCACCCGGACGTTGCGACCGCAGTCGCAGACGGCCTTGACCCGGACGCCGCCGCCGGAGGAGCCGTGCCGGGCGGCGGGGCCGCGGAAGCTGCGGGTGGTGCTGTCGGCGGAGGTGGCCGCCGTGTGGGCCTTGAGGGCCCGCTGGAGGCGCTCGATCGTCGGACGGTAGCGGCGCTTGGCCTCGGGGTTGAGCGTGACCAGCGAGAAACCGCTGCTCGGATGCGGTTCCTCGGGGTGGTCCAGGCCCAGCTCCTCGGCGATGGCGAGGAATCTGCGGTTGTGGTAGCGGCCGGCGCGGGAGGTGTCGCGAACGCCGCGGGCGGCGGCGATGCCATGGACTGCCTCATGGAGCAGTCGCTCGAAGGAGAGCTCGTGACCGCAGGCGGACGACGACTCCCCGATCAGGGACTCTGGCGCGGCAAGGTCCGGCAGCTCGGGGTGGTACCGCTGAATGTCGGCCCACGCCTGTGCCAGCTCTGCGGCGAGAACAGGTGGTGTCTGTGTCGTGCTCACGTAATGACAACGAGCGGGGGTGCCGCTGTGTTCCTATTCCGGGGCATCCCAAATAATTTGCACGTACCCGTCAGTTGCCGCTGATGCGTGGAGACGAGGGCGGGTGCGCTGATCTGCGGAGAAGCCTCACAGCTCCCCCCAAGCTGGTGCGTAGTTCGCCGTACGCCCCGGCGCGTAGCCGCTGTCCGCACGCCGGGGAACAGGTGTACGGCGGGGCGCAAGAGGCGTTTCGGTCGCTCTGCCCGCCGGAGCGCGCCGTCTCAGTAAGCGCGCGCGACGACCGCGACGTTACCCGGCGCGTCCTCGGTGTCCGGCACCGACCCGTCCTCGGCGACCAGACACCGTACGGTCACGGCGTGCTCGGCGAGGGCGGCCTCGCCCTGCGCGCCGAGGACCGCCCAGGGGACGCGCGCCCAGCGGCCGGCCGTGGCCGCCTCGACGGCCTCCCCCACCGTGGCCGCCTCCACCGTCCGCGCCTCGCGCCGCTGGAGGGACTGCGTCAGCAGCAGCGCCTGGTCCTCCTCCAGCACAGACGGCAGCAGCTGTACGAGGCTGTCGACGGCCACCGGCTCCTTGCCTCCCGGGATGCGGCGGGCCAGCATCGCCGTGCCGTTCTCCAGGTCGCGCGGCCCGATCTCGACGCGGACCGGCACACCTTTCAGCTCCCAGTCGACCGCGCGCCGCCCGAAGGGCACGTCGGTCCGGTCGTCGACGTGCACCCGGATGCCGGCCGCCCGCAGCCGGTCGCCCAGCTCGCGGACCTTGGCCAGAACCGCCTCGTCGCCCTTGATCGCGAGGACCACGGCCTGGATCTGCGCCAGCCGGGGCGGCACGCGCAGTCCGTCGTCGTCGCCGTGCATCATCACCAGGGCGCCGATCATGCGGGTCGTCGAGCCCCAGGACGTCTGCCAGACCAGTTCCTGCGTGCCGTCCTTCGACAGGTAGGTGGTGTCGAAGGCCTTGGCGAAGTTCTGGCCGAGTTCATGGCTGGTGGCCATCTGGAGCGCCTTGCCGTCGCCCATCATCCCTTCGAGGGTGAGGGTGTTGACGGCTCCGGCGAACCGTTCCCGGGTGGTCTTGCGGCCGGCCACCACGTCCATCGCGAGGACGTTCACCATGAAGTCCTCGTAGACCCGCCGGTGGATGTGCGCGGCGAAGTCGCGGGCGTCCTCGTAGGTCGCGTGCGCGGTGTGCCCCTCCTGCCAGAGGAACTCGGTCGTCCGCAGGAACAGCCGCGGGCGCAGCTCCCAGCGGACGACGTTCGCCCACTGGTTGATGAGCAGGGGCAGATCGCGGTAGCTCTGCACCCACTTCGAGAAGTACTCGTTGATGATCATCTCGGAGGTGGGGCGGACCACCGCCGGCTCCTCCAGCTCCTTGCCGCCGCCGTGCGTGACCACCGCCAGCTCCGGGGCGAACCCCTCGACGTGGTCGGCCTCGCGGGTGAGGTACGACTGCGGGATCAGCAGCGGGAAGTACGCGTTCTGGGTACCCGTCTCCTTGATGCGGGCGTCCATCTCGGCCTGCATCCGCTCCCACAGCCCGTACCCGTACGGTCGGATGACCATGGTGCCGCGCACCGGACCGTTGTCGGCCAGTTCGGCCTTGTTGATCAGATCCTGGTACCACCGGGGGAAGTCGTCCGCCCGCGGCGTGAGAACGGGTGCCTTGGCCATGACGCGATGCTACGGGCCCACGTTGCCGGAATGTGAATTCTCGCCACTCCTCCCGCGCGTCCACAAGCGGGGCCCCGAGACCCCTGGACGCGGCCGCAGAGGGGGAGTTACCTGGCATACGGGAGCGGTGCGAAGGCACTGCACGGGGGTCACCTGATCGGTACTGCGGCAAATTCTCGGCGGAATGGGGCGCTTGTTCATGACACCTGTGCTCGTGCGGCAGCACCTTCCCACCGCGGGGCCGGTGCCCCGCACGGACCCGGGTGCACGCGCGCGTGACTGGTCCGAGATCCAGGAACGGATGCTGGTCCCGCTCTACGAGGCCGTCTACGAGCGGCTGGAAGTGGGCCCCGGCACCCGGCTGCTCGGCCTCGGCTGCGGCTCCGGGCTCGCCCTGCTGATGGCAGCCTCCCGGGGCGCGTCCCTCACCGGGACGGAGCCCGGCTCCCCCGAGCGGCTGGCCCTCGCCCGCGAGCGGCTGCTGCCCCCGGCCGGGGAGGGGCACGCGCGCGGGGACGTCCGGCTGACCGGCCGGTCACCGGGGGAGGCGGCCGACGCGGAGACGCCCGCGTACACCCTGGTGACCGCCTTCGAGCCGATCGGCGCGCTCGCGGGCGACGCGGAGGCGCTGGCCGCGCTGCTCGCGGCGGCGGTCCCGCTCGCCGAGCGGGGCGCACCGGTGGTGCTCGTCGGCTGGGGCCCGCCGGAGCGCTGCGCGACCTGGGACGTGCTGCGCACGGTGGCCGGACCGGACGCCCTGACGCGCGGGGCCACCGGCGACGGCGGCACCGGCCGGCTGCGGCACACCCTGCGGGACGACCTGGAGGAGGCCGCGCAGCGGGCGGGGCTGGTGCTCGACGGCTCCGGCCGGGTGGCCTGTCCCTTCGGGTACGCCGGGGTGGACAGCGCCGTCAGGGGCCTGCTGTCGACGGGGCTGTTCGACACGGCGGTCGCGGCGACCGACCAGGACCAGGTCGGCAAGGAACTGGCCGAGGCGCTGCACCCCTACCGCCGGCGGGACGGCACGGTGTGGATGCCGAACGTGTTCCGGTACCTGATCGCCCGGACGCCCTGATCTGCGTGAATTCCCTGTGCCCAGGCTTCGGAATGCCTAGGCGTCGGACTCCTTCGTCAGCCGGGTGATCCCCGCGATGCGGTAGGCGTCGGCCTCCTCCAGGGTCTCGTGCTCCAGGAGCGCCTCGGCGAGGGCGTCCAACTGACCGCGGTGGTCGCGGAGTTTGGTCAGCGCCTCCTCGTAGCACTCGTCGACGATCCGGCGCATCTCGTCGTCGATGACGTCGAGGGTGGCGGGTGCGGCGGCGAGGCCGTAGGCCTGCTGCGCGTCGCTGGGCAGGGCGGAGAGCCGGCCGACCCGGTCGCTCATGCCCCAGCGCGCGACCATCCCGCGCGCGATGTTGGTGACCTGTTCGAGGTCGTTCTCGGCGCCGGTCGTGACGACCCCGTAGATCACCTCCTCGGCCGCCATCCCGCCGAGGGCGCCGATGATGCGGCCGCGCAGATACTGCTCGGAGTGCGCGTACCGCTCGACCTCCGGGGTCGACATGGTCACGCCGAGGGCGCGGCCGCGCGGCACGATGGTGACCTTGCGGACCGGGTCGGCGCCCGGCTGGAGCATGCCGAGGAGGGCGTGGCCGCTCTCGTGGTAGGCGGTGCGGCGGCGGTCCTCCTCGGGCATCACGAGGGTGCGTTCGGCTCCGAGCTGCACCTTCTCCAGGGCTTCCGACAGGTGCGCCGGGGTGACCTGGCTCTGTTTGCGCTTGACGGCGAGGAGGGCGGCCTCGTTGGCGAGATTGGCCAGATCCGCCCCTGTCATACCGGGGGTGGTGCGGGCCACCTGGGTCAGGTCCACGTCCGGGGCGAGCGGGATCCCCCGGGTGTGGATGCGCAGGATCGCCTCGCGTCCGCCGCGGTCCGGCGGGGAGACGTTGACGACCCGGTCGAAGCGGCCGGGCCGGGTGAGCGCCGGGTCCAGGATGTCGGCGCGGTTGGTGGCCGCGATGACGATCACGCCCTCGGAACCGGAGAAGCCGTCCATCTCGGTGAGGATCTGGTTCAGCGTCTGCTCGCGCTCGTCGTGACCGCTCACCGACGCGCCGCCGCTGCGGACCCGGCCGATGGTGTCGATCTCGTCGATGAAGATGATCGACGGGGCCACCTTGCGGGCCTCGGCGAACAGTTCCCGGACCCGGGAGGCGCCGACGCCCACGATCATCTCGATGAACTCGGACGCGGAGGCCGAGAAGAACGGCACCCCGGCCTCGCCGGCCACCGCGCGGGCCAGCAGGGTCTTGCCGGTGCCGGGCGAGCCCGCGAGCAGCACCCCTCGGGGCATCTTGGCGCCCATCCTGCGGTAGGCGTCCGGGTGTTCGAGGAAGTCTACGACGTCGTCCAGCTCGCCCTTGACCTCGTCGATGCCGGCCACGTCGGCGAAGGTGGTGCGCTGGGTGCCGGGCCGCAGCTCGACGGGTTTGGGCGGCGCCTTGCGGCCGAGCATGCCGCCGGCCCCGCCGAGGCCGCCGGTGAACCTGCGGGCGAAGAAGACCCACACCGCGACCAGCAGCACGATCGGGATCAGCGAGATCAGCAGGTTGGAGAGCAGACTGCGCTGCTGCACGACCGGCCGGGCGGTGACCGTGACGTCGTGGCTGCTCAGGTTCTGCCAGAGGTCGTCGTCCGCGAACGCGGGGCGCTGTGTCTTGAACCGGGTGTAGGTGCCGTCGTCGTCGGGGTTGTCCCGGGCCTTCTTCAGCTCGCCCTGGATCGCGTCGCCCTTGGAGTAGATCTTCTCGACGTTGCCCTCGTCGACCTGTTTGCTGAACTCGGTGTACGAGATGGTCGGCTCGTTGCCCTGGCCGAGGTAGTTCAGTCCGACGTAGACGATCAGGAAGACGATCACCGCGGTGACGGCGAGGCCCCACCAGCGGCCCCGGGGGCGTCTGCCACCGGGGCCGCCGGGGGGCGGGGTTCCCTCGTCCGGGGTGCCCTCGGAGCGCCATGGCTGGTCGGGGGCCCTGCGCGGCGGAGCGGCATTGCTCATATCTGGACGTTACGGCAGACACCGGACCTCGGCATGCGGTGAGGGCGCCCTTCCCGGCGGAAGGGCGCCCTCAGCGACGTACACCCGAAAGGCGTCAGCCCATGAACTTCTTGAACTCGTCGGGCAGCTCGAAGTCCTGGGCGCCCTGCTGCGGCACCCCGAACGCGTTGCCGCCCTGGGCCTGGGCCTCGCGGCGCTGGGCCTCCTCCAGCTCCTGCTGCCGGCGCTTCATCGGGTTGCCGGAGCGCTGCTTGCCCTTGGCCTGCTTCGGCTGCTTCTTCTGCCGGCCGGGGCCGCCGCCCATGCCCGGGATCCCCGGCATGCCGGGCATACCGCCGCCCTGGGCCATGCGGGACATCATCTTGCGGGCCTCGAAGAACCGCTCGACCAGGCCCTTGACCGCGCTGACCTCGACGCCGGAGCCCTTGGCGATACGGGCGCGGCGCGAGCCGTTGATGATCGTGGGGTCCTGGCGCTCGGCCGGGGTCATCGACTTGATGATCGCGGCGGTGCGGTCGACGTCCCGCTCGTCGAGGTTGTTGATCTGGTCCTTGATCTGCCCCATGCCGGGCAGCATGCCGAGCAGCTTGCTGATGCTGCCCATCTTCCTGACCTGCTCCATCTGGGACAGGAAGTCGTCCAGGGTGAAGTCCTGGCCCTTCTTCGACGCCAGCTTGGAGGCCATCTTCTCGGCCTCTTCCTGACTGAACGTCTTCTCCGCCTGCTCGATCAGGGTGAGCAGGTCACCCATGTCGAGGATGCGGGAGGCCATCCGGTCCGGATGGAAGGCGTCGAAGTCGTCGAGCTTCTCGCCGTTCGACGCGAACATGATCGGCTTGCCGGTGACCTGGCGGATCGACAGGGCCGCACCGCCGCGGGCGTCGCCGTCGAGCTTGGAGAGCACCACGCCGTCGAAGCCGACGCCGTCGCGGAAGGCCTCGGCGGTGTTGACGGCGTCCTGACCGATCATCGCGTCGACGACGAAGAGGATCTCGTCGGGCGAGACGGCGTCGCGGATGTCCGCGGCCTGCTGCATCAGCTCCTGGTCGATGCCGAGGCGGCCGGCGGTGTCCACGATCACGATGTCGTGGACCTTGGCCTTCGCGAACTCGATGGAGTCCTTGGCGACCTGGACGGGGTCACCGACGCCGTTGCCCGGCTGGGGCGCGTAGACCGCGACGCCCGCGCGCTCGGCGACGACGCTGAGCTGGTTGACGGCGTTGGGGCGCTGGAGGTCGCAGGCGACGAGCAGCGGCGAGTGGCCCTGCTCCTTCAGCCAGCGGCCGAGCTTGCCCGCGAGAGTGGTCTTACCGGCGCCCTGGAGACCGGCCAGCATGATCACGGTGGGCGGCTGCTTGGCGAAGCGCAGCCGTCGGGTCTCC
Source organism: Streptomyces sp. NPDC005811 (assembly GCF_040630405.1). Classification (NCBI taxonomy): domain Bacteria; kingdom Bacillati; phylum Actinomycetota; class Actinomycetes; order Kitasatosporales; family Streptomycetaceae; genus Streptomyces; species Streptomyces sp. NPDC005811. The sequence continues at coordinate 49,434 of NZ_JBEXXK010000016.1, forward strand.
CCGCCGAGGATCGTGACGAGTTCCTCGTTGACGATCTTCAGGACCTGCTGGGCGGGGTTCAGCGCCCGGGAGGCCGAGACCTCGAGAGCGCGCTCCTTCACGTTCTTGATGAAGGTGCGGACGACAGGGAGGGCCACGTCCGCCTCGAGGAGCGCGATGCGGATCTCGCGCGCGGTGGCGTCGATGTCCGCCTCGGAGAGCCGTCCCTTGCCGCGCAGGTTCTTGAAAGTCGCTGAGAGGCGATCGGAGAGAGTATCGAACACGGCGGCGTCGGTCCTCGGGGTCGGGGGCGGTAGGAGCGTCTTCAAGGGTATCCCGGACGGGCAAGACCGGGTCACGGTCGTGCCGCGACCCGGTCCGGCGGGTGTGCCGGAGTCAGCCCCGCAGGGTCTCCTCCAGCTTGCGGGACACCGCCGCCGCCTCGTCGACCGGCAGCGGCGCCCCCTGCGCGCCGGTGACGTAGAAGGCGTCGACGGCGTTGGCGCCCAGGGTGCTGACGTGCATGCTGCGCACCCGTACCGCCGCGTCCTCCAGGGCCGAGCCGATCCGGAACAGCAGTCCCGGCGCGTCCTGGGCGCGGACCTCGATGACGGTGGCGTGCCGGGAGGCAGCCGGGGCGACCGTCACCCGGGGCGGTGGCGCGACCACGCCCCGGCGCCGGGGGTAGGCCGCGTCGCGCTCGGCGAGCCGTCCCGCGATGTCCAGGGAGCCGTCGAGGGCGCGCACGAGGTCGGCGCGCAGCCGGGCGGCCTGGGGCAGCGAGCCGTACTCGGCGGCGACCCGCCAGTTCAGCAGCAGCACGGAGCCCTCGACGCCGTCCGGCAGGTCCAGGGCGCGCAGCTCGGCGGTGCGCACGGTCAGCCGGTGCACGGCGAGCACCCCGGCCACCGCGGGCAGCACGCCCTCCTGGTCCGGTACGGCGATGAGCAGTTCCACGCCGAGCGGCTCGGGGTCGCCGGCCGGCTGCTCCCCCGCGTCGGCCGGCGGTTCGGTCTGGGCGCGCAGGGCCAGTACGGGGCTGCCGGTGGCGACCGCCTCGATGGCGAGCCGCTCCTGCTCGGCGGTGGGCGCGGCGGTGTCCGGCTCCTCGGGTTCGTCCCCGGCGAGGACCGCCCCGACCCGCTTGACCAGGTCCGCCACGAGCGAACCCCGCCAGGAGGACCAGGCGGCGGGCCCGGTGGCCAGCGCGTCCGCCTCGGTGAGCGCGTGCAGCAGTTCGAGCGTGCTCTGCGTGCCGACGGCCTCGGCGACCGAGCGGACCGTGGCCGGGTCCTCCAGGTCGCGCCGGGTCGCCGTCTCCACGAGCAGCAGGTGGTGCCGTACGAGGGAGGAGAGCACGGCCACGTCCGCGCGGTCGAAGCCGATGCGGGCGGCGACGTCCTTGACGATGATCTCGCCCGCGACCGAGTGGTCGCCGGGCCAGCCCTTGCCGATGTCGTGCAGCAGCGCGGAGACCAGGAGGAGGTCGGGGCGGCTGACGCGGCGGGTGAACTCGGAGGCGCGGACGGCGGTCTCGATGAGGTGCCGGTCGACGGTCCAGATGTGTACGGCGTTGCGCTGCGGCCGGCAGCGCACCCGCTCCCAGTCGGGCAGCAGCCGGGTGATCAGGCCCTCGGCCTCCAGCGCCTCCCAGACCTCGACGGTGGGCCGGCCGGAGCCGAGCAGGGTGACCAGCTGTTCGCGGGCCTCGGCCGGCCAGGGGGTCGGCAGGGCGCGCACGGTGGCGGCGAGGCGCCGTACGGCGTGCAGGGAGAGCGGGAGGCCGGCCTGGGCGGCGGCGGCCGCGGCGCGCAGCGGCAGGACGGGGTCGCGTTCGGGGCGGGCGGCGCGGGCGAGCACCACCTCGCCGTCCTGTTCGACGACGCCCTCGGCTAGCGGGGACCGCTCGGGGACGGGCTTCCCGCCGCCGAGCATGGCGCGCAGCCGCGGCCGTACGGCGCGCGAGCGCAGCACGCGAGCCACTTCGCGCCAGGTGACGTCGCTGGCGTACGAGATGACGCGGGCGGCCTCGTAGACCTGCCGCAGGAGGGTGTCGGCGTCGAGGAGGCCGAGTCCGGCGGCGACCTGGTCCTGTTCCTGGAGGGCGAGGCGGTCGGTGGCGCGGCCGGTGGCCAGGTGGAGGGCGTCGCGGACGTCGAGGAGGCGGCTGCGGGCGTCGTCGAGGCCCTCGCGGGGTGCGTCGGCGAGCCAGGAGGCGGCGACGGCACGCAGCGCGGTGGCGTCCCTGAGGCCGCCGCGGGCCTCCTTGAGGTCGGGTTCCAGGAGGTACTGGAGCTCGCCCTGGCGTTCGGCGCGCTCGGCGCAGAGTTCCTGGAGTTCGGGCAGGCGTCTGGGGGCCTGGTTGCGCCAGTCGGCGAGGACGGTCGTCCGCAGTCCGGAGGTCAGCGCGAGGTCGCCGGCGAGATGGCGGGCGTCGAGGAGACCGAGGTGGACCTTGAGGTCCTCCCCGGCGGTCTTGCGGGCCTCGGCGGGGGTGCGCACCGAGTGGTCGAGGGCGAGGCCGAGGTCCCAGACCGGGTACCAGAGGCGGTCGGCGAGGGCGGCGACGGCCTTGGGGTCGCTCCCGTCGTGCAGGAGCAGCAGGTCGAGATCGCTGCGGGGGGAGAGTTCGCCGCGGCCGTAGCCGCCGACGGCGACCAGGGAGACGCCGCCCAGCCCTTCGGCCGCCGCGGTGAACAGTCCGGCCAGCCAGTCGTCCGTGAGCGCGGAGAGGGCGGCACGGCGCGGCGGCCCGGACCGCGCCTCCTCGGTGAGGAGGCGCAGCCGGGCCGCCGCATAGCCGCTGGGTCCCGAGTCCTCTGTTTCGTTTCGCACGTCCGTGCCCGTCACCCAGCGACTCCTGTTCTGTTCTGCGGTCAGAGCGCGTCCGGGCCGCGCTCGCCGGTGCGGACCCTGACGGCCGTCTCGACCGGGAGGGACCAGACCTTGCCGTCACCGATCTTGCCGGTGCGGGCCGCCTTGACGATGACGTCGATCAGCTGCTCGGCGTCGTCGTCCTCGGCCAGCACCTCGATACGGATCTTGGGGACCAGGTCGACCGTGTACTCGGCGCCGCGGTAGACCTCGGTGTGTCCCCGCTGACGACCGTAACCGCTCGCCTCGGTGACCGTCAGGCCGTGCACGCCGAAGGCCTGGAGGGCTTCCTTGATCTCGTCGAGCCGGTGGGGCTTGACGACGGCGGTGATGAGCTTCATGCGTCCACCTTCTTGCTGCTCGCGGAACCGACGGCGGTCGGCGCGGCGGCCCGGGCGGCACCGCCACCGGCACCGCTGAAGTCGTAGGCGGTCTCGGCGTGCTCGGCCTGGTCGATGCCGGAGATCTCCTCGTCCTCGTCGACCCGCATGCCGATGGTCTTGTCGAGGAGGAAGGCGAGCACCGCGGAGGCGATCAGGGAGTAGGCGAGGACGGCGAAGACACCGGCGCACTGCTTCCAGAACTGGTCCAGGCCGCCGCCGTAGAAGAGGCCCTTGACGTCGGACTGGCCCTTGCCGCTGGCGAAGAAGCCGATCAGCAGGGAGCCGATGACACCGCCGACCATGTGGACGCCGACGACGTCGAGCGAGTCGTCGTAGCCGAACTTGTACTTCAGGCCGACGGCCATGGCGCACAGGACACCGGCGACGGCGCCGACCGCGATGGCGCCGATCGGGGTGACCGCGCCGCCGGACGGGGTGATGGCGACCAGACCGGCGACCGCACCGGAGGCGGCGCCCAGCGTGGTGAACGCGCCGTGGCGGATCTTCTCGTAGACGAGCCAGGCGAGCATGGCGGCGGCGGTGGCGATCTGGGTGTTGACGAACATCAGGGAGCCGACGCCGTCGTCGTTGCCGAGCCACGAGCCGGCGTTGAAGCCGAACCAGCCGAACCACAGCAGACCGGCGCCGAGCATGACCAGCGGGAGGCTGTGCGGGCGCATCGGGTCCTTCTTGAAGCCGACGCGCTTGCCGATGACCAGGATCACGCCGAGCGCCGCGGCACCCGCGTTGATGTGGACCGCGGTACCACCGGCGAAGTCGATCACGCCGAGGTCGAAGGCCCAGCCGCCGGTGCCCCAGACCCAGTGGGCGACCGGGAAGTACACGACCGTGGCCCACAGGACGACGAAGATCGACCAGGCGGAGAACTTCACGCGGTCGGCGATGGCGCCGCTGATCAGGGCGGGGGTGATGATCGCGAACATCATCTGGAAGACGGCGAAGGCGAAGACCGGGATCGTGTACCCGGACCAGATGTCCGCCTTGTCGATGCCGGCCCATCCGACGAAGTCGGACTCCCAGCCGATCAGCGAGCCGTGGTCCGTACCGAACGCCATGGAGAAGCCGTACAGCACCCACAGGATCGTGACGATGCCCATGCTGATGAAGCTCATCATCAGCATGTTGAGGGTGCTCTTGACGCGGACCATGCCTCCGTAGAAGAAGGCGAGGCCCGGGGTCATGATCAGCACCAGGGCGGAACAGATGAGCATGAAACCTGTGTTGGCCACAGACAGCTTGTCTGCGGCAAGCGTGATGGCTGGTGCCATCGGCGTCTCCTCGTCGGTAGTACGGCCCCGTGCGGGAAGCCAGAGCGGAAAAGAGGGGTGGGCCGGTTATGCGCCATGAGATTGACGCAGCGCGGTTTCGGTCGAAGCCCCTCGTTGTTTCGCCGCCGTGACGAAGGCGCCTGGTGCGTTACGCGTCGATGAACTGGCTGATGTTCGCCGAGCGGATCGTTATCGTGGCGCAACCTTCCCTCGGGGAGGGAAACCGGCCGCGGACGGCCTTCCGATGACCTGGCATGGGGGAGCCGAGTCGGGCACTTCGGGAAGGCCGGCCGCGGCCGGGGTTCATGGGTTTCGCCGAGTGGTTCGGGGGGTGGATCAGGGGTGGATCGGGGGGTCAGACGGCCTCGGCCGTCTCCGGCAGCTCCATGGCGAGCCGCTCGGTGAGGTCCACGACCTCGGTCAGGTCGCCGAACTCGCGGACGGCGCTGTCGACGGTCTTTCGAATACGAGTGTTGACCCGCTCGGAGCGGACCTTCTTGGCCTCCTGCATGGCCTGGGCGGCCAGGGTGGCGCTCTGCTCGGGCTCCTGGCGCAGCAGGTGCACGGTGGCCATGCCGATGAGGTTCAGCACGTACGACCGCTTGTGGTCGGCGTCGTCCGCGAACAGGCGTACGGCCTTCTGCATCAGGGGTTCGGCGAGGGAGGCGTAGGCGGGGCTGCGGCCGGCGACATAGGCGAGGTCGCGGAAGGAGTGGCTGTTCTCGCCGTACAGCTCGGCCTCGGAGAAGAAGCGGATCCAGTCGGGGTCCGGCTCGTCCCAGTCGTCGGCGTCGGCGAAGGTGTCCTCGGCCATCCGCACGGCCCGTTTGCACCGGCCCGGCTGGCCCATGTTGGCGTAGGCGCGGGCCTCCATCGCATACAGCATGGACTGGGTGCGCGGGCTCGCGCAGTCCCGGCTGCCGTACTGCGCGAGGTGGATCAGCTCCAGCGCGTCCTCGGGCCGTCCCAGGTGGATCATCTGGCGGCTCATGCTGGACAGGACGTACGAGCCGAGCGGCCGGTCGCCGGCCTCCTTGGCGGCGTGCAGGGCGAGCACGAAGTACTTCTGGGCGGTCGGCTGGAGCCCGACGTCGTAGCTCATCCAGCCGGCGAGTTCGGCCAGCTCGGCGGCGACCTTGAACAGCTTGCGGGAGGTCGCCTCGGGCTGGGGTTCCTGGAGGAGGTCGGTCACCTCGTGCAGCTGGCCGACGACGGCCTTGCGGCGCAGTCCGCCGCCGCACTGGGCGTCCCACTGGCGGAACATCACCGTGGTGGACTCCAGCAGGTCCAGCTCGGGCCTGGAGAGCCGGCCGCGGGCCCGGCTGGTGGGCACGGCCTCCGGTTCCGTGAGCGGGGCGGGCGGGGTGGGGACGAGCCAGCGCTGCATCGGCTCGATCAGGGACGGGCCCGCGGACAGCGCCAGCGAGGTGCCGAGGAAGCCGCGCCGCGCCAGCATCAGGTCGCTGCGCGAGAACTCGCTGAGCAGGGCCACCGCCTGCGGTCCCGTCCAGGGCAGGTCGACTCCGGTCGCGGAGGGTGCCTGGCGGGTGGCGCGCAGACCGAGGTCCTCGATCGAGACGACACAGCCGAACCGCTCGGAGAACAGCTCGGAGAGGATCCTGGGGATCGGCTCGCGGGGGTTCTCGCCGTCCAGCCAGCGGCGCACGCGGGAGGTGTCCGTGGAGATGTGGTTGGCGCCCAACTGGCGTGCACGACGGTTGACTTGCCGGGCCAGTTCGCCCTTCGACCAGCCGCTGCGCACGAACCAGGAGGTGAGCAGCTCGTTCGGGCGCTTGTCCGCATGCGAAGCGTTACTCCCGCTTCCGTCGTTGCCGCTCACTGGAACGCCCCCATCCCTGAGACCACTTGTCACTGAGTGCGCCAAGCCTTATCAGAATGCCGGTAAATACGGCCCCTCGTCCGGTAGTTGTCACCCTTCGAACGGAAAGTCGACTTGCCTCCGGCATACCCGCAAACGCATGTGCCTCCAGGACCCGCACACTCAAAGTAATCCTACGATCACGGACCCAGCCACGAGGATCCCGGAAACGCCACCATTCGCCACCCCTTCGAATGAACTACCGATGGCCCGTAGGCGATTCACTTGACACAGGACGGGTGGGGGTGAGCGGAGGGAAGCACTCAGGGGCGCGCGTCGCCGACCACACCACCCGGCGTGCTTCCGGAAGCCGTCTGCGACGGGCGGCCCACGGGCAGCGAAAGCACGCAGAGTCACGACATGCGACCGTTACGTAACCACCGGCGCCGCACACCCGTTGGAGGGGGCATGGGCTTCACGATCGGCGGCATCCGCGAGATCCGCTCCGGCACGCGCAGGCGCGGTCGCTCGTCCGAGTGCACCGCCGTCGCCGAGTTCACAGGGCTGTGGGGCTGGGACGTCGTACCGGGCGCCCGGGCCGCGGCCGGCGTCTGCTCCTGCGGCCGCCCCGGCTGCCGCGCACCCGGCGCCCACCCCCTGGAGTTCGCCGCCCCGGTCCCGGCCGGCGCCACCCTCGACGACGTGACACGGGCCTGGGCGGAGTTCCCGGGCGCCGCGGTGATGCTGCCGGTCGGGCGCGCCTTCGACGTGATCGAGGTCGCCGGGCCCGCCGGGCGCCGCGCCCTGGTCCGGCTGGAGCGCATGGGCCTGCCGCTCGGTCCGGTCACCGCCACCCCCGAGGGCCGCACGCAGTTCTTCGTCGCCCCCGGCGCCGCCGCCGGACTGACCGGCCTCCTCTACCGCATGGGCTGGGACGACCCGGCCGCCCTCGACCTGCGCGGCCTCGGCCCCGGTACGTACGTCACGGCCCCGCCCTCCGACCGCGGCGGCCTCGGCCCGGTCCACTGGCTGCGCCCCCCGGCCCTGGACTCCGCCACCCGTCCCCCGGAGGCCCGGCTGCTGCTGGGCACCCTGGCGTACGTGGCACACCGCTCCCGCGCATAGCCGTACGAGACGGCCGTACACAGCGAAGCGCCCGCTCCCACTGCACCTGGGGGCGGGCGCTTCTCGCTGGTGTTAAGAGCGGGTCATTCTCCGATGAGGGCGTCAACGAACGCCTCCGGCTCGAACGGCGCCAGGTCGTCCGCGCCCTCGCCGAGGCCGATGAGCTTGACCGGGACGCCCAGCTCGCGCTGGACGGCGACGACGATGCCGCCCTTGGCGGTGCCGTCGAGCTTGGTCAGCACGATGCCGGTGATGTCGACGACCTCGGCGAACACCCGGGCCTGGACCAGACCGTTCTGCCCGGTGGTGGCGTCGAGGACGAGCAGCACCTCGTCCAGCGGGGCGTGCTTCTCGACGACCCGCTTGACCTTGCCCAGCTCGTCCATGAGCCCGGTCTTGGTGTGCAGCCGGCCCGCCGTGTCGATGAGGACGACATCCACCCCCATCTCCTTGCCCTCCTTCACCGCGTCGAAGGCGACGGAGGCGGGGTCGCCGGCCTCGGGCCCGCGCACGGTGTGCGCGCCGACCCGCTCGCCCCAGGTCTGGAGCTGGTCGGCGGCGGCGGCGCGGAAGGTGTCGGCGGCGCCGAGGACGACCGTACGGCCGTCGGCGACCAGCACCCGGGCGAGCTTGCCGGTGGTGGTGGTCTTGCCGGTGCCGTTGACGCCGACGACCATCACGATGCCGGGCTTGCGGTCCTCGGGCTCGGTGCGCACTGTGCGGTCGACGTCGGTGCCGACCAGCTTGAGCAGCTCCTCGCGCAGCAGGCCGCGCAGCTCGTCGGGGGTGCGGGTGCCGAGCACCTTCACCCGCTCGCGCAGCCGGTCCACCAGCTCCTGGGTGGGCAGGACGCCGACGTCGGCGGTGAGCAGGGTGTCCTCGATCTCCTCCCAGGTGTCGTCGTCGAGGTGCTCGCGCGAGAGCAGCGTGAGCAGCCCCTTGCCCAGGGCGTTCTGGGAGCGGGAGAGACGGGCGCGCAGGCGTACGAGACGCCCCGCGGTGGGCTCCGGGATCTCGATCTCCGGGGCCTCGACGGCGGGCGGTTCCTCGACGGCGACTCCGGTCGGGCCGCCGTCGGGAAGATCCACCTCCTCGATCGTGCGGCGCGGTTCTTCGCGCGGCGTCTCGGCCTCGTCGCCGACGTGCGGCTCGGCCGGAGGCGCGGTGATGTCGGGCGCGGCGGGGGGCGGCGGGGGCAGCGGCTTCTTGCGCCGGCTGCCGACGACGAGCCCGCCGAGCACCGCGAGCACGACCACGGCGATGACTACAGCAAGGATGACGGTTTCCATAACCCGTCCAGTATCCATCCCGCCCCCGGCGACGGCCCGGCTCCCCGGGGCGGGTGTCTCGCACCTCTGGCCACCTGACGCACCGTCAGCTACGGTCCCTCCACATCCGCCGAAGGGGGCCCGTCATGCCCGTCACCGTCGTCCGTTTCAACCTCGTCGCGCCCGGCGCCTCCCCCGCCGAGCTGGGCGCCCGGTACCGGGCCGCGCTGGAGATGGCCGCGTACGCCGACGAGCACGGGGTGACCACCGTGCAGACGGAGGAGCACCACGGCGTCGAGAACAACTGGCTGCCGTCGCCGTTCGTCTTCGCGGGGGCGGTGCTGGGGGCGACCCGGCGGCTGGCGGTCACGGTGTCGGCGGTGATCGGCCCGCTGCACGACCCGCTGCGGCTGGCCGAGGACATCGCGGTCCTGGACCTGCTCAGCGGCGGCCGGCTGCTCACGGTCGCCGGGATCGGCTACCGGCGCGAGGAGTACGACCGCGCGGGCGTCGACTGGACGCGGCGCGGGCGGCTCCAGGACGAGCTGCTGGAGACCGTGCTGAAGGCGTGGACCGGCGAGGAGTTCGAGTACCGGGGCCGTACGGTACGGGTCACCCCGCGCCCGGCGTCCGATCCGCACCCCCTGCTGCTGGTCGGCGGTTCCTCGAAGGCCGCCGCCCGCCGGGCCGCCCGGCTCGGGCTGCCGTTCTTCCCGAGCGCGCACCTGCCGGAGCTGGAGACGTACTACAAGGAGCGGCTCGTGGAGTACGGGACGCAGGGCTGGACGATGATGCCCGGCGCCGAGACACCCCTGCTCCACATCGCGGAGGACCCGGACCGGGCCTGGGCCGAGTACGGCGGCCACTTCCTCCACGAGGCCCGGACCTACGCCTCCTGGCAGTCCGGCGAGATCCGCTCGGCGGTGCGTTCGGGGGCGGCGACGGTCGAGGAGCTGCGCGCGGAGGGCGTCTACCGGATCCTCACCCCGGACGAGTGCGTGGCCCAGGACCTCGACAACCTCGTCCTGCACCCACTGGCAGGCGGAATGCCCCTGGAGGAGGGCTGGCGAAGCCTACGCCTGTTCACGGAACGGGTACTTCCGGCACTGGCCGACTGACCCGCCCGCGTCACCCCACGCCGAACAGACCACGGGGCTGCGGTCACCTGTGCCGAGGGCCGGCCACCGGACCGCGATGCCCCGCAAGGCCCGCCGACTGCCGGGCCGCGGCACCCGCCCCTGACGGCCGACGGCCGGATCGCGATCACCCACGCCGGCGATCCGACCGCCGACCGTCGAGCCGCGGCACCCACACCTGACGGCGACGGTCGGGCTGCGCCGACCGCCGGGCAGAAGTGTCCGCTCCGGACAGACCGCCGGGCCGAGGTCACGCACACCGGAGGACCGGACGCAGCGCCCCGCCCCTGACGGGCGACCGCCGAGCCGCGACCGCCCCGCGCCGGACGGCCGACCACCGGACCGCGATCACCCGCGCCAGAGGGGCCGACCGCCGGACCACAGTGACCAGCACCGGACGGCACGCTTTCGGGCCGCTGCACCCCGCCCCTGACGGCCGACCACCGGACCGCGATCCCCTGCACCGGAGGACCGACCACCGGACGCAGCGACCCGCCCCCTGACGGCCGACCGCCGGACCGCGATCACCTGCGCCAGCGATCCGCCCGCCGGACCGCAGCGACCCGCAAACGACGGCCGACCGCCGAGCCGCGGCACCCACACCTGACGGCGACTGTCGGGCTGCGCTGACCGCCGGGCAGAAGTGTCCGCTCCGGACAGACCGCCGGGCCGAGGTCACGCACACCGGGGCCGGACGCAGCGCCCCGCCCCTGACGGGCGACCGCCGAGCCGCGACCGCCCCGCGCCTGACGGCCTACCACCGGACCGCGATCACCCGCGCCAGAGGGGCCGACCGCCGGACCACAGTGACCAGCAAGAGACGGCGCCCTGCCGCGGGGCGCGGCGCCCTGCGCCGGGCGGCCAGGCCGTCGAGCCGCGCCGGACGGCAAGCCGGTCGAGCCCCGTCGAGCCGCGCCGGACGGCAAGCCGTCGAGCCGCGCTGAGCCGCGTCGGGCGGCAAGCCGGTCGAGCCCTGTGGCCCGTGCCGGACCCTACGCCGCCGCCCCCGCGCCGGGGTGGCCGGAGCGGGGGCGGCGGGTGGGGCGGGGAGAGGGGCGGCGGGGTTTGAGCCCTTCTCCCCGGGCTTGTGGGGAGGGTGGTCAGCCCATCTCCTCCAGGGCCTTGCCCTTCGTCTCCTTGACGTACCTGAGGACGAAGGGGATCGAGAGGGCGGCGAAGGCCGCGTAGACGACGTAGGTCAGGGAGAGGTTCCAGTCGGCGAGGGACGGGAAGCTCGCGGTGATGGCCCAGTTCGCGATCCACTGCGCGGAGGCGGCCACGCCCAGCGCGGCGGCGCGGATCTTGTTGGGGAACATCTCGCCGAGCATGACCCAGACGACCACACCCCAGGACAGGGCGAAGAAGAGGACGAAGACATGGGCGGCGACCAGGGCGGTCCACCCCTGGGCGGCCGGGAGCCTGCCGTCGACGAGGTCGTAGGAGAAGGCCCAGGCCTCCAGCGCGAGGCCGACCACCATGCCGACCGAGCCGATGATCGCGAGCGGGCGGCGCCCGATGCGGTCCACGAAGATCATCGCGATGACGGTGCCGACGATGTTGATGATCGACGTGGTGAAGGAGTAGAAGAACGACTCCGCCGGGTCGACGCCGACCGACTGCCACAGCGTCGAGGAGTAGTAGAACGCGACGTTGATGCCGACGAACTGCTGGAAGACGGAGAGGCCGATGCCGATCCAGACGATCGGCTTGAAGAAGAAAGCGCCGCCGAGCAGGTCCTTGAACGTGGAGCGGTGCTCGCGGTTCATGGCGTGCTCGATCTCGGCGACCCGGGCGTCCAGATCGCCGCTCTCGCCCTCGACCTCGGCGAGGATCTCCCGGGCCCGTTCCCGCTTGCCGACGGAGATCAGGAAGCGCGGGGACTCCGGGATGGCGAAGGAGAGCATGCCGTAGAGGACGGCCGGGACGACCATCACGCCGAGCATGACCTGCCAGGCCTCCAGGCCCATCAGCCGTCCGCGCTGGTCGCCGTCGGCCGCGTTCACCAGCCCCCAGTTGACCAGCTGCGACACCGCGATGCCGATGACGATCGCGGCCTGCTGGAAGGAGCCGAGCCGGCCGCGGTAGGCGGGCGGAGCCACCTCGGCGATGTAGGCGGGGCCGATGACGGAGGCCATGCCGATGGCGAAACCGCCGACGACCCGCCACAGGGCGAAGTCCCACAGCGCGAACGGCAGCGCCGAACCGACGGCACTCACGGTGAACAGCGCGGCGGCGATCTGCATGACCCGGATACGGCCGATGCGGTCGGCGATCCGGCCGGCGGTCGCGGCGCCGATGGCACAGCCGATCAGGGCGATGGCGATGACCTGGGCGAGGGCGGCGGAACCGATGTCGTAGCGGTCCCGGATGGCCTCGACGGCACCGTTGATCACGGAGCTGTCGTAACCGAAGAGGAATCCGCCCATCGCCGCCGCCGCCGCGATGAAGATGACGTGCCCGAGATGATCGGGAGGAGCCGTTGCGGCTCCTGACTTCTGTGCCTGCGCTGTGCTCGTCACGTTCAACTCCTAAGGCCATCGGCAACGCTGCCTGAAGGCAAGAACAATGATGCAGACCCTATGCCTTCAAGTTCTGAAATCACTAGCCGGAGTGATGTGAGAAAACAGGCAGGCATGAGGGGGAAGCGTTCAAGGAGTGAAGATGCGAAGTCGGGGTAGCCGGGTGGGTCAGCGCAGCCGCTGGCTGATCACCTTCGACACCCCGTCGCCCTGCATGGACACGCCGTACAGCGCGTCGGCGACCTCCATGGTGCGCTTCTGGTGGGTGATCACGATGAGCTGCGAGGACTCCTGCAGCTCCTGCATGATGCGGATCAGCCGCTGGAGGTTGGTGTCGTCGAGAGCGGCCTCGACCTCGTCCATGACGTAGAACGGGCTGGGCCGGGCCTTGAAGATCGACACCAGCATGGCGACGGCCGTCAGCGACCGCTCCCCGCCGGAGAGCAGGCTGAGCCGCTTGACCTTCTTGCCCGGCGGCCGGGCCTCCACGTCCACGCCCGTGGTCAGCATGTTGTCCGGGTCGGTCAGGATCAGCCGTCCCTCCCCGCCCGGGAAGAGCCGGCTGAAGACGCCCTCGAACTCCCGGGCCGTGTCCCGGAACGCCTCGGTGAAGACCTGCTCGACCCGCTCGTCGACCTCCTTCACCACCTGAAGGAGATCGGCGCGGGTCTTCTTCAGGTCCTCCAGCTGCTCGCTGAGGAACTTGTGACGCTCCTCCAGCGCGGCGAACTCCTCCAGCGCCAGCGGGTTGACCTTGCCGAGCTGCTGGTACGCCCGCTCGGCCGCCTTCAGCCGCTTCTCCTGCTCTGCGCGGCGGAACGGCACCGGCTGGTTGCGGGGGTGCTCCGGGTCCTCCGGCAGCACCTCGCCCTCGGCGGGCGGCGACGGCGGTACGAGCTGATGGGGCCCGTACTCGGAGACGAGCCCCTCGGGCTCCACGCCCAGCTCCTCCAGCGCCTTGGTCTCCAGCTGCTCGATCCGCATCCGCTTCTCGGCGCCGAGCACCTCACCGCGGTGCACCGAGTCGGTCAGCTTGTCCAGCTCGGCCTTGAGGTCGCGCCCGGCGGTGCGGGCCGCGGCCAGCTCCTGCTCCCGGCGCGCCTTGGCGGCCTCGGCGGCGGCCCGCTCCGCCTGCGCGCGGCCGAGGGACACCTCGACGTGCGCGAGCAGCTGGCGGGTGGCCGAGGCGACGGCCTCGGCGACGGCGGCCTCGTGGCGCAGCCGGGCCCGCCGCTGTTCGGCACGCGCGCGTGCCTCGCGTTCCGCGCGGGCGGCCCGGTCGAGCGAGTCGGCCCGGCCGGCCAGTCCCTTCACCCGCTCCTCGTGCGTACGGACCTGGAGCCGCGCCTCCATCTCGGTCTGGCGGGCATTCGCGCCGTCGGCGGCGAGCCGGTCGCGCACCGAGGTGTCGGGCTCCTCCTCGACGGGCATCTCCTCGGCCACGGCCAGCCGTTCGGCGAGTTCCTCCGCCTCCTCCAGCGCGCGGTCGAGCGCGTCCTGCGCACGGGCGGCGGCGGCCGTGGACCGCTCGGCCTCCCCGGCGGCACCGCGCGCCTGGCCCGCGAGCCGGCCGAGCTGCTGTGCCACGGCCGACTTCTCCCGGTCGGCGGCCCGGCGCCGCTCCCCCAGCTCCTCGACCTGCGCGGCGCTCTCCTTGCGCCGGGTGCCGGCCGTCTGCTGGGCCAGGGTGAGCTCCTCGCACCGTACGGCCAGCTCCTCCAGCTGTACGGCCGCCTCGTCCACGGAGGCCTGCACCTCCAGCAGGCTCGGGGCGCCGGCGGAACCGCCGTGGGCGAAGTGGGCGCCGAGGAGGTCGCCTTCGGCGGTGACCGCTGTCAGTTCGGGGTGCCGGTAGACCAGCTCCTCCGCGTCCTCCAGGGTGCCGACGACGACGATGTCGTGGAGGAGACGGCGTACGGCGGGCATCAGGTCGGAAGGTGCGCGGACGAAATCGGCTGCGTGGCGTTGTTGGGCGTCTGCGGGTTCGTTGTGGCTGGTCGCGCCCCGCGGCGAAGCCGCATATGGGTACAGCCCCGCGCCCCTTTGGGGCGCGTCGTCGCCCGCCAGCAACAGAGCCGCTCGGCCCCCGTCCTGCTTGCGCAGCAACCGGATCGCGTCGGCCGCGGCCGACGGAGAAGCCACGGCCAGAGCGTCCGCCGCCGCCCCGAACGCCGCTGCCAGGGCCACTTCATAGCCCGGTGTCACCGTCAACAGCTCCGCCGCTGGGCCCAGGACTCCGGTGAGCCGTGCCCCCAGCAGTACTCCCGTGCCGTCCTTCCGCCTCAGGCCCAGCGCCAGAGCCTCATGGCGGGCTCGCGTCGCGGCGCGTTCGCGTTCCGCCGCGGTGGCCGCCTCGCGGGCCGCGGTGAGGGCGGCCTCGGCCTCGGTGAGGCGGCGTTTCGCCGCGTCGTGCTGCTCGGCGAGGTCGGCGTCGTCCGCGTCGAGGCCGTCGACCTCGGCCTGGAGGGTCTCGTACTCCTCCTGTGCCGCGAACGCCCGCTCCTGGGCCTCGTCCCTCGCCGCCGCCAGCCGGTCGATCTCGGCCTGGGCGGAGGCGGCGCGCGAACGGGCGGCGTTGACCTGGCCGTTCAGCCGGGCAAGGCCCTCGCGGCGGTCGGCGATGGCGCGGGCGACGTCCTTCAGCCGCCGTTCCTCGACGGCGAGTTCGCGTTCCAGGTCGGCGCGGTGGGCGACGGTGTCGTCGAGGGCGTGCTGGGCCGCTTCGAGGGCGGCCTCCAGCTCGGCCTCCTGTTCCCGGACCCGGGCGGCCTCGCGCTCCATGTCCTCGGGGTCGCGGCCGCGCCGCTCCTCGGGGGGCGCGGAGGTGGCGCTCTTCACGCGGGCGTCGGCGAGGGAGACCGTGCCGCGGACGCGTTCGGCGAGCTGGGAGAGCTCGTACCAGGTCTGCTGGGCGCGCTGGAGGCGCGGGGAGAGCCGGCGGACCTCGTCCTCCAGGAGCGCCTCGCGCTGGAGGGCCTTGCGCAGTTCCTGCTCGGCGGCCTCCTTGCGTTCCTTGAGCGCGGCCTCGTCGGCCACCTCCGCCCGGAGCGCGTCCCGCATCCGGACGAGATCGTCGGCGAGGAGGCGCAGGCGGGCGTCCCGGAGGTCGGCCTGGATCACGGCGGCCCGGCGGGCGACCGCCGCCTGGCGGCCCAGCGGCTTGAGCTGGCGGCGCAGTTCGTCGGTGAGGTCCTGCACGCGCGCGAGGTTGGCCTGCATCGCGTCGAGCTTGCGGAGCGCCTTCTCCTTGCGCTTGCGGTGCTTGAGGACTCCGGCCGCCTCCTCGATGAAGGCGCGGCGGCCCATGGGGTCGGCGTGCAGCACGGAGTCGAGCTGGCCCTGGCCGACGATGACGTGCATCTCGCGGCCGATGCCGGAGTCGGAGAGCAGGTCCTGGATGTCGAGGAGGCGGCAGGTGTCGCCGTTGATCTGGTACTCGCTGCCGCCGTTGCGGAACATGATCCGCGTGATGGTGACCTCGGTGTACTCGATGGGCAGGGCCCCGTCTGAGTTGTCGATGGTCAGGGACACCTCGGCGCGGCCGAGCGGGGGACGGCCGGTGGTGCCGGCGAAGATGACGTCCTCCATCTTGCCGCCGCGCAGTGACTTGGCGCTGTGCTCGCCCATGACCCAGGTGAGCGCGTCCACGACATTGGACTTGCCCGAGCCGTTCGGACCGACGACGCACGTGATCCCCGGTTCGAACCGGAGCGTGGTCGCCGAGGCGAACGACTTGAACCCCCGGAGGGTCAGGGCCTTGAGGTGCACGGCGCTGGACTCTACCTTCCGGGGGTGTCTCACTCCATGAACGCCCGGCGACCCCGCGGTTTCACCCATGAACGCACAGGGCACACCACACGTTAAGAAGACCGAGGGGGCGGGGCGCTGGACGGACGGGGACGGGCACACACAGCGCGGGGGAAAGAAAGAAGGGACGCCGAGGCGTCCCTTGCAACTTCTGACAACTTAGCGGTCCGACGCGGTTGAGACGAGTCGCCCGACCACTGCGTGGTGCTGTCGTGGAGCGGTGCAGCGATCAGGTGAGCGCAGGCTCCGCCTGGTGTGCGTCGATGCTCTCCATGAACCTGTCGTGAGAAGCGGCAGCCGTGAGCGCGTCGTTCTCGGCCTGGATTCGTCCGAGCTCGGATTCCAGGTCCTGGACGCGCTGCTGGAGCCGTCGCATCTCGGCGAGGAGTCGCGGGTCGGAGCCGCCGACGTAACCGAGAAGCGCCTTTGCCATGATGGATGGTCCTCCACACTGAGTGACCGACCGAAGCGGTGTGGGTCGTGAGGGATTCGCACCCGCGGTCTTGGCTAGATCTTGTTCGTGCTGCCGTTCATCCATGCCAAACAGCTAGGTGCGCGGGGTGCTTTCAGCGTCTCACCAAAAAGTTTGACGGTCAACACGATCACGCCCCGTATTGGCGGGCAACCCTCCGGAGCGCGGCCGGGACGGCGGCGCTGCGACGGACGCGGGGCCCTGGAGACGTGGCGATCATCCTTGCCTGCGGAGCATGCCAGTGCAAGCGATTCTTGGCAACCACCTGCTCCTTTCCCTCCGGGGCACATGCCGGTGGCACGTCCCTCCCCCTCCCGGCGGCTGCCCGGCGCGGGGGCGGTCAGCGGATCGCGAAGCCGTCGTAGCCGCCGCGCGGTGTGTCCCATATCTCGGTGACACCGTCCACGCGTCCGGGCGTGTCGTCACCCGTCAGCCAGTCCAGCAGGCCTTCGCAGCCCTCCTTGGACCCTTCGGCGACCACCTGGACCCGGCCGTCGGCCACATTGAGAGCAAAGCCACTCAGCCCGCCGATCTCCAGGGCCTTGGCCCGTGTGAACCAGCGGAAACCCACACCCTGGACGTGTCCGCGTACCCAGGCGACCAGTCGCACATCCTCGCTCATGGGTGCAACCTAACCGGGCAATGTCCCTCGGGGCACTTCCTCCCCGGGCGCCATGCGGTACCGTCCCGACCCAATGATTCTCATATGAAACTCACTCGATCGGGTGAGATGGGTTACGCCCAAGATCGTATGAGACGGGTTGACCGATGGACGAGGAAGGCAAGGACATGGGACGCCACCGACGCTCCGCCGCCGGCCGCGCCGCCACGAGCCGCGCCACGGGGGTCGCACAGACGCACGGCTCGGACCCGGACGGCCCCGACTCCTGGGACTCCTATCGGGACGGCCCCGACACGCTCGGCATCGCGCCGTACCTGAACCCGGAGGCGTACGCCGACACCGTCGCGAGAAGCAGGGAGTACCTGTACGCGACGGAGGAGCGGTACGGCACCGGCTTCACCGCCGACGGATTCACGGACGGCGGATTCACGGACGGCGGATTCACGGACGGCGGGTTCGCGGCCGGTGGCTTCACGCCGGACGGCGGCGGACGGGGCGGGGCGGGCCGCCGCCGCAAGAAGAGGGCGGCCACCCCGGTCAAGGCGGGGCTGCTCGGCGTCTCCGCCGCGGTCGCCCTCGGCACCGTCGCGGTGGCCACCGGCGTGGTGCCCGGCCTGGAGAGCTACCGGCTCGGCGGCGGCACCGGCCCCGGCGACAACGTGCAGGCCGCCGACACCCCCGGCAACTCCAACGCCGAACAGGGCGGCACCTCCGGCTCCGCCGAGAGCGGCCGCGCCGGCACCTCGACCGGCCGGGACGCGGGCCGCTCCGCCTCGGCCTCGACCTCGCCCACCCCGTCCGCCTCGAAGTCCTCCGCCTCGGCCTCGCCGAGCAAGACGGCCGAGAAGAAGCCCGAGGTCACCCCCTCGGAGGAGCCGGAGACCGCCGCCTCGAAGGCGAAGACGGTCACCAAGGCGCCCCAGAAGTCCGAGTCCGCCGTGACGGTCTCGGCCGAGGCGCAGGCGGCGGCCGAGGTGCTCGCGCTCGTCAACGAGGAGCGGGCCAAGGTCGGCTGCAGCGCCGTGTCCGCGAACAGCTCGCTGGCGGAGCTGGCCGAGAAGTTCAGCGACGACATGGCCGCGCGGGGCTTCTTCGACCACACCGACCCCGACGGGCTGACCCCGTGGGACCGGGCCGAGAAGGCCGGCATATCCAGCCTCGGCGGCGAGAACATAGCCCGTGGCCAGGCCGACGCGGCCGCCGTCATGGAGGCCTGGATGAACAGCCCCGGCCACAAGGCGAACATACTGAACTGCGACTTCAAGACGCTGGGCGTCGGGGTGCACTTCGGCTCCGGCGGCCCTTGGTGGACCCAGGACTTCGGGTACTAGACCCGCGGTCGTCCAGCGTCACGCAGAAACGATCATGCAGCCTGGGCCCGGCCGGCCAGGAAGACCGTCGCGGTCTCGGCGACCCGCCGGCCCAGGTGCTCCGCCGTGGCCGCATCGGCCTTGTGGACGGCCTCCGCGCCCTCGTCGACGTTGGTCTGCGCGGCCGCGCCGAGGAACACACCGAGGCGGTTGAGGTCGTGCTCGGAGGAGGTGCTGCTGTTCCAGCCGGGCAGCAGACCGAGGTTGACCCAGTGCATGCCCAGCTGAGCGGCCAGGATCTGGAAGAACTGGAGCGTGTGCAGCTTGTCGCCGCTCTTGGAGCCGGAGTTGGTGAAGCCGGCGGCGAGCTTGTCCTTCCAGGCCTGGGTGGCCCAGCGCGCGGAGGTGGCCTCCGCGAAGGCGTGAAAGGCACCGGACGCCGTACCCATGTACGTGGGCGAGCCGAACACGATCGCGTCCGAGCCGTCGAGCAGGGTCCACTGCTCCTCGGTGATCTCGTCGACCTTGATCAGATGCACCTCGGCACCCGCCTCGACGGCACCGGCGCGGACCGCCTCGGCGAGGACGACCGTGTGGCCGTAACCGGAGTGATAGGCGACGGAAACCACGGGCTTGGGCGTGAACGACATGGGAACTCCTCGAAAGGGCAGCTCGGAGACAGTGACCAAAGGAAAGCACTAACTTTTAGTTAGTGCAACCTGTCGGTTAGCGCTGCTGTCGCGTACGCTGATGTCATGACCAGCACCCAGGAGCGCGCGGAGGACCTGGACCTCCCGTTCAACGTGTTCGCCAAGGCCTGCCCCTCGCGCGGCACTCTGGAGCACGTCACGGGCCGCTGGGGCGGCCTGACGCTCGGGGCGCTGTACGAGGGATCGCTGCGCTTCAACGAGCTGCGCCGCCGGATCGACGGCGTGAGCGAGAAGATGCTCTCCCAGACCCTGCACGCGCTGGAGCGCGACGGACTGGTGCACCGTGACGCCCAGCCGACCAACCCGCCGCGCGTGGACTACGAACTGACCCCGCTCGGCCGCGAGGTCGCCGAGCGGCTGCTGGCCCTCATCCACTGTGTGGAGGGCCGGATGGACGACGTCCTGGCGGCCCGGGAGCGCTACGACGTCACGCGCGGAACCTTCTGACACCTCGGGCAGAAGTAGCTGGACCGGTTCATCCACGGGCGCCGGCGCATCGGGGTGCCGCACCGCTTGCAGGGCAGCCCCTCGCGGCCGTACGCGTCCAGGGAGCGGTCGAAGTAGCCCGACTCGCCGTTGACGTTGACGTACAGGCTGTCGAAGCTGGTGCCGCCGACGGCGAGGGCCGCGTTCATCACGTCCCGGACGTGTCCGAGGAGTTCCAGGGTGCGGGGCCGGGTGAAGCCGGTCGTCGGGCGGTCGTAGTGCAGACGCGAGCGCCACAGGGCCTCGTCCGCGTAGATGTTGCCGACGCCGCTGATCAGCGACTGGTCGAGCAGGGCCCGTTTGATCGTGGTCCGCTTGCGGCGCAGGGCCTGGTGGAAGGCCTCGTCGTCGAACAGCGGATCGAGGGGGTCACGGGCGATGTGCCCGATGACGTCGGGCAGCCCGTCGGGGGTGGTGTCGTGCAGCGACAGACCGCCGAAGGTGCGCTGGTCGACGAAGCGGAGCTCGGTGGCGAGCGCGTCGGCGAAGCGGACGCGGATGCGCAGGTGCTTCTCGTCGGGTGAACCCTGGGGCTGGACCAGGAGCTGGCCGCTCATCCCGAGGTGGGCGAGGATCGCCTGGCCGGTGTCCTCCAGCGGCAGCCAGAGGTACTTGCCGCGACGGCTGGGAGTGCCGATGCGATGGCCTTCGAGCCGGTGCGTGAAGTCGTCGGCACCGGCGAGATGACGGCGTACGGCTCGCGGGTGCAGCACCTCGGCGTCGGCGACCGTGCGCTGGGCGACCCAGCGCTCCAGACCGCGCCGGACGACCTCGACCTCGGGCAACTCGGGCATGGCGATCCCCCGGATGTGCGGAGCCCGCCCCTCGATGGTGAGGGACGGGCGCCGTACTGTCGTGTTCCTATCAGGCGGAGGCGGACTCGGAGTCCGCGCCGGAGTCGGCCTCGACGGCTTCCGCGGCCTGGGCCGCCTTCGCCGCCTTGGCGCGCTCGTCCGCCGCGGCCCGGATGGACCGCCAGGCGGACTCGGCGGCCTGCTGCTCCGCCTCCTTCTTGCTGCGGCCGGTGCCGGTGCCGTACGAGACGCCTCCGACGCGGGCGGCAGCAGTGAAGGTCTTCTCGTGGTCGGGACCGGTCTCCGTGACCAGGTACTCGGGCACGCCGAGCCCTTCGGTCGCGGTGAGCTCCTGGAGACTGGTCTTCCAGTCCAGGCCGGCACCGAGGTTCGAGGACTTCTCGATGAGCGGGTCGAACAGGCGGTGCACCAGTTCGGAGGCCGCGTCGAGGCCCTGATCGAGATAGACCGCACCGATCACCGCTTCAAGGGTGTCGGCGAGGATGGATGCCTTGTCCCGGCCGCCCGTGCCCTCTTCACCCCGGCCGAGCCGGATGAAGGAGCCCAGGTCGAGGCCACGGCCGACCTCCGCCAGCGCACGCGAGTTGACCACCGCGGCCCGAAGCTTGGCCAGCTGGCCCTCGGGGAGATCGGGGTGGGTGCGGTACAGCGTGTCCGTGACGACGAGGCCGAGCACGGAGTCCCCGAGGAACTCCAGCCGCTCGTTCGTCGGCAGACCGCCGTTCTCGTACGCGTAGGAACGGTGGGTCAGCGCACGCACCAGAAGGGCGGACTCGAGCTGATAGCCGAGCCGCCCTTCCAGAAGCGTGTGGGACGAGGCCGTGCTGTCCGCCTTTTTCTTGGCGGTGGAATCCGCCATGGCGTCTTCCGCCTTCTTGGGGCTAGACACGGAGCCTCTCACCAGCCGCTCAGACCTCGAGGACCTGGCGCTTGTTGTAGGTGCCGCAAGACGGGCACGCGATGTGCTGCTGCTTGGGCTCGTGGCAGCGCTCGCACGCAACCAGGGTGGGGACCGCAGCCTTCCACTGCGACCGGCGGTGGCGCGTGTTGCTGCGCGACATCTTCCGCTTCGGAACAGCCACGGCTACTTCTCCTGCTTCTCGTCGACGCCCGCTTCCGCGTCAGCGCCGCTCATCTCGTCCTTCTCGCCGTCTTCGAGTGAACCGGCGAGTCCCTGCAGTGCCGCCCAACGGATGTCGACGGCGTCGTGATGGTGGTCCGGGTCGTCCGCCAGCCGGGCCCCGCACTCGGAGCACAGACCGGGACAGTCGTCCTGGCACACCGGCTGCATCGGCAGTGCGAGCACCACCGCATCGCGCAGCACGGGTTCGAGGTCGAACAGGCCGTCCTCGAGGAAGAGCGTGTCCTCGTCGTCCTCAGCGTCGTCGACCGGTTCCGCCTTCACGCGGCCACGGTCGTCGGCGTCGGGGTACGAGAACATCTCCTGGAAGTCCGCTTCGAGAGCGAGCTCGAGCGGCTCCAGACACCTTACGCACTCCCCCTCGGCCCGTGCACGGGCGGTGCCTGTGACGAGCACCCCGTCCATGACCGACTCGAGGCGGAGTTCGAGTTCCACCGGGGCGCCTTCCGGCACTCCGATGACTCCCTGGACGCCGAAGTCCTTGGGAGCGTCGACCGTGCGGGCCAGCCGCTGCAGCGCGCCGGGACGCCGGCCCAGCTCGTGCGTGTCGAACACGAGGGGGTTGCGGTGGTCGAGGCGAGCGTTGGGGGCCATTCCTGCTTTCGATCTTTCGAACTCTGAGGGCCGCCGCCCTTCGGTGTTGCGGGCAGCGGTGATCGCGGACGTACTCGCGACCGAAGAGCCAGGATACTGGAGCTTTCGCCCACAGCCCAATCCGGGGGGTTCTAGAGCCCGCGGCCCTGTTCGTAGGCGCGCAGCTGCTCCGGCGTGATCATGCCCGTGTCGAAGAGGCTGGTCTCGTCGAGGGCATAGGACTGCTGGGCCTGCTGGGCCTGCTGGGCCTGCTGGGGCTGCTGGGCCTGCTGGGGCTGGTGGGACTGCTGGGGCTGGTGGGACTGCTGGTGCGGGTCGTAGCCGCTCTGCTGGGCGTCGTAGCCCTGGTAGGACGCCACCGCGTAGGGATCCGCCTGCTGGTAGCCGTACGGGTCCTGCTGGGCGTACGTCTGGTCGTAGCCGTACTGGTCCTGCTGCGGGTAGGCGTAGGCGACCGGCTGTTCCTCGTACGACGGCTGCGGCGTCCCCTGTCCGACGGCGGCCGGGGCCGCGTTGTCCCGCTCGGCGAGGGCCGCGAGGTCGGCGAGGTAGTCGGCGTCGGAGGAGTGCTGGAAGGTCGTGTTGTCGTCGGCGAGGGCGCCGAGGTCGTCGCTGGCGATCCGCCCGTGCAGCTTCTGCCGCCCCTTGCCGACGGCTTCCAGGGTCTTGGTGAGGACGGCCTCGAAGGCGCCCAGCTTGGTGTCGACGTAGGTGTCGGCGTCCCGGCGCAGGGTCTCGGGGTCGTGGCTGCGCTCGGGGGCGTCGTCCTCCTCCGGGTCCACGTAGCCCTGCTCGTCCAGCCCCGGACCGGTGCCCAGGAGTTTCTCGCGGCCCCGGCCGACCGAGCCGATGGTCTTGGTGAGGACGACCTCGAAGTTGGCGAGCTTGGAGTCGACGTAGTCGTCGGCCTCCGCGCGGACCTCCTCGGCCTCCCGGCGGGCCTCGGCGAGGATCCGGTCGGCCTCGGCCTGGGAGCGGCGGGCGATCTCGGTGTCGGAGATCAGCGAGCCGCGCTCGACGTGCGCGGTGGAGATGATCCGGTCGGCCTCCTGGCGGGCCTGCTCGACCATCTGGTCGCGGTCGCCGATCAGCTCGCGGGCCTCGGCGAGCGAGTCGGGCAGGGCCGCGCGCACCTCTTCCAGCAGGGCGAGCAGCTCGGCGCGGTTGACCACGCACGAGGCCGACATGGGCATCGACCGGGCACTGGAGACCGCCGTGACGATCTCGTCGAGCTTCTTCTGTACGTCCACCGGGTGCTCGCCACTCTCTACAGCTGTGTTGGAGACGGACGGGACGACTGTAGCCCCATCAGTCCTTGCGCAGGCGTTCGTTGAGGGCCTCGAGGACGAGCGGCGGGACCAGGTGGGAGACGTCGCCGCCCCAGGTCGCCACTTCCTTGACCAGGGAGGAGGACAGGAAGCTGTAGGTGGGGTTGGTCGGTACGAAGAGCGTCTCGACTCCGGACAGCCCGTTGTTCATCTGGGCCATCTGCAGTTCGTAGTCGAAGTCGCTGACCGCGCGCAGGCCCTTGACGATGGCGGGGATGTCGCGCTGCTTGCAGAAGTCGACGAGGAGGCCGTGGAAGGCCTCCACGCGTACGTTGCCGTACTCGGCGGTGACCTGACGGATCAGGTCGAGTCGCTCGTCGACCTCGAAGAGGCCCTTCTTCGACTTGTTGATCATGACCGCGACATAGACCTCGTCATAGAGACGGGAGGCGCGGGAAATGATGTCGAGATGTCCGTTGGTGATCGGGTCGAACGACCCGGGACAGACGGCGCGGCGCACTTGTGATCCCTCGCTCTCCGGTCCGGTCATCGTGCGTCTTCGCACGTAGAGGCGGCGCGACCGTACCAAAACGTTCCCTCGCCGTAACGACGGGCCCGGAGCGCTTCGAAACCGTCCGGCCAGCCGAACTCACCGCCTCTGGTGCTGCGCTCCACGGTGACGAGCGCCTCGGGCGCGAGCCAGCCCCCCGAGCGGAGTGTGAGGAGAATCTCCCGAAGATCGTCGTCCGTGACGGCGTAGGGCGGGTCCAGGAAGACGACGTCGTACGGCTGCGTGGGCGCCGTCTGGATCACTTGGTGCGCCTTGCCCGCGCGGACCTCGGCGCCGGGGAGGGCGAGGTTTCGCACGTTCTCGCGGATGACGCGGGCGGCGCGGGCGTCGGCCTCCACGAGGAGGGTGTGGCTCGCGCCCCGGGAGAGGGCCTCCAGTCCCACCGCCCCTGATCCGGCGTAGAGGTCGAGGACGCGTTCGCCGTCGAGGGGGCCGCCGAGGAGGGACTGCCAGGTGGAGAGGAGGCCTTCCCGGGCGCGGTCCGAGGTGGGCCGGGTGCCGGTCCCCGGCGGGACGGCGAGGCGGCGTCCGCCGGCCTTGCCGGCGATCACGCGGGTCATCTTTGGTCCTTGGTCGAGGGTGGTTTCGGATTCAGTCTGGCAGCAGGTCCGTCGTGGTTGCTCGCGCAGTTCCCCGCGCCCCTGACCGGAACCGCCCTTCACCCCTTGTCCAGGTACTGCTCTCTCTCCTCGTCCAACAGGGCGTCCAGGGCCGTGCGCAGGCCCGGGAGTCCCGTCAGTTCGGGATCGGCGGCGACCACCGCGACCGCCTCCTCCCTCGCCTCCGCGATGACCTCCTCGTCCTCGATCACCGCCAGGACGCGGAGCGAGGTGCGGGCGCCGGACTGGGCCTGGCCGAGGACGTCGCCCTCGCGGCGCTGTTCGAGGTCGAGGCGGGAGAGTTCGAAGCCGTCGAGGGTGGAGGCGACGGCGTTCAGCCGCTGGCGGGCGGCGCTGGCCTCGGGCATCTCGGTGACCAGGAGGCAGAGTCCGGCGGCGGAGCCCCGGCCGACGCGGCCTCGGAGCTGGTGGAGCTGGGAGACGCCGAAGCGGTCGGCGTCCATGATCACCATGGCGGTGGCGTTCGGGACGTTGACGCCGACCTCGATGACGGTCGTGGCGACCAGGACATGGGTGTCCCCGGCGGCGAAGCGGCACATGACGGCGTCCTTGTCGTCGGGGTGCATCCGGCCGTGGAGCACCTCGACCCGGAGGCCGTGCAGGGGGCCCTTGGAGAGGTGGTCGGCCACGTCCAGGACGGCGAGCGGGGGGCGTTTCTCGGCCTCGTCCTCCGCCGACTTCCTGGCCTTCTTGGGGTCCTCCTCCTCGTCACCGATGCGGGGGCAGACGACGTACGCCTGATGGCCGTTCTGCACCTCCTCGCGCACCCGTTCCCAGGCGCGGGCCAGGAAGTGGGGTTTGTCGGCGGCGGGGACCACATGGCTGGCGATGGGTGAGCGGCCGGCCGGGAGCTGGTCGAGGACGGAGGTCTCCAGATCGCCGAAGACGGTCATCGCGACCGTGCGCGGGATGGGGGTGGCCGTCATGACGAGGAGGTGCGGGGGCTGTTTGCCCTTGCCGCGCAGGGCGTCGCGCTGCTCGACGCCGAAGCGGTGCTGCTCGTCGACCACGACCAGGCCCAGGTCGTGGAACTGGACCTTGTCCTCGATGAGCGCGTGGGTGCCGATGACGATGCCGGCCTCGCCGGTGACCAGGTCGAGCAGGGCCTGGCGGCGGCCGGCGGCGCCCATGGAGCCGGTCAGCAGCACGACCTTGGTGGCCCGCTCGGCACCGCCCAGCATGCCGCCCTCGGCCAGCTCGCCCATCATCTCCACGATCGAGCGGTGATGCTGCTGGGCGAGCACCTCGGTGGGCGCCAGCATGGCGGCCTGTCCCCCGGCGTCGACGACGGCGAGCATGGCGCGCAGGGCCACCATGGTTTTGCCCGAGCCGACCTCGCCCTGGAGGAGGCGGTGCATCGGGTGGGCCGTGGCGAGGTCGGCGAAGATCTCCCTGGAGACCTTCCGCTGGCCCTCCGTGAGGGTGAAGGGGAGGCGGTCGTCGAAGGCGGTGAGGAGGCCGTCGGGGGACGGGCGGCGCGGGACGGCGGGGAGTTGGGCGTCGGCGTGCCGGCGGCGGGCCAGGGCGACCTGGAGGACGAAGGCCTCGTCCCACTTGAGGCGGGCGCGGGCGTCGGCGATGTCGGCCTTGGTGTGGGGGCGGTGGATCTTGAGGAGGGCCTCGGGGAGGGTGACCAGGCCGCGGCCCTCGCGCAGGGCGGGCGGGAGGGGGTCGACGGCCTCCTGGGCGCTGGGCAGGACGGTCTGAATCGCCTTGCCGATCTTCCAGGACTCCAGTTTGGCCGTCGCCGGGTAGAGGGGAATCAGGGCGCCCGCCCAGGTCTCCACGGTCTCGTCGCTGTCGGCGCGCAGCAATTCGTACGCCGGATGCATCAGTTGGATGCGGCGGTTGAATACGGAGACCTTGCCGGCGAACATCGCGCGGGTGCCCGGCAGGAGGTCCTTGTGGGGTTTGTGGACGCCGCTGCCGAAGAAGACCAGCTGGACTCGGCCACTGCCGTCGGTGATGGTGACTTCCAGCCGCTGTCCCTTGCCGCGGGGAGCCTTGGCCGAGGCGTAGGAGAGCAGCCGGGCGTCGGCGACCATGGCGACCACCGTGACGTGCTCGTCCATGGGGAGGTCGGCCAGGTGGGTGAGCTGGCCGCGCTCCTCGTATCTGCGGGGATAGTGGTGCAGGAGGTCGCCGACGGTGTGCAGGCCTAGGTGTTCGGCCATCACCTTCGCGGTCGGTGGGCCGAGCACCTTTTTCAGTGGTTCTTCGAGTGCGGGCACGAGATCCATTGCACACCACGCCACTGACATTGCTCGATACGTGTCCTGAAACACCTGGTCAGACGGCTCGTTCGGGCTCTAGGATGACGCGCCTCCGGCCATCATCCGCGGTCACCGCCC
Source organism: Streptomyces sp. NPDC005811 (assembly GCF_040630405.1). Taxonomy (NCBI): domain Bacteria; kingdom Bacillati; phylum Actinomycetota; class Actinomycetes; order Kitasatosporales; family Streptomycetaceae; genus Streptomyces; species Streptomyces sp. NPDC005811. The sequence continues at coordinate 76,593 of NZ_JBEXXK010000016.1, forward strand.
CACCGGGACCGCCCGACCCCGCGCCGTGCTCGTCCCCACTTCGCGGCGCTGCAGCGATGGACTCCCAGACCTCACAGTCATCACAGGCATCACCGTCACCTCACACGTTCCAGGTCGACCTGCGTGGTCTGGTGGACCTGCTGTCCCATCACCTCTACTCCAGCCCCAAGGTCTATCTGCGGGAACTGCTGCAGAACGCCGTGGACGCCATCACCGCCCGGCGGGCCGAGGAGCCCGGCGCCCCGGCACGGGTCAGGCTGTACGCCTCGGGCGGGACCCTGCGGGTGGAGGACTCCGGCGTCGGGCTCACCGAGGCCGATGTGCACGACCTGCTGGCGACCATCGGGCGCAGCTCCAAGCGGGCGGAGGGCCTCCAGGAGGCGCGCTCCGACTTCCTCGGGCAGTTCGGCATCGGGCTGCTGGCCTGTTTCGTGGTCGCCGAGCGGATCCGGGTCGTCAGCCGCAGTGCCCGTACGCCCGCCGCGCCGCCCGTGGAGTGGATGGCGCGCGACGACGGTTCGTACACCGTGCGGACCCTGCCGCACGACGAACGGCCCGAGCCGGGCACCACCGTGCAGCTGGTGGCGCGCGCCGGGGCCGGGGAGTGGCTCACCGAGGAGCGCGTGCTGAAGCTGGCGCGGGACTTCGGCTCGCTGCTGCCCTACGACGTCCGGGTGGGCGAGGAGGCGGTCACCGATCTGCCGGCGCCCTGGGACCGGCCGTACCCCTCCCCCGCGAACCGGCGGGTGGCGCTGGCCCGGCACTGCCAGGGGCTGTTCGGGTTCACGCCGTTGGACACGATCGAGCTGGACGTGCCGCTGGCGGGGATCCGCGGGGTGGCGTACGTGCTGCCGGCGGCCGTGAGTCCTGCCCAGCGGGCCACGCACCGGGTGCACCTGAAGGGCATGCTGCTGACCGAACGGGCCGAACAGCTGCTGCCCGACTGGGCGTTCTTCGTGCGCTGTGTGCTGGACACGGACAGTCTGCGGCCGACGGCCTCGCGCGAGGCGCTGTACGAGGACGAGACGCTGGCCGCCGTGCGGGAGGCGCTCGGGGAGCGGATCCGGGCCTGGCTGACGGGGCTCGCGGCGGGTGATCCGGAGCGGCTCTCGGCGTTCCTGGCCGTGCACCACCTGGGGGTGAAGTCGCTGGCGCGGCACGACCCGGAGATGCTGCGGACCATGCTGCCGTGGCTGCCGTTCGAGACGAGCGACGGGCAGCTGTCGCTGGAGGAGTTCGCGCAGCGGCACCCGGTGGTGCACTTCACGCGGACGGTGGAGGAGTTCCGGCAGGTGGCGCCGATCGCGGCCGCGCAGGGCGTCGGGGTGGTCAACGGCGGTTACACGTACGACAGCGAGCTGGTCGAGGCGCTGCCGTCGGTGCGGCCGGGGACGGTGGTCGCCGAGCTGGACGCGGACACCGTGACGGCGCATCTGGACGCGGTGGACCCGGCGGAGGAACTGGCGCTGGCGGGGTTCCTGGCGGCCGCGCGGGCGAAGCTGGACCCGTTGGGCTGTGATGTCGTCCTGCGGGCGTTCCATCCGCTGTCGGTGCCCGCGCTGCACCTGGACGACCGGGCGGCGCGGCACGAGCAGGCGCGGGCGGAGGCCGAGGCGCAGGCCGACGATCTGTGGGCGGGCATCCTGGGCTCGCTGCGCGGCGGGGCCCCCCGCGCGCGGCTGGTGCTGAACCATCTCAACCCGCTGATCCGGCGGATCAGTTCGCTGCGGGAGGCGGAACTGATCGGCACCGCCACGGAGTCCCTGTACGGGCAGGCGCTGCTGATGGCGCAGCGGCCGCTCAGGCCCGCGGACTCGGCCTTGCTGAACCGGGCGTTCATCGGCCTTCTGGAGTGGGCCACGCACGGGGAGTCCGCACACGGGGAGGACGACCACCGATGAGTGAGATCAGGGACTTCGACGCGCTCCGCCGGGCGATGGCGGAGAACGGCGAGCAGCCGGAGGGTCCGGCTCGCAACGCGCGCGCGGAGCGGTTGCTGGCGGAGGCCGAGAGGCTGAACATCCCGCTGGCGGTGATCGAGGCGCTCGGGCACCAGCTGAAGGTCTACAACTACAGCTCCGAGAAGGACAAGATGTTCGTCCCGTTCGCGCGGCTGCTGCGCCTGTGGGACGAGCGGCCCGGGGACTTCGACGACTACGAGACGCATTCATTGCACTGGGTCTTCAAGTGGATGTCGGCCGGGATGCTCGACCAGCCGCATGTGCCGCTGGCGTCGGTGGAGAAGTGGCTGGGCGAGATGGAGCACCGCTACCGGCTGGCCGGGCACTCGGAGCGTGCGGTGCGCAGTGCCGAGTTCAGTGTGGCCGCGCACGTGGGGGACGTCCCGCGCGCGGAGCGGGCGTACGCCGCCTGGCTGGCGGCGGACCGGGACGCGATGGCGGACTGTCACGCGTGCGAGCTGCACGGCCAGGGCTGGTGGCTGGCGGAGCGGGGCCGGGACGAGGAGGCGCTGCGGGTGTGGGCGCCGGTCCTGGAGGGTGAGTACGCCTGTGCGCACGAGCCGCACACGGTGCTGGCCTCGTCGCTGGTGCCGCTGCTGCGGCTGGGGCGGCTGGAGGAGGCGCGCGCCCACCATCTGCGGGGTTTCCGGCTGGTGCGGCCGATGGAGAGCATGCGGGGCGCGTACGCGGACCACGTCGAGTTCTGTGCGCTGACCGGGAACGAGGCGCGGGGTCTCGAACTGCTCGCGGAGCGGCCGGCGTACTTCACGGACGACGGGCATCCGCGCAGCAAGCTGGAGTTCCTGAGTGTCGTGGTGCTGCTGACGGAGCGGCTGTCGGCGCTCGGTCTGGGCGGGGAGCGGGTGCCGGGTCCGGCCGGGCGGGAGTGGACGGCGGGTGAGCTGGCGGCCCACGCGCGCGGGGAGGCGCTGGCGCTGGCGGCGCGGTTCGACGAGCGCAACGGCACGGAGTACGTCGGTGAGCGGGCCCGCGCGCGGATGGCGCAGCGCCCGCTGGTGGAGCGGCTGCCGCTGGGGGTGCGTGCGGTGCGGCCGGCCGCGGTGGGCGCGCCGGTGCCGACCGCGGCGGCGGAGCCGGCGGGGTCCGAGCTGCCGGAGCTGCTCGCCGAGGCCCGGCGGCTGTCGGACACGCTGCGGCCGCAGGCCGTGGAGGCGTGGGCGGCGGTGGCGCGGGCGGCCGAGGGCACGGAGGGGGTCGCGCTGGACGCGCGCGACCGCGCGGAGATCGCCGAGCACGAGGCGATCGCGCTGGGCCCGCAGGGTGCGGAAACGTTCGAGCGGGCCGCGGAGCTGTACGCGGAGGCGGAGGACCCCGGGGAGTCGCTGGCGGCACGCGCGCGGGGGGCGTACGTCCGTGCGCTCGCCGGTGAGGACGTCGGCAAGGCGCTCGCGGCGGTGGCCGGGCCGTACGACGACGTGCTGGCGCTGTACGCCGAGGGCGGCACCCAGGTGCGGCAGGCGGCGGGGGTGCTGATGGCGCGGGCGCGGATCCTGATGCGGCGGGTCCACGAGGCCGACGGGCCGATGGCGGAGACGGTCCTGGGCGAGGCGGAGGCGGCCGTACGGGAGCTGCTCGCACTGGTCGAGGGGCGGACCGGGGACGATGTGCGGCTGACCGCGCGGCTGGCCGAGGGGCACGCGATGCTCGGGGAGCTCGCGACGCACTCCGGGGACGTCGAGACGGGCGCCCAGCTGTTCGCGCGGGCCGCGGCGGAGTTCACCGGGGCGGGGCTGCCGTGGTTCGCGTGTGAGTACGAGGCCCGGCTGGCGGGTCTCGCGCACCATCTGGGCGACATGGCGGAGGCGGAGCGGGCGCTGCGGGCGGCCCTGGAGCACGGCGGGCCCGTGCTGGAGCCGGTCGGGCGGGCCCAGCTGCATCTTCAGCTCGCCGAGGTCGTCGGGGAGCGGGGGGAGGCGGCGGAGGCCGCGGAGCACGCCCTGGAGGCGGCGCACTGGGCCGACGAGGCGGGCGAGGGCCCGACGTTCGGTGCGTGGGCGCGCCACCAGCTCGGCGGGTATCTGGTCCGGCTGGGGCGCTGGGCGGAGGCCGCGGAGGTGCTGGAGTCGGCGCTGGCCGATCTGCGGGAGGAGACGCACGGTGACGGGGCGGTGGTCCAGACGCAGTGGTGGCTGGGCGACTGTCTGAGCGAGCTGGGCGAGCACCGGGACGCCGCCGAGCGCCGGCTCCAGGCCGCCGAGATCGCCCGCCACTGGCCCGAGCAGCACGACCACGCGACGCTCGCGCATCTGGCCGCCGAGTCCCTGGGGCAGGCGGGGCTGCACGAGGAGGCGGACCGGGCGTACGTGCGTGCGGGTGAGCTGTGGCGTGCTCTGGGCAACGTGCACGGGCTGGTGCGTTCGCTGCGCGCCCGGGCGTGGCTGGCGCTGCGGACCGAGGACGGGACGGAGGGGGCGCGGGCGCTGATGGCCGGCGCGGTGGAGGAGTGCGTGGACGCGCTCGCCGTGGTGGAGGACGACGAGGAGGAGGCACGGTTGCGGCTGGTCGACGAACTCGGCCACACCCACCGCCAGTTCGGGGACCTGCTGGCCCGCTCAGCCGCGGAGGACGCCGACGACGACTCGATCCGGGGCGCCCTGGAGGAGGCGTTGTCGCAGATGGCGGAGGCGGTCGCGGTGTTCGTCGCGCTGGACGGCGACGCGCTGCACGCGCGGACCGCGGCCGAGCTGGCCGCGGGCTGGCTGGAGACCGACCTGGGCCGGCCGGCGGAGGCGGCGGCACGCGCGCGTGCGGTGCTGCGGGCGTACGCGGAGGGGTACGACGACGAGACCGGGAACGGTGACGGGGAGGGCCCGGGAGACGACGACGGGACGGTCGCGGCCCGGCGGGCCGAGGCGGAGCAGCTGTTGCAGGTGGCGTTGGAGCAGCCCGACGAGTCCGGCGCGTAACGGCTACTCGACGCCGATCAGCAGCAGCGCGCCCTGCCGTCCGCCGCGGTGGACGACCGTGTCGACGGCGAGGTAGGCCTCCCGCACCCGGGTCTCCAGGCGTTCGGCGATGCCCTCGGGGGCGTCGTCGCCGAGCACCAGGGTGACCAGTTCGCCGCCCGCCGAGAGCATGCGGTCCAGGGTGCGCTCGGCGGTGGCGATGACGTCGGCGCCGATGACGGCGACGTCGCCGTCGATGAGCCCGAGGACGTCGCCGGCCTGGCAGATGCCGGCCATGGTCCACGACTGGCGCTCGGCGACGGCGACCTCGGCGTAGCGGGTGGCGCCGGCCGCGGAGGTCATGGAGACGACGTCCTCGTCGAAGCGGCGGCCGGCCTCGTGCACGGCGAGCGCGGCGATGCCCTGGACGGCGGAGCGGGTGGGGATCAGGGCCACCCGGATGCCTTCCGAGCGGGCCTGTTCGGCGGCCGCGGCGGCGGTGTGACGCAGATCGGCGTCGTTGGGCAGCAGGACGACCTCGCGCGCGTGGGCCCGTCGTACGGCCTCCACCAGTTCCCCGCTGGCGGGCGGCTCCCCGGGGCGGGCGAGGACGGTGGTCGCGCCCGCCTCGCTGTACAGGCCGGCCAGGCCCTCGCCGGGCACGACGGCGACGACGGCCCGCTGGACGCGCTCGCGGACCGGACGGTCGCCCCCGCGCGCGTGGGCGTCACCGGCGCCGAAGTGGGTGATGCGGATCCGGTAGGGCCGTCCGGCCTCGACGCCCGCCTCGACGGCGGCGCCCGCGTCGTCCACATGGACGTGGACGTTCCACAGGCCGTCGCCGCCGACCACGACGAGGGAGTCCCCGAGGGCGTCCAGCCGCAGCCGCAGCCGGGCGACGGCCGGGTCCTCGGCCTCCAGGAGGTAGATCACCTCGAAGGCGGGCCCGTCCGCGCCGCCCGGGGTGTCGGCGCAGTCCGCGGCGCCCGGCTCAGGACCGGCCTCCTCGCGCGCGTGCACGGCTCCCCCGGAGAGCCCGGAGAACACCGGTGCCTCTCCCGTGAACGTCTCCACCAGCGCCGCCAGGACGGCGACCAGTCCCCGCCCGCCGGCGTCGACCACCCCGGCGTGTTCCAGGACGGTGAGCTGGGCCGGGGTCGCGGCCAGGGCCGCGCACGCCCCCCGGTAGGCGGCGCGGGCGACGGTCCCGCAGTCGCCCCCGGTGCCCGCGGCGGCGTCGGCGGCGGCCGAGGCGACGGAGAGGACCGTGCCCTCGACGGGGTGGGCGACGGCCTGGCGGGCGGAGTCGGCGGCGCGCCGCAGGGCGAGCCGCAGTCCGTCCCCGTCGGTGTGAGAGGCCTCACCCTCCTCGGCGAGGACCTGGGCCATGCCGCGCAGGAGCTGGGCGAGGATCGTCCCCGAGTTCCCGCGCGCCCCTATGAGCGCGCCGTGCGCCATCGCGCGCGCGGCGTCGGCGAGGGACGGGCTGCGCACGGCGGCCGGAGCGGTCTCGTGGCCCGCGAACACGGCCTCCACGGCGGTCGTGGCGGACTCGATGGTCAGATAGAGGTTGGTGCCGGTGTCGCCGTCCGCGACGGGGTAGACGTTGATCGCGTCGATCTCCTCGCGCGCGCGGCCCAGTGCCGTGAGCGCGAGCGAGCACCAGGTGCGCACCGCGAGAGCATCGAAGAATGTCTGCGGCACCTGCGCCACCTGCGCCTCCCTGAGCTGCTGGACTGCACGCAGCGTAGAGCAGCCGTGGTAGTTTCGTTCTACTGGCGCAGTCGTTGTATGCTGCTCCGGTTGCCCGATCCCATCGGGCCATTCCCCTGGCTACGCCACTCAGATCTTTGATCCTGCGATCTCGATCCCGGCATGCCGGGATCCAACCGTAAGTGCATCTGAAGTCTTTGGAGTGACCCGTGGCTGCCAACTGCGACGTCTGCGGCAAGGGGCCGGGCTTCGGCAACAACATCTCGCACTCGCACCGCCGTACGTCCCGCCGCTGGAACCCGAACATCCAGCGTGTGCGTACCGTGGTCGGCGGGACGCCGAAGCGCGTGAACGCTTGCACCTCGTGCATCAAGGCCGGCAAGGTCTCGCGCTGACGCACTGCTGAGTGCGCGGCCATGCTGGTTCGCTGCATCTGGCCGGTCCACCTCGGTGGGCCGGCTTTTTGCCGTACCTGACAGCAGGCTGACCTGACGGACTCCGGGCCCCTGCGCCCTGCTGCTGCTCGACCGACCGAGGGCCTGTACGGCGCCGGACGCCGTCGACGTCCACCGCTTCGACCGGCCGGACGGGGGCCGACCGTGCTCCGGGCGCTGGAGGGGGCCGACGAGCTGTACTTCGACGCGATCGCCCAGATCCACCTCGACCGGCTCACCCACGGCCGGGGGGCGCTGCTCGGGGACGCCGGGTAGGGGACCACGAACGCGGGCCCGTTCTTCGCACCGGCCGCCGAGCGGCGGATCCGCGGCCGGGACCGGATGTGCCGGCTGCTCGCCTCCCGGCCGATGGCGGCGTTCCTGCGGAGGGTCACCGAGAAGTCGGCGACGGACCTCGAGCTTCCGGAGTGGCCGTGGCCTCGGGGGCGCGGCGGGTGAGGGACCAGGCGTGGTCGACGGGGCCGATCCCGGCGCCGAGTGCGAAGCCGGCGGCGATCGCGCCGGTGACGTACTCCTTGGCGGCCGTCACCGCCTCCGGGACGGACCGCCCCCGTGCGAGGTGCGAGGCGATCGCGGACGCGAGGGTGCAGCCCGTGCCGTGCGTGTGCCGGTTGTCGTGGCGCGGCGCGCGCAGCCAGTGCTCCTCGGTGCCGTCGGTCAGCAGGTCCACCGCGTCGCCGGGGAGATGGCCGCCCTTGATCAGCACCCAGCGCGGTCCGTACGCCAGGACGGCCGCCGCGGCCTCCCGCAGCTGCTCCTCCGACTCGACCCGGACGCCGGCGAGTTGGGCGACCTCGTCGAGGTTGGGCGTGGCGACGGTCGCCACCGGGAGCAGCCGGGTCCGTACGGAGTCCAGGGCGGAGGCGGCGAGCAGGGGGTCCCCGTGCTTGGAGACGCCCACCGGGTCCACGACGACCGGGGCATCCGTGGCGGCGATCAAGGCGGCCACGGTGTCGACGAGTTCGGCGGAGGCGAGCATGCCGGTCTTCACGGCCTGGACGCCGATGTCGTCCACGACGCTGCGGTACTGGGCGCGCACCGCCTCGGCGGGCAGCTCCCAAGCCCCCTGCACACCGAGGGAGTTCTGCGCGGTGACGGCGGTCAGGACGCTCATCCCGTGCACGCCGAGCGCGAGCATGGTCTTCAGGTCGGCCTGGATGCCGGCGCCACCGCCGGAGTCGGAGCCGGCCACCGTCAGGACGCGCGGTCGCACGGCACTCGCGCCCCTCACGCCCTCCACGCCCTCCACGCCCTCCACGCCCCTCACGCCCCTTCTATGTCCCCGAAGTGGTCCCAGCCGCCCTGCCGGGTCCAGGGCGCCCCGTCGACGGTCACCTGGGGCAGCGCGGAGGGGTTGAGGACCTCGCCGATGACCTTCCAGCGGGCGGGCAGCTTCACGTCCGGCGGGAAGGTCGCCACGATCGCGTGGTCCTCTCCCCCGGTCAGCACCCACTGGATGGGGTCCACGCCGACGGCCGACCCGATGTCGTTCATCTGGGTGGGGATGTCGATGGCGCCGGAGCGGATGTCGATGCGGACCTTGCTGGCCTCGGCGATGTGCCCGAGGTCGGCGATCAGTCCGTCGCTGACGTCGCACATCGCGGTCGCGCCGAGGGCCGCCGCGGCCGGGCCCGCGTGGTACGGCGGCTCGGGGCGGCGGTGGGCCTCGACGAAGGCGCGCGGGGAGCGGAAACCGCGGGAGAGGACCGCGTACCCGGCGGCGGACCAGCCGAGCCAGCCCGTCACCGCGACCAGGTCGCCGGGCTGGGCGCCCGCCCGGGTGACCGGCTCCTGGTTGCGCAGATCGCCGAGCGCGGTGATCGACACCATGATCGTGTCGCCCCGTACGACATCGCCGCCGACCACGGAGGCACCCGCCACCTGGCACTCGTCGCGGATGCCGTCCATCAGCTCGCTCGGCCAGGTCACCGGCAGTTCGGCGGGCACGACGAGGCCGAGCAGCAGCGCGGTCGGCACCGCGCCCATGGCGGCGATGTCGGCCAGGTTCTGGGCGGCGGCCTTGCGGCCGACGTCGTAGGCGGTGGACCAGTCACGGCGGAAGTGCCGGCCCTCCAGCAGGATGTCGGTGCTGGCCACGACCCGGCGATCGGGCGCGGCCACCACCGCGGCGTCGTCGCCGGGGCCGACCCGCACCGCCGAGGTGGTGGTGAGACGGGAGGTGAGCTCCCTGATGAGCCCGAACTCCCCGAGCTCACCAACAGTGCCCTTCATTACCCTGTCGCCCCTTCTGTCCCTGTCCGTGCCCGGTCGCGCAGCACCAGTGTCCTCGATACGGTCGACGTGACCGTCAACCTCTGCCTTCCCTGCACCCCGGCACGGAGGCCGCGCGCCCCGCGGGTCTCCCCGTGGCGCTCGGCGACGCGATACCGTGGCGTTCCTTTTCCCCACATGATCCTCGTGGCCGCCCTGGAGGTTCCGTGGTACAGGCGTACATCCTGATCCAGACGGAGGTCGGCAAAGCGTCGACCGTCGCCGAGGAGATCAGCAAGATTCCTGGGGTCGTCCAGGCCGAGGACGTGACGGGTCCGTACGACGTGATCGTGCGGGCCCAGGCGGACACGGTGGACGACCTCGGCCGACTGGTGGTCGCCAAGGTGCAGCAGGTGGACGGGATCACCCGCACCCTGACCTGCCCGGTCGTGCATCTGTAGCCCCCGTCTACCCTTGGCCGGTGAACCTTTTCCGTCACCGGCCCGGTGGTCTGCCCGCCCGCCTGCCCGCCCTCGTTCTGCTCTGTGCCGCCGTGGGCTGCTCCTCGGCAGACGACAGCGCGTCGGCGGCGGTTCCCCGTCCCACGGCGAAGACCGTGAAGCTGTGCCGGAACCTGGACGAGGCACTGCCGTCGAAGGTGGACGGCCGAAGCCGCCGGGATCCCGAGCCCGCCTCCGCGCTGACCGCGGGCTGGGGGGACCCGGCGATCATACTGCGCTGCGGTGTGGAACGGCCGCCGAAGATGGTGGACCCGAAGGTGGCCCAGGGCCAGGACGCGGATGCCGTCGCCGGCGGCGTCAACGGGGTCGACTGGCTGATGGAGAAGCGGGGCGGTGGGGGGTACCGCTTCACCACCGCCGGCCGTCTCGCCTATGTCGAGGTGACGGTGCCGGAGGGGACGGACAGTTCCGGGGTGTTGATCGACCTGGCGTCGGCGATCAAGAAGGCGGTGCCGGAAGGGATCGCCGACTAGGCCGTCGTTCGGGTGCGGACCGTGGGGGCTGGTCGCGCCCACGCGGCGGAGCCGCATGTCGATTCAGCCCCGCGCCCCTTCGGGTGGGCTACCTGAGCCCCGTCGAGCGGCGGAGTGCCGCCTGGATCAGCCTGTCGACCAGTTCCTCGTAGCTGATGCCCGTCGCCTGCCACATCGCCGGGTACATCGAGATCGGGGTGAAGCCCGGCATGGTGTTGATCTCGTTGATGACGAAGTCGCCCTCCTCCGTGAGGAAGAAGTCCGCGCGGACCAGGCCCTCGCAGGAGGCCGCCTCGAAGGCGTCCACCGCGAGCGCGCGGACCTCGGCGGTCTCCTCGGGGGTGAGCGGCGCGGGAACGATGCCCGGGGTGGAGTCGATGTACTTCGCCTCGAAGTCGTAGTACGCGTGCGCGTCCGGCGGCGGGATCTCCGCCGGGACGGAGGCCCGCGGGCCGTCCTCGAACTCCAGCACCCCGCACTCGATCTCGCGGCCCCGTACGGCCGCCTCGATCAGGATCTTCGGGTCGTGGCGCTGCGCCTCGGCGATCGCCTCGTCCAGGCCGGACAGGTCGTCGACCTTGGTGATGCCGATCGACGAACCCGCGCGCGCGGGCTTCACGAACAGCGGCCAGCCGTGCTCACCGGCGAAGTCCACGATCTTCTTGCGGGCGGTGGACTCGTCCTGCTGCCACTCGCGCGGCCGGATCACCACGTACGGGCCGACCTTGAGCCCGAAGGAGGTGAACACCCGCTTCATGTACTCCTTGTCCTGGCCGACGGCCGAGGCGAGCACGCCCGAGCCGACGTACGGGACACCGGAGAGCTCCAGCAGGCCCTGGAGGGTGCCGTCCTCGCCGTAGGGGCCGTGCAGGACGGGGAAGACGACGTCGACCTCGCCGAGCGCCTTGGGCACCGATCCCGGCTCGCTGTAGACGACTTCGCGGTTGGCCGGGTCGACGGGGAGCACCACGCCGCCCTCCCGCGACTCCGCGAGCGCCTCGATGTCGGGCGTGCGGCGGTCGGTGATCGCCATGCGCTCGGGGTCGTCGGCGATGAGGGCCCAGCGCCCGTCCCGGGTGATGCCGATCGGGAGGACCTCGTACTTGGTCCGGTCGATGGCCTTCAGGACGGCGCCGGCGGTGACCACGGAGATCCCGTGTTCGGAGCTGCGGCCACCGGACACGACGGCCACCCGCGGCTTGCGCGGGGGCTGCTCGGGGCTCTGCTGCCCAGGGCTCTGGGGGAGATTCTCGGTGCTCATATCGGCATGAGAGTACCCGGTGGTAGGGCCGGGAGTCAGCGTCCACCCGCCGGGTTCGCTCAGCGTCGTTCGGGCTTCGCGCTGCGCGACATCAGCTCCTTGAGCGCGACGACCGGCGGCTTGCCCTCGTGCACGATGTCCACGACCGTCTCGGTGATGGGCATGTCGACACCGTGCCGGCGGGCCAGATCGGCCACCGACTCGCAGGACTTGACGCCCTCGGCGGTCTGCTTGGTGACCGCGATGGTCTCCTGGAGGGTCATGCCCTTGCCCAGGTTGGTGCCGAAGGTGTGGTTGCGGGACAGCGGCGAGGAGCAGGTCGCCACCAGGTCGCCGAGGCCCGCCAGCCCGGCGAAGGTCAGCGGGTCGGCGCCCATCGCCAGGCCGAGCCGGGTGGTCTCGGCGAGCCCGCGGGTGATGAGGGAGCCCTTGGCGTTGTCGCCGAGCCCCATGCCGTCCGCGATGCCGACGGCCAGGCCGATGACGTTCTTGACCGCGCCGCCCAGTTCGCAGCCGACCACGTCGGTGTTGGTGTACGGGCGGAAGTACGGCGTGTGGCAGGCGGTCTGGAGCTTCTGGGCGACAGCTTCGTCGGTGCAGGCGACCACGGACGCGGCCGGCATCCGGGAGGCGATCTCACGGGCCAGGTTGGGGCCGGTGACCACGGCGACGCGGTCCCGGCCGACCTTGGCGACGTCTTCGATGACCTCGCTCATCCGCATGGTCGTCCCGAGTTCGACACCCTTCATCAGGGAGACGAGGACGGTGTGCGGGGCGAGCAGCGGGCTCCACTCGGCGAGGTTGGCGCGCAGGGTCTGGGAGGGGATCGCGAGGACGGTGAAGTCGGCGCCGCGGGCGGCCTCGGCCGCGTCCGACGTGGCGCGGAGGTTCTCGGGGAGCTCGACGCCGGGCAGGTAGTCCGGGTTGGTCCGGGTGGAGTTGACCGCCTCGGCGAGCTCGGGGCGGCGCGACCACAGCGTCACCTCGCAGCCCGCGTCGGCGAGGACCGTGCCGAAGGCGGTCCCCCAGGATCCGGTACCGAAGACGGCCGCCTTGACGGACATGCTCACTTGCTGTTCTCCCCCTCGTGACTGGGCTGGGCACCGGCCTGGACGGCGGTCTGCACACCGGTCTCCGCCTCGGTGCGGCGCCGCTGCTCGATGCGCTCCTGACGCGGATCGTAGGGCGTCTCGGGCGCCTTCTCGCCGCGGATCTCCTCCAGCTGGCGGGTGACGGCGGCCATGATGACCTCGGTGGCCTCCTTGAGGACCTCCGCGGTCATCTCCTGGCCGTAGAAACGCGAGAGGTCCACGGGCGGGCCGGCGAGCACATGGTGGGTCTTGCGCGGGAGGAGATGCGGCTTGCCGCTGTACGGCGGCAGCAGCTCGTTGGCGCCCCACTGGGCGACGGGGATCACGGGGCACTTGGTCTGCAGGGCGACCCGCGCGGCGCCGGTCTTGGCCGTCATGGGCCACAGGTCCGGGTCGCGGGTGATGGTGCCCTCGGGGTAGAAGGCGACGCACTCGCCGCGTTCCACCGCGTCGATCGCGGCCCGGAAGGCGCTGAGCGCGTCCGTGGACTCGCGGTAGACCGGGATCTGGCCCGTGCCGCGCATCGCGGCGCCGACGAACCCCTTCTTGAAGAGCCCGCTCTTCGCCAGGAATCGCGGCACTCGTCCGCTGTTGTACTGGTAGTGCGCGTAGGCGAAGGGGTCGATGTGGGAATTGTGGTTCACGGCGGTGATGAATCCACCCTCGGCCGGAATGTGCTCCATTCCGCGCCAGTCCCGCTTGATCAGAACCACCAGCCAGGGTTTGCAGAGGACCGCTGCGAAGCGGTACCAGAAGCCGATTCTGCGGCGGGGCACGCGGACACCTTCCCTCTGGGACTTCTCCCGGTACTTCTCTCGGTACTTCGCTCGGGGCTTCTCCTCGGAGCCTGTGAGCCGCACAAGTGTCGCCCCAGGCCGCCGGTCTGTCGAGAACACCGTACGCCCGCCGCGTCGGCGTGCCGATGGGCCGGGTGACAATGGCCGCGACAGGAGAGGGGACGGTACGCCGGTGCAGTGGACCTTGGTCATACCCCTGAAGCCCTTGGCGCTGGCCAAGAGCAGGCTCGCGGACACGGCGGGCGACGAGCTGCGCCCGGGACTGGCCCTCGCCTTCGCCGAGGACACGGTGGCGGCGGCGCTGGCCTGCGCGGCGGTACGGGATGTGGTGGTCGTCACGGACGATCAGCCGGCGGGGCACGCGCTGGCCGCCCTGGGCGCCCGGATCGTGCCCGACGAGCCCCGCACCGGCCTGAACGCGGCGCTCGCACACGGTGCCGCCTCGGTACGGCGGCTGCGTCCCGGAACTCCGCTCGCGGCCCTCAATGCGGATCTCCCCGCACTTCGCCCGGGGGAATTGGCCCGGGTTCTGGATGCGGCGGCGGAATTCCCGCGCGCATTTCTCGCCGATGCGGCGGGAATCGGCACCACTCTGCTGGCCGTCTCGGCGGACCGGGAATTGCTCCCGGCATTCGGCACGGATTCCCGCGCCCGGCATCACGCGTCGGGCGCCGAGGAACTCCGGCCCGTCTCGGTCGATTCGGTGCGCCAGGACGTGGACACCGGCGAGGATCTGCGGGCGGCGCTGGCCCTCGGGGTGGGTCCCCGGACGGCCGCGGCGGCGGCGCGGCTGCTCGGTATCGGGCAGTAGGCTCGACCCATGCAGGCGACCGCATACACGTACGACCCCGACACCCGCAGCGGACAGGTGCTGCTGGACGACGGCACCCCGGTGCCCTTCGACGCGCCGGCGTTCGACGCGGGCGGGCTGCGGCTGCTGCGGCCGGGCCAGCGGGTGCGGATCGAGGTGGAGGGGCCGAAGGACGGCCCGCGGATCACCCTGGTGACCCTCCAGACGTTCTGAACACGCCGCGGGCCGGGCTCCGTGAGGGAGTCCGGCCCGGCGCGTGAGTGCCCTTGCTGCTGTCGGTGTCTACGACTGGCGGGCGGTGGCCTTCTTGGCGGTGGTGGTCTTGCGGGCGGTCGACTTCTTGGCCGGGGCCTTCTTGGCGGTGGCCTTCTTCGCCGGGGTGGTCTTCTTCGCGGCGGCCGACTTGGTGGCGGTCGTCTTCTTGGCGGCGGCCGTGGTCTTCTTCGCCGCGGCGGTCGTCTTCTTCGCGGTGGTCTTCTTGGCGGCGGCCGTGGTCTTCTTCGCGGCGGCCGTCGTCTTCTTCGCCGCCGCGGTCGTCTTCTTCGCGGCGGCGGCCTTGGTGGTGGCCTTCTTCGCCGCGGCCTTCTTGACCGTGGCGGAGGCGCCGCCGGTGAGGCTGCCCTTGGGGGCCTTCTTCACGGCGACCTCGCCGCCGCGCGGCAGCTTCTTGGAGCCGCTCACCAGGTCCTTGAAGCCCTGACCTGCGCGGAAGCGCGGCACGGACGTCTTCTTGACCCGAACCCGCTCGCCCGTCTGGGGGTTGCGAGCGTAGCGGGCCGGCCGGTCGACCTTCTCGAACGAACCGAAGCCGGTGACCGAGACCCGGTCCCCCGCGACGGTCGCGCGGACGATGGCGTCCAGGACCGCGTCGACCGCGTCGGCGGCCTGCTGGCGACCGCCCAGCTTGTCGGCAATCGCTTCTACGAGCTGCGCCTTGTTCACGTCTTCCCCTTCGGAGACCTCGCCAGAACGAAAGTGTTCAAGCTTTTTCGCACGTTAGGCAGATATATACCGCAAATCAAACACGAAACGGGCTAATCACCCTTGTGCCGCAACGAAGTCGGCTGTTCCGGAGGCGATCAACGCTCCTCTTCGGGCATTCGACCCTCGTCGAGGTCCGTCATGAACCGCTCCAGACGCCTTGTCGCATCGGCGAGATCGTGCTTGGCCGCGGCCGTAATGACCAGCAGCTTCCGGGTCAGCGCCATCCGTACGCCCTCCGGGACTTGCAGTGCGCGCACTCTTGTGTGCGCTTCCTTGAGCTGGTTCGCGACCGCCGTATAGAGCTCGAGTTGGCCGTCGTGTTCCATGCACAGATTGTGCCATCTGGGGCGAGTTGTCGCCCGCCCAGGGGGCAACTGCCCCCTCGAACGGCCCTCACGGCATCGCCGCGAGCAGCGTCCACAGAGGGCGCGTACCCCGGCAACCACGGCTCTAACGTGGGAAGTTGGCAAGAAAAGCGAAGGTTCGGGGGCGGTTCCGGGCCCGGACACGGCTGTACCCCCGATCGGACCGATCGGGGGTACAGGAAGGGGGTTGGGCTGGCCGAAACTCGACTTGCCCCGGGGGCTCCGGGTCAGGCCTGGAGCGTCCTCGGCTTGTAGGACGGGCGCTTGGCCTCGTACGCGGAGATGTCCTGCTCGTTCTGGAGGGTGATGGAGATGTCGTCCAGGCCGTTCAGCAGCCGCCAGCGGGAGTTCTCGTCCAGCTCGAAGGCGGCGGTGACGCCCTCGGCGCGCACCTCACGGGCCTCGAGGTCGACGGTGATCTCGGTCTGCGGGTCGTTCTCCGTGAGCTCCCACAGCGCGTCCACGATCTTCTGGTCCAGGACCACCGTGAGCAGGCCGTTCTTCAGCGAGTTGCCGCGGAAGATGTCGGCGAAGCGGGAGGAGATCACGGTCTTGAAGCCGTAGTTCTGGAGCGCCCAGACGGCGTGCTCACGGGAGGAGCCGGTGCCGAAGTCGGGGCCGGCGACCAGCACGGTCGCGCCCTGCCGCTCGGGCCGGTTGAGGATGAACTCCCCGTCCTTGCGCCAGGCCTCGAACAGTCCGTCCTCGAACCCGTCCCGCGTGACCTTCTTGAGCCAGTGAGCAGGGATGATCTGGTCGGTGTCGACGTTGGAGCGGCGCAGCGGGACGGCCCGGCCGGTGTGCGAGGTGAATGCTTCCATGACTGATCAGACTCCAGCGGGCGCGGGGGTGTCGGCGGACAGGTCGGCCGGGGAGGCCAGGTGGCCCAGGACGGCCGTGGCGGCCGCGACCTGCGGCGACACCAGGTGCGTACGACCGCCCTTGCCCTGCCGGCCCTCGAAGTTGCGGTTGGAGGTGGAGGCGGAGCGCTCGCCGGGGGCCAGCTGGTCGGGGTTCATGCCGAGGCACATCGAGCAGCCCGCGTGCCGCCATTCGGCGCCGGCCTCCTTGAAGACCACGTCCAGGCCCTCGGAGACGGCCTGCAGACCGACCCGGGCGGAGCCGGGGACGACCAGCATCCGTACGCCGTCGGCGACTTTGCGGCCCTTCACGAGCTCGGCGGCGGCGCGCAGGTCCTCGATGCGGCCGTTGGTGCAGGAACCTACGAAGACGGTGTCCACCTTGATGGAGCGCAGCGGCTGTCCGGCCTCCAACCCCATGTACTCCAGGGCCTTTTCGGCGGCGAGGCGCTCCGAGGCGTCTTCGTACGAAGCCGGGTCGGGGACGTCCGCCGAAAGCGGCGCGCCCTGGCCCGGGTTGGTGCCCCAGGTGACGAACGGCGAGAGGGCGGCGGCGTCGATGACGACCTCGGCGTCGAAGACCGCGTCCTCGTCCGTCTTCAGCGTCTTCCAGTACGCGACGGCCGCGTCCCAGTCCTCGCCCTTCGGGGCGTGCGGACGGCCCTCGAGGTAGTCGAAGGTGGTCTGGTCGGGGGCGATCATGCCCGCGCGGGCGCCGGCCTCGATCGACATGTTGCAGATGGTCATCCGGGCCTCCATCGAGAGCTTCTCGATGGCGGAGCCGCGGTACTCCAGGACATAGCCCTGGCCGCCGCCGGTGCCGATCTTCGCGATGATCGCCAGGATCAGGTCCTTGGCGGTGACGCCGTCGGGCAGGTCGCCGTCGACCGTGATCGCCATGGTCTTGGGGCGGACCAGCGGCAGCGTCTGGGTGGCCAGCACATGCTCGACCTGCGAGGTGCCGATGCCGAACGCCAGGCCGCCGAAGGCGCCGTGCGTGGAGGTGTGGGAGTCGCCGCAGACGACGGTCATGCCCGGCTGGGTCAGGCCCAGCTGGGGGCCCACCACGTGGACGACGCCCTGCTCGACGTCGCCGAGCGGGTGCAGCCGCACGCCGAACTCGGCGCAGTTCTTGCGCAGGGTCTCGAGCTGGGCGCGGGAGACCGGGTCGGCGATCGGCTTGTCGATGTCGAGGGTCGGGGTGTTGTGGTCCTCGGTCGCGATGGTCAGGTCGAGACGGCGGACCTGGCGGCCGTTCTGACGCAGCCCGTCGAAGGCCTGGGGGCTGGTCACCTCGTGCAGCAGGTGCAGATCGATGAAGAGGAGGTCGGGCTCGCCCTCGGCGCGCCGGACGACGTGGTCGTCCCAGACCTTCTCCGCGAGTGTCCTACCCATCGCTTTCCCTCCGGCCGGCAATGACGCACCGGCCCAACTAGAGATCTTGTGGAGGCGACGCCCTCGGGCCCCTGTTCCCCGGGCACCCGCCGCCAGGCCCGTCGGTCTTCGGGCCGCCATGCCTCCAGGGTTGCGCGTCTCACGGAAAAATGAACTTGCGTTTCACAGAGTGAGACGGGAATATCGTTTCATGGACAACAGTAGCGGCGTGGGCGTTCTGGACAAGGCAGCCCTTGTCCTGAGCGCCCTGGAGTCCGGTCCGGCCACCCTCGCGGGGCTGGTCGCGGCCACCGGACTCGCACGACCCACGGCTCACCGGCTGGCCGTGGCATTGGAACACCACCGGATGGTGGCGCGCGACATGCAGGGCCGTTTCATTCTCGGTCCGCGTCTCGCGGAGCTGGCCGCGGCGGCCGGCGAGGACCGCCTCCTCGCGACCGCGGGCCCGGTGCTGACCCACCTGCGGGACGTGACCGGCGAGAGCGCCCAGCTCTACCGCCGCCAGGGCGACATGCGTATCTGCGTCGCCGCGGCGGAGCGCCTGTCCGGCCTGCGGGACACGGTCCCGGTCGGCTCCACGCTGACGATGAAGGCGGGTTCCTCGGCGCAGATCCTGATGGCCTGGGAGGAGCCGGAGCGCCTCCACCGCGGCCTGCAGGGCGCCCGCTTCACCGCGACGGCCCTCTCGGGCGTCCGGCGCCGCGGCTGGGCCCAGTCCATCGGTGAGCGCGAGCCGGGCGTCGCGTCCGTCTCCGCGCCCGTCCGCGGGCCCTCCAACCGCGTCGTGGCCGCCGTCTCGGTCTCCGGCCCGATCGAGCGCCTCACCCGCCATCCCGGCCGTATGCACGCCCAGGCGATCATCGACGCGGCAGCCCGCCTGTCGGAGGCCCTGCGCCGCACCGGCTGAGGATCACCGGATTCCCGGGCCAGGAAGAGTCGGCCTCAACGCCGCGGCAGACTCTTCCCACGCCCTCGACGGCTACGACCGGGGCGCCGAACTGCTCACGTCGTACACGGAGTTGCCGCTCCGGACATGCCGAAGGGCCCCCACCGAAGTGGAGGCCCTGTCGGACTGTGTACCCCCGACCGGATTCGAACCGGCGCTACCGCCTTGAGAGGGCGGCGTGCTAGGCCGCTACACAACGGGGGCCTGGACACTGCACGCGTTTAATGTACAACGCCGCAGGTCCGAGCTGGTCTACCTGGACTCGAACCAAGACTAACTGAACCAGAATCAGTCGTGCTGCCAATTACACCATAGACCAATGTGGTTTAGACCAGTCGTACCCCCGACCGGATTCGAACCGGCGCTACCGCCTTGAGAGGGCGGCGTGCTAGGCCGCTACACAACGGGGGCCCTAGCAGTTCCGACACGATCCTGCATGATCGGAACCAGTACCCCCGACCGGATTCGAACCGGCGCTACTGCCTTGAGAGGGCAGCGTGCTAGGCCGCTACACAACGGGGGCGTTGCAGATGAGCTCTGCGAGCTGGCCTACCTGGACTCGAACCAAGACTAACTGAACCAGAATCAGTCGTGCTGCCAATTACACCATAGGCCACTGGAACGCAATCCCTAGAGGGGATCTTGCTCTAGTTTCGCGCTTCGGGTTTCCGGCCTTGCGGCTTGCTCCCCTCGGCGCAGGAAGAACATTACCCGAAGGTGGACGGGGCTCCAAAACGGGTATCCGCGCCGAGGATCGCGGGCAGTTCGGCGAGGGTGGCGATCCGGTGCCGGCCGGGTGGCACCTCGACGGTCGCCGTACCGCCGTACCGATCGATCCACACCGACAGCAGACCGGCGTCGGCGGCACCGCGCCCGTCGATCTCCGGGTGGTCGCCGACGTACGCCACCTGGTGCGGGGCCAGTTCCAGGGCGTCGCAGGCGGCCAGGAAGGCGGCGGCCTCCGGCTTGGACACGCCCAGCTCGGCGGCGCACAGGATGGTCTCGAAGCGGTCGTGCACCCCGAGGACGCGCAGCTTGTGGTCCTGGACATGGAGGCTGGAGTTGGAGAGCACGGCGTGGCGGTGGCTGGCGGCGAGCGCGTCCAGCACGGGCAGGACGTCGGGGAACAGGGACCAGGCCGCCTCGTAGTGCGTGAGGTAGCGCCGGAACCAGTCGTCGGTCTCGTCGTCGGTCAGCTCCGGCCGGTCCAGGAAGATCCGTACCCGGTCCCGCCGCTGCCCGTCGAAGCTGGTCTCCCCCGCGGAGAACCGGGCCCACTGCCGATCGGTGACCTCCCGCCACCGGTCGAGCGCCCGCTCCGCCGTCCCGTACCCCGCCAGCAGCCCCTCGGCCACCAGATGCCCCCGCATGCCCTCGCGGTCGGCGGTCGTGTAGTCGAAGAGGGTGTCGTCGACGTCCCAGACCACGGCACGAATGCTCATGGCTCCGACCGTATCGCGGGCTGGCACACTGCGGAGCATGATCGAGCACCGAGTCCAGTTCACCGTCGAGGCCCGCGCAGCCTACGACGGTCTGCCCGGCGAGCGGCGAGCCCGGTTGGACCATGCCTTGCGGATACTGGCGCGTGACCCGTTCCGGAAAGGCGCGACCGCGCCGCTCGGGCCCGACGAGCACCTGCGCAGGGCCTACGCGACGTCCGGCGTAATGCTGGAATACATGGCCGCCGGCGCCGTCATGGTCGTCGTCGACCTGGAGATCTCCGACGAGTTCGCGTACCTGATCGACGCAGCCGACGCGCAGTGAACAACGCTGAGGGGCGGTACCCGGAGACTCCGGGTACCGCCCCTCACGAACACCTGTGGGTCAGCCCGCCAGCTTCGCCAGCGCCGCGTCGATCCGCGACAGCGTCCTCTCCTTGCCCAGGATCTCCAGGGACTCGAAGAGGGGGAGGCCGACCGTGCGGCCGGTGACGGCCACGCGGACCGGGGCCTGGGCCTTGCCGAGCTTGAGGCCGTGGGCCTCGCCGGCGGCCAGGACGGCCTCCTTCAGCGACTCCGCCGAGGTCCAGTCGGCCGACTCCAGCTTCTCGCGGGCGGTGACGAGGAGGGCGTCCGCGCCCTCCTTCATCGCCTTCGTCCACGAGGCCTCGTCGGTGACCGGCTCGGCGAGGAAGAGGAAGTCGACGTTGTCGGTGATCTCGGAGAGGACCTTGAGGCGGGTCTGGGCGTGCGGGGCGATCGCCTCCCACTTCGCCTCGTCGAAGTCCTCCAGCGCCCAGGGCGCGAACGGCGCCCTCAGCCAGGGGGCGCAGCGCTCCGTGAAGTCCTTCACGTCGAGCATGCGGATGTGGTCGGCGTTGATCGCCTCGCACTTCTTGAGGTCGAAGCGCGCCGGGTTGGGGTTGACGTCCGCGATCTCGAAGGCCGCGATCATCTCGTCCAGCGTGAAGATGTCCTGGTCGGCGGAGAGGGACCAGCCGAGCAGCGAGAGATAGTTGAGCAGGCCCTCGGGGAGGAAACCGCGCTCCCGGTAGAGGTTGAGGGACGACTCGGGGTCGCGCTTGGACAGCTTCTTGTTGCCCTCGCCCATCACGTACGGCAGATGCCCGAAGGAGGGGGTCTCCTTCGCGACGCCCAGCTCGATCAGCGCCTTGTACAGGGCGATCTGGCGCGGGGTGGAGGAGAGCAGGTCCTCGCCGCGCAGGACGTGGGTGATCTCCATCAGGGCGTCGTCGACCGGGTTGACGAGCGTGTAGAGCGGGGCGCCGTTCGCGCGGACGATGCCGTAGTCGGGCACGTTCTCCGCGGTGAAGGTCAGCTCGCCGCGGACCAGGTCCGTGAAGGTGATCGTCTCGTCGGGCATCCGGAAGCGGACGATCGGGGCGCGGCCCTGGGCCTCGTACTCCGTGACCTGCTCCGCGGTGAGGTCGCGGCAGTGGCCGTCGTAGCCGGAGGGCCTGCCGGCGGCGCGGGCGGCCTCGCGGCGGGTGTCCAGCTCCTCCTGGGAGCAGTAGCAGCGGTAGGCGTGGCCGGCGTCGAGGAGCTTGGCAGCGACGTCCTTGTAGATGTCCATGCGCTGCGACTGGCGGTACGGCGCGTGCGGGCCGCCGATCTCGGGGCCCTCGTCCCAGTCGAAGCCCAGCCAGCGCAGCGAGTCGAGCAGCTGGTCGTAGGACTCCTCGGAGTCGCGGGCCGCGTCGGTGTCCTCGATGCGGAAGACCAGCGTGCCCTGGTGGTGCTTGGCGAACGCCCAGTTGAACAGGGCGGTGCGGACCAGGCCCACATGGGGGTTACCGGTGGGGGAAGGACAGAAACGTACGCGGACGGGTGAGCCGGGTGCGCTAGCCACGCTTGACAACCTTGTTGGTGAGAGTGCCGATGCCTTCGATGGTGACGGCGACCTCGTCGCCGACAGCCAGGGGGCCGACCCCTGCCGGGGTGCCCGTGAGGATCACGTCGCCGGGGAGCAGCGTCATGGCCTCGGTGATGTTGACGATCAGATCCTCGATGGAGTGGATCATCTCGCTGGTGCGGCCGAGCTGGCGCTGCTGGCCGTCGACGGTGAGCTGGATCGTGAGGTCGGACGCGGTGGCGAGGTCCAGATCCGTCTCCACCCAGGGGCCGAGGGGGCAGGAGGTGTCGAAGCCCTTGGCCCGCGCCCACTGCTTCTCGCGCCGCTGGACGTCCCGTGCGGTGACGTCGTTGGCGCAGGTGTAGCCGAAGATCACGTCCGCCACGCGCTCGCGCGGGACCTCGCGGCACATCCGGCCGATGACGACCGCGAGCTCGGCCTCGTGGTGCAGTTCCTCGGAGAACGGCGGGTACTGGATGTCGTCCCCGGAGCCGATCACCGAGGTGGAGGGCTTGAAGAAGGCGAACGGGGCGTCCGGCACCTCGTTGCCCAGCTCGCGCGCGTGCTCGGCGTAGTTGCGGCCGAACGCCACCACCTTGTTGGGCAGGACGGGCGGCAGCAGCCGGACCTTGCTCAGCGGCACCTTCGTGCCGGAGAGCTCGAATTCCGCGAACGGGATGCCCTTGATGATGTCGAGGACGAGCTCGTCCGGCTTGTCGCCCTCGACCACGCCGAAGGCGACGTTGCCGTCGATGGAGAACCTGGCGATGCGCACGGGTTGGTTGGCCCCTTGGCTGGCTGGAGTGTGACGCTCCAGGCTAACGCGGAAGGGCGCCCCCGGCCGGGGACGCCCTTGACATCCGTGTGCGGCCGCCTTGAGCATTCGGCGGCCGGTGCGCGTATCTGTCCGCGGAGATCGTGAAGATCTCGTGGATCTGTACGGCAGATCTACTCCGCGACGGAGGCCGCGACCGGGGCCTCCATGAGGATGGTGCGCTTGGGGTTGGCGGTCTGGGCCGGCAGGTCGACGGCGTGCTCCTGCTGGACCGGGAGCTGCAGGGCGTCGGCGCCCGCGAGGTGCGCCAGCGTCGTGCGTCGCGGGTTGGCGATCTTGTGGAACATCGTCGTCGTCTTCACTGTTGTACGGGGCCCTGTCTGCTCGTGGTGCCGGGTTGTCGGATATGCCATCCCTGTAAAGCGTCAGGCTAAACACGCGATTCCCGGGGAACTCGTGAAGGCAGCATGATCACCGTGTGAGTTTGCTCACGAATCGATGATCAAAGTGGTCAAACCGTGCCACCTATCGACCGCTCGGAAACGGACATTGACCCCCTGAAGCGCTCATTCCGCTCCTGATCATGGCGACTGGGACACCCGCCCTCCCTTCGCGTTTCGGGCCTTTATGCCCGCTTTACACGGGAACCTGCTCCACGCCCCGTAACGTACCCCTCACGCGTTGTCACGCATGTCACAGCCCGGCCAACACACCTTGTTGGAGATCCGGCACTGTGCTGGAATCTCACGGACCGCCGCTGGATCGAGCCGGCGCACCGGGGCGCGACAGCGCCGTAGTGGCGGTTGGAAGGGGGAGCCAGCGCCGGTCACTCACGACCATTCGAGGGACGTAATTCAGGGCGTCCTTCAATACGCCGACACCGTCCTTCCGTTCATCCGGAAGGGCGCCTGGTCCAGAGGTTGCGACGCTAGTGCAGGGACGTTTCAAGAGGGATGGCAGTGCTTCGGCGGAGCCGGAGCCGCACGGCGGGACTGCCCCCAGCAATGGCAGCTCCTCGCTCCAGCACGCCCAGAACCCGGGCCCGAACCCGTCCGGCGACGGTGGTGAGCGCTCCGGGCGCCCCGGCGCGTCCGCGTCGCCGAGCCCCCTTCAGCCGACTCCGACGATCAAGCCGCCGCATGTCTCCGTGGGGCCCGGCCCCCGCGTGGCCCTGCGCAACTGGCGCATCTCCACGCGTCTCGTGGCGCTGCTGACCCTCCCGGTGGTCGCGGCCACCACCCTGGGCGCGCTGCGTATCAACGAGTCCATGGACGACATCCAGCAGCTCGACAACATGCGGCTGCTGACGGACATGACCAAGCAGGCCACCGAGCTCTCCGTCGCCCTCCAGGAGGAGCGCGACCGCTCGGCCGGCCCCATGTCGCACGGCACCAAGGCGACCGACTTCGGCATCAAGGGCTACCGGACCAAGACGGACCGGGCCGTGACCGCGTTCCAGGACGCCTCCGAGGAGATCAACACCGCCTCCAAGGACGGCAACCTCCAGGGCGTCCGCGACAGCCTCATCGGTCTGCTCTCCGACCTGGCGAACCTCCAGAAGATCCGCTCCACGGCGTACGCGGAGAAGGGCAACTCCTCCCAGACGGTCGACGCCTACCACCAGCTCATCACGAGCCTGCTCGACCTCTCGCAGGACATGGCCCAGGCCACCAGCAACCCGGAGATGATCCAGCGCACGCGTGCGCTGGCCGCCTTCTCCAACGCCAAGGAGTACGCCTCGGTCCAGCGCGCCGTCCTCGCGGCCGCGCTGCCGGCGAACAACACGTCGTACGGCGAGCTCTCCAACAACGAGCGGCAGTACGCCGACGCCGCCTTCGACAACGAGGCCTCCGAACTCGCGAGTTTCCGCAGCATCTACGGCGACGACGGCGCCGAGGAGCTGCTGAAGCCCATCGAGCAGGGCAACCCGGTCATCGAGGAGTCCGACACCTACGCCTCGCGTGCGTTCGCCTCCGCCTCCGGTCTGACCTCGCAGGACCAGCGGTCGTACCAGGACTGGATCGACGACTCGTCGACCAAGATCCGCCAGATGAACAACATCGAGCACACCCTGCTCGAGGACATGGAACAGAAGGCCCGTGAGCTGCGCGCCGAGTCCGAGCGCGACGCCATCATCAACGGTGCCCTGATCCTGCTCGTCCTCGGTGTGTCGCTCGTCGGCGCCTTCGTCGTCGCCCGGTCCATGATCCGCTCGCTGCGCCGCCTCCAGGAGACCGCCACCAAGGTCGCCCAGGACCGCCTGCCCGAGCTGGTCAAGCAGCTCTCCGAGTCCGACCCGCAGGACGTCGACACGTCCGTGGAGTCGGTCGGTGTGCACTCCCGGGACGAGATCGGCCAGGTGGCCGCGGCCTTCGACGACGTGCACCGCGAGGCGGTCCGCCTCGCCGCCGAGCAGGCCCTGCTGCGGGGCAACGTCAACGCGATGTTCACCAACCTCTCGCGCCGCTCCCAGGGCCTCATCCAGCGTCAGCTCTCGCTCATCTCCGAACTGGAGTCCCGCGAGGCCGACCCGGACCAGCTGTCCTCGCTCTTCAAGCTCGACCACCTCGCCACCCGCATGCGCCGTAACGGTGAGAACCTCCTGGTCCTCGCGGGTGAAGAGCCCGGCCGCCGCTGGACCCGCCCGGTCCCGCTGGTCGACGTCCTGCGCGCCGCCGCCTCCGAGGTGGAGCAGTACGAGCGCATCGAACTGGCCTCCGTGCCGTCCACCGAAGTGGCCGGCCGGGTCGTCAACGACCTCGTGCACCTCCTCGCCGAGCTGCTGGAGAACGCCACCTCGTTCTCCTCGCCGCAGACCAAGGTCAAGGTCACCGGTCACGCGCTGCCCGACGGCCGGGTCCTGATCGAGATCCACGACACCGGTATCGGTCTGTCCCCCGAGGACCTGGCCGCGATCAACGAGCGGCTCGCCTCGCCGCCCACCGTGGACGTCTCCGTCTCCCGCCGCATGGGCCTCTTCGTGGTCGGTCGTCTGTCCCAGCGGCACGGCATCCGCATCCAGCTGCGCCCGTCCGACTCCGGTGGTACGACCGCGCTGGTCATGCTGCCCGTGGATGTCGCCCAGGGCGGCAAGAAGCCCCAGCCCAAGCCCGGCCAGGGCGGCTCCGCCGGCGGTCCCGTCGCCGCGCAGGCCGCCGCGGGCGCCGCCGCCGCGCGTCGCCAGAACGGCGGCCCGCAGGGCGGTGCGCTCGGCGCCGGTGCCCCGGGCGGGGGCGGCGCCCTCGGCGCGGGTCCCGGCTCCGCTCCCGGTGGGGGCGGCCGCCTCGCCGCCGGCCAGGGGCCCCGGGCCGCGCTGCCCGGCCGTGACGGCGGTGGCCGTCCCGGCGGCCAGCCCCCGCGCGGACCGCAGTCCCCCGTCCCGCCCCAGCAGGACCGTCCGGCCCCGGCCGGCGCGGGCGCCGGCTTCGGCGGTCAGGCGCCGGGTGCGCCGCAGGGTCTGCAGAACTCCGGTGTGAACGGCCAGAACCAGGACTTCTTCGGTGGCGGGCGCCCCCCGCAGCGCAAGAACAACTCCGAGCCGCGCGGCCGTCAGCCGCAGCTCCCGCCGCGCGGCGGCCCGCGCGCCGAGCTGCCCGGCGGCAACCCGCAGCCGCGCGTGACCAGCTGGGGCGACGAGAACGCCCAGCCGCCGGTGCCGCGCACCCCGCTGGACGCCCCGCGCGGCCACGAGGAGCCGGACGTCGCGCAGACCTCGCGCATGCCGCGCATCGACGACCGCCAGGGCCCGGCCGACTTCGGCCGCGGTGCGGGCGGACTGCAGAGCACGGGCCAGTTCCCCGCCGTCGCTCCCACCGGTCCCCAGGACACGGGCCAGTTCCAGCGCCCGGGCACCGCCGACCGCGACGAGAACGGGTTCACCCGCTCCGACGTCTTCGGCGCCCCGGGCGGGCAGAACACCCCGGCGAACCCGAACCAGTTCGCTCCGCAGGCGTACGACAACGGCTCCACCGGCCAGTTCGCCGCGCCGGGCTACGACGGTTCCGGCACGGGTCAGCACGCGCTGCCCGGCCGCCAGGACATGACGTCCACGGGCCAGTTCGAGCGCCCCCAGATCAACGGCACCAACGGTTACGGTTCGCCGCGGCCGCAGGTTCCGCCGCGCCCCGCCCACCGTCCCGAGCCGGAGGCCCTGCCGCCGGCCCCGGGTCCGGGCGACGGACGCACCCCGCTGTACGACACGCTGGAGACCAACTGGTTCCACGGCGGTCCGCAGGCGGGCGGTCAGGGCCAGGCTCCGGCGCCGCAGGCACCGCAGCAGCAGCCGCAGGCTCCGGCCGCACCCCAGCGGCCCGCGGCCGGCGGTCCCTCCACCTCCTCGTGGCGCACCTCGCCCAACGACGAACTCGTCCGTCAGGCGGAGCGCGTCCGGCAGCCCGCCGCGGGCGGGGTCACCACCTCCGGTCTGCCGCGCCGGGTGCCCCGGGCCAACCTGGTCCCGGGCACCGCACAGCAGCAACAGCACCAAACCGGTCCGCAGGTCTCGCGTGCGCCTGACGACGTACGCGGACGGCTGACCAATCTTCGTCGGGGCATCGCGCAGGGTCGTCAGGCCGGCAACGGTCAGACCGGCAGTTTCCCGAGCCCCACTCACCCGCAGGAGCGTTAGTTGAGTCAGATGAGCCAGGCGGCACAGAATCTGAACTGGTTGATCACCAACTTCGTGGACAACACCCCCGGGGTGTCCCACACCGTCGTCGTGTCCGCCGACGGGCTCCTGCTCGCGATGTCCGAGGGCTTCCCGCGCGACCGTGCCGACCAGCTGGCGGCGGTCGCGTCGGGGCTCACCTCGCTCACGGCCGGTGCCTCCCGGATCTTCGAGGGCGGCAACGTGGCCCAGACGGTGGTCGAGATGGAGCGAGGATTCCTCTTCCTCATGTCCGTCTCGGACGGCTCGTCCCTGGCCGTGCTCGCGCACCCGGAGTGCGACATCGGCCTCGTCGGCTACGAGATGGCGCTGCTGGTCGACCGCGCGGGCGCGGTCCTCACCCCGGACCTGCGCGCCGAGCTCCAGGGCAGTCTGCTCCACTGACCTGCCCCGGCACCACCCACCTCACGAAATCACCGTCCGGCCGACACAATCCCCCCACCGGCCTCGACGGACGGCACGACTGACCGAGAATGCTGTCCCGCCCGGAGGATCCATGACCCCGCCCCCCGCCCATCATGATCCGTACGCGGAGCCGTACGGGGATGAGGGCGACCAGCCGCTGGTGCGTCCTTACGCGATGACCGGTGGCCGGACCCGGCCGCGCTATCAGCTCGCCATCGAGGCGCTGATCAGCACCACGGCCGACCCGGCAGCACTGATGGGGCTGCTCCCGGAGCACCAGCGCATCTGCCACCTGTGCCGCGAGGTGAAGTCGGTCGCCGAGGTCTCGGCGCTGCTGGCCATGCCGCTGGGTGTGGCCCGGATCCTGGTGGCGGACCTCGCCGAGGCCGGACTGGTGGCCATCCACCAGCCGGGCGGCGACGAGAACAACGGTGGCGCTCCGGACGTGACGCTGCTCGAAAGGGTGCTCAGTGGACTTCGCAAGCTCTGACGGGGGCCGGGCCACCACTTCCGCGAAGATCGTGGTGGCGGGTGGCTTCGGCGTGGGCAAGACCACGTTCGTGGGAGCGGTCTCCGAGATCAACCCGCTGCGTACCGAGGCCGTCATGACGTCCGCGTCGGCGGGCATCGACGACCTCACCCACACCGGGGACAAGACCACCACCACGGTGGCCATGGACTTCGGACGCATCACCCTGGACCAGGACCTGATCCTGTACCTGTTCGGCACCCCCGGCCAGGACCGCTTCTGGTTCATGTGGGACGACCTGGTCCGCGGCGCCATCGGCGCCATCGTCCTCGTGGACACCCGCCGCCTCGCCGACTGCTTCCCCGCCGTCGACTACTTCGAGAACAGCGGCCTGCCCTTCGTCGTCGCCCTGAACGGCTTCGACGGGAGCCAGCCCTACCAGCCCGAAGAGGTGCGCGAGGCGCTCCAGATCGGCCCGGACACCCCGATCATCACGACGGACGCCCGGCACCGCTCGGACGCCAAGTCCGCGCTCATCACGCTCGTCGAGCACGCGCTGATGGCCCGCCTGCGGTAACTTTCAAGTTCCCATTACCTCTACGGCACTTGTCGTAGATACTTCGGAGCCGGCTGTGGCCTTTGACACGGCCGGCTCCGGTGTTCATAACGTTTCGGCAGAGGAATCGGGTGGTATCGACACGCGTCGCGGTCACTTGGTCTCGCTGTGCGCACGAAGGCCCCGTCTTTTGACGGGGCTCGCTCTTTTTGACCGTTTTACGTGGGGCTTACATCACTTCGAACCGGCACTTCTCCATGTTTGGAATCGCGCAGGGCGTCGTGCTGGAATGCCTGAACTGCCCAATAGTCAATGACGTACTGATGGTCGATGGCTGACCGGGCTCTGAGACACTGCGGCACGGAAGGTGCCGACCGCCGAGAGGTTGTTGGTCGAGTGAGGCGAAGCAAGAAAAGTCCCGAGCCTGCGGCCCGGGGCAACTTCACGCCGCCGCCGCGCGGAGTGGCGCCCGCCCCTGTGCCCGGCTCGGAGCCGACGGCCGCGCCCCCGAAGAGCGGTGGTCGGCTGTCCCCGCGCAACTGGCGGGTGCCGACGAGGCTGAACGCGATCCTGCTCATACCCGTGCTGGTCGGCCTGGTCATGGGCGGCTTCCAGGTGAAGGGCTCGATCGACACCTGGCAGGAGGCGCGCGACGCCGAGAAGACCGCGAAGATCGTGGCCGCCGCCGGCGAGTACGCCGAGGCGCTGCTGAACGAGCGCGACATCTCCGCCGAGCCGCTGCTGGAGAACAAGAAGGACTCCGAGGTCGTCAAGCAGGCCCGGGCGCTCACGGACACGAAGGCGGCCGCCTTCCACCAGGAGACCGTCGGGATGCCCGACAAGGAGGGCCTCAAGCGCCGGCTGAACCTGGTGGAGGAGGCCGAGCCGACGCTGACGAAGATCCGCGCGGCCGCCTACACCAAGAAGATGGACCCGGTCCAGACCGAAGAGGGCTACGTCGCGGTCGAGCACCTGCTGATGGAGTTCTCCAACGAACTCGGTCTCGGCACCGGCAACATCACCGCCTACGGCCGTACGGTCTACGCGATCGCCCTCGCCAAGGGCGCCGAGTCCCTCCAGCGCGCGATCGGCATGCACCTGCTGGTGCGGCCGAGCCCGGACGAGGCGACGTACAAGTCGCAGCTCATCTCCTTCACCTCCTACGCCTACCTGGAGCAGGTCGCCGTCCAGGAGTACGGCTCCGGTGGCACCGTGCAGGACGCCGCGCGCCTCAACGAGGTCTTCAAGGAGAAGCAGGCCGAGGGCGAGAAGGCCGCCGCCGACGCCAAGGCCAAGGCGGAGGCCGCGGGCCAGGAGTACGCCGCGCCGCCGGCGATGGCCGACATGATCAAGCTGATCGGCAGCGGTCAGACCCCGGCCCAGCTCGCCGCCCAGGGCGTCACCGCCAAGTCCTGGATGGCCGCCGCGACCCTGAAGTTCCAGGGCTACAGCCAGGTCGAGACCGAGCTCATCAACCGCGCGGTGGACGACGCCGGCTCGATCGCCTCGGACGCCCAGCGCGACGCGATCATCAACGCCTCGATCGTCATCATCGCCCTGCTGGCCGCGTTCATCATCGCCTCGCTCATGGCCCGCCAGATGAGCACCTCGATGCGCCAGCTGCGCAACGCCGCCTTCGGCATCGCCGAGCAGCGGCTGCCGATGCTGGTCGACCAGCTCTCGCGCACCGACCCCGGCCGGGTCGACACCCGCGTCCAGCCCATCCCGATCAACACCCGCGACGAGATCGGCGAAGTCGCCCGCGCCTTCGACCAGGTCCACCGCGAGGCCGTCCGGCTCGCCGCCGAGCAGGCCCTGCTGCGGGGCAACATCAACGCGATCTTCACCAACCTCTCGCGCCGCAACCAGTCGCTGATCGAGGGCCAGCTGACCCTGATCACCGACCTGGAGAACAACGAGGCCGACCCGGACCAGCTGGAGAACCTCTTCCGCCTGGACCACCTCGCGACCCGTATGCGCCGCAACGGCGAGAACCTCCTGGTCCTCGCCGGCGAGGAGCCCGGCCGCCGCTGGGACCAGCCGGTCCCGCTGGTCGACGTGCTGCGCGCCGCCTCCTCCGAGGTGGAGCAGTACGAGCGCATCGAGCTCTCCGGCGTCCCGGAGGCCGAGATCCACGGCCGCGCCGTGACCGACCTCGTGCACCTGCTCGCCGAGCTCCTTGAGAACGCCACCACGTTCTCCTCGCCGCAGACCAAGGTCCGCGTCACCGCGACCCGTCTCCCCGACGGCCGCGTGATGATCGAGATCCACGACAAGGGCATCGGCCTCACCGCCGAGGACTTCGCGGACATCAACCACAAGCTGGCGAACCCGCCGACCGTCGACGCCGCGATCTCGCAGCGCATGGGTCTCTTCGTGGTCGGGCGCCTCTCCGACCGGCACGGCATCCGGGTCCAGCTGCGCCCCTCGGGCGAGCAGGCCGGCACCACCTCGCTGGTCATGCTCCCGGACGCCATCACCCACGGTGGCGGCGGCGAGCAGCCCGAGCGCGACGAGTTCACCGTCTCGCAGATCATCCCGGAGCAGCACCAGCAGCCGCAGCTGCCGGGCGAGGACTTCAACACCGGCCTGCCGATGCGCACGGCCGCCGAGCTCGGCTTCGACGACAGCCGCTACGACGTCCCCGACGACCTGCGCGACCTGGACCCGGTGGGCCGCTCGCTGATGCGCGAGGAGCGCAAGGCGGCCCTGGAGTCCCAGGCCGGTCACCCGCAGCAGACCCAGGAGATCCCCGCCTTCGCGGAGGGCTTCGACGGCACCCCGCAGCAGCAGCCCGCGTACGACAACGGCTTCGACGCGGCCCCGACGGGCTTCGACAGCAGCCAGACGGCGTTCGTGGACCAGCAGGGGGCGTACGAGGCCGCGAACGGCCAGAGCGGCCGTACGGCGTACGAGGAGCGGCAGCAGGCGCCGTACGAGGAGCAGCAGCGGCCTGCGTACGACGAGCAGTACTTCGCGCCGGGCGACGGGATGCCGCAGGGCGAGTCCTTCTCGGCCCCGAACGGGACGCCGCAGAGCAACGGCTTCTCGCCCAACGGCGGTTACCCGGACCCCGCGTATGCGGAACCGGCCCAGCCGGCGTACGAGGAGAACTCCTACCAGGACGACTGGCCGCAGCAGTCCGGTTACCAGAACGGCTACCCGGACCAGTACGCTCCGGAAGCGGAATCCACGCAGGCCGCTGACGCGGGTGAGCAGGACCGCGTAGGCTTCGACCGTCCGGGACCGGCCCCCTCCGCCGTCCACGAGCTGACCGACGCCGGGCTTCCCCGCCGCGGATCCACCGCGGCGAACGGTTCGAACGGCGCCGCACGGCCCGTGACCGCGGAAGCGCCGGCCCCCACTTCGGAGAGCAACGGCGACAGCTCCTGGCGTTCGGCGAACGACGCACGCTGGCAGCAGGCCTCGCAGCTCCGGAAGCCCAAGGCAGGCGGGGTCACCTCGTCCGGTCTGCCGCGGCGGGTACCCAAGGCCAATCTGGTCGAGGGCACCGCCGAGAGCACCCCTCAGGGAGGCCCACAGGTCTCCCGCGCCCCGGAGGACGTCCGAGGCAGGTTGAGCAACCTGCGTCGGGGTGTCCAGCGCGGACGCAACGCAGGCAGTGAAACGAACGGCCAGGGCTTCGGT
Organism: Streptomyces sp. NPDC005811; assembly: GCF_040630405.1. Lineage (NCBI taxonomy): Bacteria > Bacillati > Actinomycetota > Actinomycetes > Kitasatosporales > Streptomycetaceae > Streptomyces > Streptomyces sp. NPDC005811. Next base: position 109,174 of record NZ_JBEXXK010000016.1, read on the forward strand.
CCTGACAGCACCTACAACCAGGAGCGTTAGTGTGAGCCCGATGAGCCAGGCGGCACAGAACCTGAACTGGGTGATCACCAACTTCGTGGACAACACCCCGGGGGTGTCCCACACGGTGGTGGTCTCCGCCGACGGACTCCTTCTGGCGATGTCCGAAGGCTTCCCCCGCGACCGTGCCGACCAGCTCGCGGCCGTCGCCTCCGGTCTGACGTCCCTGACCGCGGGCGCCTCCCGGATCTTCGAGGGAGGCAGCGTGAACCAGACGGTTGTGGAGATGGAGCGGGGATTCCTGTTCCTCATGTCCATTTCCGACGGTTCCTCGCTCGCGGTGCTCGCGCACCCGGAGGCGGACATCGGCCTCATTGGGTACGAGATGGCCCTTCTGGTGGACCGTGCCGGCACGGTTCTGACGCCCGACCTTCGTGCGGAGCTCCAAGGGAGCCTGCTCAACTGACAGTAGGACGGTGCGTTTTGGCGTCCCGAGGCCGTAGGGTTTCGGGACGCGGCTCCATAGTGATGGGTGCCCGGCACAGTCGGAGGAGGAGAGAAAGTGGCAACACCCCCAGGCGGTTCGAATACGGGTAATTGGTCGTACGGTCCTCCCCAGGGCCCGGGCGACGGTTCCCACAACCCGAACCGTTACAACTTCCCCTCCGCACCGAGCCAGCAGCGGCCGTACGCACCCCAGAGCCCGCAGGGCCCCGGGCCGTCGCCGTACGACCAGCCGCAGGCCCCGCGCATCCAGCCCGTGCAGCCGCAGCGCCGCACCCCCGAGCCGGCGCCCGCCGGGGCGTCGAACAACCCCCTGGTGCGCCCGTACGCCATGACCGGCGGCCGGACGCGCCCGCGCTACCAGCTCGCCATCGAGGCGCTGGTGCACACCACTGCGCAGCCGCACCAGATGCAGGGCCAGTTGCCCGAGCATCAGCGGATCTGCAATCTGTGCCGTGAGATCAAGTCGGTGGCCGAGATCTCGGCCCTCCTGACCATCCCTCTCGGCGTGGCCAGGATCCTCGTCGCCGACTTGGCGGAGGCGGGACTGGTCGCCATCCATCAGCCCGGCGGCGACGAGAGCGCCGGCGGCCAGCCAGACGTGACACTGCTCGAAAGGGTGCTCAGTGGACTTCGCAAGCTCTAGCGGCGGTCCTTCCCGCTCCACCACCTCGGCGAAGATCGTGGTGGCGGGTGGCTTCGGCGTGGGCAAGACCACGTTCGTCGGGGCCGTCTCGGAGATCAACCCGCTGCGTACCGAGGCCGTCATGACGTCCGCGTCGGCGGGCATCGACGACCTCACCCACACCGGGGACAAGACCACCACCACGGTGGCCATGGACTTCGGACGCATCACCCTGGACCAGGACCTGATCCTGTACCTGTTCGGCACCCCCGGCCAGGACCGCTTCTGGTTCATGTGGGACGACCTGGTCCGCGGCGCCATCGGCGCCATCGTCCTCGTGGACACCCGCCGCCTCGCCGACTGCTTCCCCGCCGTCGACTACTTCGAGAACAGCGGCCTGCCCTTCGTGATCGCCCTCAACGGCTTCGACGGCAACCAGCCGTACAACCCCGAAGAGGTGCGCGAGGCGCTCCAGATCGGCCCGGACGCCCCGATCATCACGACGGACGCCCGGCACCGCTCGGACGCCAAGTCCGCGCTCATCACGCTCGTCGAGCACGCGCTGATGGCCCGCCTGCGGTAGATCTCCGACACGTCACGGCCCCTGTGCCCCTCCCCGGGGGAGCACAGGGGCCGTTCGCGTGCCCTCCGCGGGCCCGTCTCAGCCTGCGGCTCCCAGGAGCATTCTCCGGATGGAGCCCATCCCGTACTTGTCCTCGGCGCTGGAGAGTTCGGCGACCTCCAGCAGCAGCGGCCGGATGTCGACCCCGGCCTCCCGGGCCTCGGCGCTCAGGTCGTGCAGCGTGAGCAGCTCGTCCCGGGTGTCGCCGTCGTGGTTCCGGGCGGACAGATGCAGCAGCTGCTGCCGGAATCCGTCGGGTGTGCGCCCGTACGGCAGATGCGTGGCCCAGCGGAACGAGGAGCAGCGGTCGAGCAGGGCGCGTACGGCGGCGCGGTCCTCATCGTCGCCGTGCTCGTAACGGGCGAGCAGTGCGCGCAGTGCGGCCTCGGCCTCCCCGCGGACGCCCGCCTCGTCCAGGGGCCGTGGCCGCTCGCGCGTCCGGATGTGCCAGTCGGGGGCGGTGGTGTCCACCGGTCGCTCGGCGATCGGCCTCAGCCGGGCGTCGATCCGCACCACCCGGTCCACGAGATCCGTCGGCAGGGCCATGGCCACTCCCTGGAAGCAGGTACGGAGAAGAGCCCCTCCCGGTGACCGGAGAGGGGCTCTTCCTGCTTACTGTGCCTTGGGGCTCAGCGCCAGCTGTGCGGGGCGCGGAAGCCGTTCTCGCGCTCCAGGCGGCGCCAGCCGGCCTTGCGGTGGGGGCGGTGGGCCTGGGTGGGCTCGGAGGTGCGGGCGGCGGCGCGGGCCAGCAGGATCGCCGTGATCGCGGCGACCTCCTCGGGCTCGGCATGGCCCTTCTCGACGCGAATGTCGGGAGTGTTCATGGGTGTCAGTCTCCGTGAGAGAGGTTTCCGCAGGGGTATCGGGGAGAGTCCGCCGGGTTACTGCGGAGGGTTGCCGTGCTTGCGGGACGGCAGGTCGGCGTGCTTGGACTGGAGCATCGCGAGCGACCTGATGAGGATCTCGCGGGTCTCGGCGGGGTCGATGACGTCGTCGACCAGGCCGCGCTCGGCCGCGTAGTAGGGGTGCATCAGCTCGGACTTGTACTCCTTGACCATGCGGGCCCGCATGGCCTCGGGGTCCTCGGCCCCGGCGATCTGACGCCGGAAGATGACGTTGGCGGCGCCCTCGGCGCCCATCACGGCGATCTCGTTGGTCGGCCAGGCGTAGGTGAGGTCGGCACCGATGGACTGGCTGTCCATGACGATGTACGCCCCGCCGTAGGCCTTGCGCAGGATGAGCGAGATCCGGGGCACGGTCGCGTTGCAGTAGGCGTACAGCAGCTTCGCGCCGTGGCGGATGATTCCACCGTGCTCCTGGTCGACGCCCGGGAGGAAGCCGGGGACGTCCAGAAGGGTGAGGATCGGGATGTTGAACGCGTCGCACATCTGAACGAAACGGGCGGCCTTCTCCGAGGCCTCGATGTCCAGCACGCCGGCCAGGGACTGGGGCTGGTTGGCGACGATGCCGACGACCTGGCCGTCGAGGCGGGCCAGGGCGCAGATGATGTTGCGGGCCCAGCGCTCGTGGACCTCGAGGTACTCGCCGTCGTCGACGATCTCCTCGATGACCTTGGTCATGTCGTAGGGCCGGTTGCCGTCGGCCGGGACCAGGTCGAGCAGGACGTCACCGCGCCGGTCCGCCGGGTCGCCGGTGGCGACGCGCGGGGGGTTCTCGCGGTTGTTCTGCGGCAGCAGCGACAGGAGGTAGCGGACCTCCGCGATGCAGGTCTCCTCGTCGTCGTAGGCGAAGTGGCACACACCGGAGGTCTCGGCGTGCACGTCCGCGCCGCCGAGGCCGTTCTGGGTGATCTCCTCGCCGGTGACCGCCTTGACGACGTCCGGGCCGGTGATGAACATCTGCGAGGTCTCGCGGACCATGAACACGAAGTCGGTCAGGGCGGGGCTGTAGGCCGCGCCGCCCGCGCAGGGACCGAGCATCACCGAGATCTGCGGGATGACGCCCGAGGCCTTGGTGTTGCGCTGGAAGATGCCGCCGTAGCCGGCGAGCGCGGAGACGCCCTCCTGGATCCGGGCGCCGGCGCCGTCGTTGAGCGACACCAGCGGGGCCCCGGCCGCGATGGCCATGTCCATGATCTTGTGGATCTTCATGGCGTGGGCCTCGCCCAGGGCGCCGCCGAAGATACGGAAGTCATGGGCGTAGACGAAGACCGTGCGGCCCTCCACCGTGCCCCAGCCGGTGATGACACCGTCCGTGTAGGGCTTCTTCGTCTCCAGACCGAAACCGCTCGCGCGGTGCCGGCGCAGCTGCTCGACCTCCTGGAAGGAACCCGGGTCCACCAGCAGCTCGATCCGCTCCCGCGCGGTCAGCTTGCCCTTGGCGTGCTGCGCCTGGGTCGCCTTCTCGCTCGGGCCGGCCAGCGCCTGCGCACGGATCCCGTGCAGCTCGGCCACCCGCCCGCGAGCGTCCGTGGGCTCCGAGGGCACCGCGTCCGGTTCGCCCGTCGTCTCTTCCAAAACGGTCATGTAGCGACCTTACGAAGCCCGCCAAGGAAAGCGAGACGTCGACTCCGTACAGTCCTCGGAGCGTTTTCCTGGTAGCACCGAACAGAACCATGGGGGCATGCAGGCGTTCTGACTGCTCAGGAGGCTTGTGGCTTGTAGAGGTCACACAAAGGCGGAGGATGAGACACCGTTCACATCCGGGCGTGCGGCGCGCCGTGGGGCATCCGCCGTCGGAGTGACGCGGCGAGCCTAACGGGGTGCGCGGCGGAATAGGTCTAGGGTTGCCCGCGTTAGCCTCGTTGAAGATTAAACAGAATCGATCTTCCCGTCCCCACAGGAGGCACGTCATGGGCATCTTCGGCCGCAAGGACACCGGCGAGACCACCGCCGACGCCACGGTGACGCCGGACCTCGCCGCGCTCACCGGCGACTACGCGATCGACCCGGCACACTCCACGATCGGCTTCGTCGCCCGGCACGCGATGGTCACGAACGTCAAGGGCAAGTTCAACGACTTCACCGGGGCCCTGCACCTGGACGGCAGCGACCCGTCCCGGTCCACCGCGTCCATCGACGTGAAGATGGAGAGCATCGACACCGGGTCCGCCGACCGTGACGGCCACCTGAAGAGCGCGGACTTCTTCAAGACCGACGAGTTCCCGGCCATGACCTTCCGCTCCACCTCCGCCGAGACGCTGGGCGGCGACGACTACCGGATCACCGGCGACCTGAGCATCCTCGGCGTGACCAAGGCGATCACCATCGACCTGGAGTTCAACGGCGCCGCCAAGGACCCGTTCGGCAACGAGCGCGTCGGCTTCGAGGGCAAGGCGGAGATCCTGCGCTCCGAGTGGGGCCTGACCTGGAACGCGGCGCTGGAGACCGGCGGCGTCCTGGTGTCGGACAAGATAAAGCTGAACTTCGACATCTCGGCGATCAAGAACGCGTGACCCGAGGGCCCGGGTAGGGCAGAAAACTTCAGAAAGCAGCAGATGGCGGCCGGAAGCGGAATGCTCCCGGCCGCCTTCTGTGAGCTGTGCCACTGTCGCGGTCATGAGCACCAGGACCGGACCCCAGCACTACCCGGGCGCGAACCGCGACCACTGGTACCAGAGCGAGTTCGGCGGTGACCGGATGGAGGTCAACGCCGTCGTTCTGCACACCACCGAGGGCCGTTCGCTGCCCGACTACCAGGGCGGGGCGAACGCGCCGAACCTCACCGCCGTGCCGGACTTCGGCGCCAAGCGGCTGCGGTGGTACCAGCACTTCGACATCGACATCTCCTCGCGCGCGCTGGTCAATCTGCGCGGCGGGGTGGAGACGAACACCCTGAACGTCTGCCAGGTGGAACTCGTCGGCACCTGCGACCCCGAGCGCCACACCAAGTGGGGGACGGGCGAACCGGGGCACGTCTACTGGCCCCAGGCCCCCGAGTGGGCGCTGCGCGGCGTGGCCCGGTACCTGGCGTGGATGCACATCCACCACGACGTGCCGCTGCGCGGCCCGTCCCTGTGGCCGCCGTACCCGAGGTCCTCCGGGAACGGCGGCGGCCAGCGGATGGGCTTCCAGCGCTGGAACGCGTTCCGGGGAGTGTGCGGACACATGCACGTCCCGGAGAACACCCACGGCGACCCGGGAGCGATCGACTTCGAACAACTCCTGGACTACGCCAAGTCGGCGGCCCAGGACTGACCCGACCCCCGCAGGCCCACCGGCGGCCGGGCGCCGCTCGCGCCCGGCCCGCACTCCCCCGCGGGACGGTGGCCGAATCGGGACCCTTGTGCGGGGGCACAGGGGATTCACATAATCCTGGGGATGGATTTGACCTGACCATGCCACTGCATGGGCGTTTCTTTGCCGTGATCGTGACATGAGCACGTCATCAATCGACCCCCCACGGAGGCAGCACCATGAAGAAGCTCCTCACCGCCCTCAAGAGACTCGCGGCCGTCGGCGCCACCGCGCTCGCCGTCGCGAGCCTCCAGCCCGTGTCGGCCGCCCAGGCCGCCCCCTCCCCCGTCGTCGGCGGAACCCGTGCCGCGCAGGGCGAGTTCCCGTTCATGGTCCGGCTCTCGATGGGCTGCGGCGGTGCGCTCTACACCCAGCAGATCGTGCTGACCGCCGCCCACTGCGTCAACGGCACCGGCGCCAACACGAGCATCACCGCCACCGCCGGCGTCGTGGACCTCCAGTCGACGACCGGCCGGGTCCAGGTGCGCTCGACGTACGTCTACCGGGCCCCCGGCTACAACGGCAACGGCAAGGACTGGGCGCTGATCAAGCTCGCGCAGCCCATCGACCTGCCGACGCTGAAGATCGCCACGACCACGCAGTACAACACCGGCACCTTCACCGTCGCCGGCTGGGGTGCCGCGACCCAGGGCGGCGCCCAGCAGCGGTACCTGCTCAAGGCCACCGTGCCGTTCGTCAGCGACGCGACCTGCCGGACGTACAGCGGCTACAGCGGGCTGGTCGCCGGCGACGAGATCTGCGCCGGCTACGCCTCCGGCGGCGTCGACACCTGTCAGGGCGACTCCGGCGGCCCGATGTTCCGCCGCGACTCCGCGAACGCGTGGGTCCAGGTCGGCATCGTGAGCTGGGGCATCGGCTGCGCCCAGCCCAACGCGCCCGGTGTCTACTCCGAGGTGTCCACCTTCGCCTCGGCGATCGCCTCGGCGGCGGCTTCGCTGTAGGGGGGTCGCGCGGTCGCGCTCTCGCGCGGGGGCCGGATCCGATGCGATGCCGGTGGGCGTCGGGTCCGGTCTCGGGCGGGTCCGGTCTCGGGCGGGTCCGGTCTCGGGCGGGTCCGGTCTCGGGCGGGTGCGGGTGCGTCGTGGCCGGTCGCGCAGTTCCCCGCGCCCCTTTGGGGGCTGCCTTCGGCGCCCCCTGCCCCGCGCCCTGAGGGACCGCCTTCGGGATGTCCCTCAGAAGCCGCCGCCGAAGTCGCCGCCTCCCCCGAAGTCCCCGCCCCCGCCGAAGTCCCCGCCCCCGAAGCCGCCGCCGAAGTCGCCCGGGTCGAAGCCGGCGCCGGAGACGTCGCCGCCGTCGTAACCGCCGCCGAAGTCGCCGTACCCCGAGCCGAAGTCGCTCGCGTAGGACGGGGTGGCCATCAGGCTCCCGAGCATGGTGCCGACGAGCAGGCCGGGCAGCAGGCCGCCGCCGAAGTAGCCGCCGGCCCAGGGGCCGTAGGCGGGGCCCGCCTCCCAGTAGGGGCGGCGGCCGTAGTCGCTGTCCACCTCGCGGATCACCGGATCGCGGCCGTCGGCCAGCCGGGTGGCGTCCGCCGCGCAGACCGGGACCTCGCGCGCCGCGCCACCGGGCGGGGTCCAGTCGGCGTCCTTCACGGAGGGCCCGTGACGGGGGTCGAAGAAGCAGGGCGGGCGGCGCTCCGGCAGGGGCCGGCGCTCCCGCCGGGCCGCGAGCTGGGCGAGGGAGAAGCGGCCGTCCTCCAGGGCCTGGGTGACCGGCCGCACGTCCTCCGGCCTGTGCGCCGCGGCCATCGCCGACTTCGCCCGGTCGTAGGCGTCCAGCGCGCGTTCGTAGTCGGCGCGCATCGCGTCGTCGGCGCCGGGCTCGGCCGGGTGGAAGTCCAGGCGGTCCAGTTCCTCGCCGAAGGCGGTGATGTCCTCGTCGACCACCACCCGCAGCCTCTCCAGCGCCGCCCGCCGCTCCTCCTCGTGCCGGCGGCGGTTGCGCCGGACCAGGGTGTAGGCGCCCGCGCCGCCCGCGGCCAGGACCACCCCGGCGGTGACCAGACCGGCCGTGGAGATCCCGCCCCCGCCGCCGGAGGAGCCCCAGCTCGCGGGCGCCGAGCCGCGCAGGGCCGGCAGGGCCCGGTCGGTGAAGTCGCCGAGCTGGGTGGCCGCGTCGGGTTCGCCCTGGACGCTGCTCACCAGGTTCCCCACGGCCGTGCGGGACAGGACGGCCGAGTCGGCGCGGGCGTCGAAGCGGTCGCCGAGGCGGATCGCGTACAGGCCGGTGACGCCGGTGGCCGCGCGCAGGTCGGTGAAGAGCCGGGCGGTCGGGTAGCCGGCCGGGAGGACGGCGACGAACAGGGGTTTGTCCGCCTCCTCGATCTGCCGCCGCAGGGCGGCCGCGTCCGACGTGGAGAGCTGGGCGGACGCGGCCGGGTCGACGTAGACGGGGTTCTCGCGCAGGGCGTCGGCGATCCGCGACACGCTGGTCTCCGCCGCCGCCCGCGGTGCGAGCAGGGTCAGGAGCGCCAGGGCCAGGGCCGCCAGCAGCACCGGGAGGCTTCGGGGCCGTACGACACCCTTCATATCTCGAAACTACCCGAAGCCTCCCAAACAGGTCACCCGGCGCGATAGGCCTCGATCAGCTTGCGCACCGCCTGCGCGTACCGCCCGGTCAGCAACAGATGGTCGGCCTCGGCGAAGGGCTTCGCGGAGGCGGCCGTGATCCGGTCGGCGATGCGCGCCTGGACGATCCGGCGGGCCCGGTCGACGGCGTCGCGGCCCGCCTGCGCGGTGTGCGCCCGCCCCGCCGTGTCCGCCAGCCGTTCCAGGGTGGCCGGTCCGCCCCCGGGGGTCTTCGCCAGGGTCGTCAGACCCCAGCCGTACGGGTACTGCGGGTCGTACACCGGGTCGCCGACGTTGATCGGGAGCTGGGCCTCGGAGCGGGGCCAGGTCACCGGGAGCCGGCCGGTGAAGGGACGGCGGCCGTAGAGCACGTCGGCCACGCCGTCGCCCTCGGTGCCCGGCAGCCAGGAGGCGACCAGGGCGTCGATCGAACCGAGCCGGTCGCCGATCAGCTGCGGGCGGCCGGAGACGATCAGCACCACGCACTTCATGGCCGCGCACACCCGGTCCACGGCCGCCCGGTCGGCGGGGCTCAGCTCCAGGTCGTTGCCGTTGCCGACATCGCCGACGCCCTCGGCGTAGGGGGTCTCGCCGACGACGACCACACCGACGTCGTAGCCGCTCAGGGGCGCGGAGGCGTCCTGGGAGTACGTCACCGGCGCACCCGTCCGACGCATCCCCTCCAGGATCGTCGTGCCGGGGGTGGTGTTGCCGGACGCACCCTGCCAGGTGACCGTCCAGCCGCCCGTCTGGTTGCCGATGTCGTCGGCGTTCGATCCGGCGACGTACACCTTCTGGGTCTTCTTCAGCGGCAGCAGGCCGCCCGAGTTCTTCAGCAGCACCTGCGACTCGGCGGCGGCCTGCCGGGCCACGGCCCGGTGGGTGGCGGAGCCGATGTCGGCGGCGCCACTGGTGTCGGCGTACGGGTGTTCGAAGAGGCCGAGGCGGAACTTCTGGGCGAGGATGCGGGAGACGGCGTCGTCGATCCGCCGCTCGCCGATCCGGCCCGCCGTCACCTCGTCGGTCAGCGTCCGGGTGAAGTCCTGGTAGGCGTACGGGACCATGATCATGTCCAGGCCGGCGTCGACCGACGTACGGACGTCCGAGGCATGGTCGCCGGGGAGCTGGTCGATGGCCGCCCAGTCACTGATGACGAACCCGTCGAAGCCCATCCGGCCCTTCAGCACACCGTTGATCATGTCGGCGCGGGCGTGCATCTTCACCGGGCCCTGTCCGTCCCCCGCGATGTCGAGGGAGGAGTAGGAGGGCATGACCGTGCCGACGCCCCGGTCGACCGCAGCCTGGTACGGCGCGAGATGGACGGCCTCCAGCTGCTCCCGGGTGACCCGGGTGACGCCCTGGTCGATCGTGTAGCTGCCGGTGGTGGAGGAGCCGTAGCTGGTGCCGCCGTCGCCGACGAAGTGCTTGGCGGTGGCGAGGACCTTGTCGTCGTCCTTCAAGTCCCGTCCGTCCGGGGCGCCTTGGAGGCCCTGGATCACCGTCTCCATCGACTCCACCAGCGCGGGGTCCTCGCCGAAGGACTCGTAGGAGCGCCCCCAGCGTTCGTCGCGGGTGACGCACAGACAGGGGGCGAAGTCCCAGGGGACACCGGTGGCGCGGACCTCGGCGGCGGTCACCTCGCCCGTGCGGTACGCCAGTCGGGGATCGCGGGTGGCCCCGATGCCGATGTTGTGCGGCATGACCGTGGCGCCGACCAGGTTGTTGTGGCCGTGGACGGCGTCGACGCCGTAGATCAGCGGGATCTGGAACCGCGTGGCCCGCGTCCGGAGCTGGAAGGCGTCGATCATCTTCGCCCAGGCCTCGGGGGTGTTGGGCGTGGGCGTCGAGCCGCCGCCGGACAGCAGCGAGCCGAGGCCGTACGCGGCGATGTCGCCCGGCGCGGTCAGCGCGCCCCGCTCGGCCTGGGTCATCTGGCCGGCCTTCTCCGCGAGGGACATCCGGGAGAGCAGGTCGGCGACGCGCTTCCGCACCGGCAACTTGTCGTTCAGATACGGCAGTCCGTGCGCGTCGATCACGATCTGCGGGGTTTCGGCGGGAGCCTTGGCGCCGGTGACCGTGAGCGTCAGCGGGACGGTCTCGGCGGCTTCGGCGGTCCGGTCCCGCAGGGTCGGGATCCGCACCGTGCGGGAGGTCCCGGAGGGGGTGCCCGCGGGGAAGGTGAGGGTGCCGGCGACCGGGGTGTAGTCCCGCCCGGGCTCGGCGGTGCCGCCGGCCGTCCCGTAGGTCACCGTCACCGGCTCGTCGACCGGGGCGGAACCGGTGGTGGCCAGGGTGACCCGGACCGTGGCCGCGCCGCCCTCCCGTACCGGGTACACGGCCGCGTCGGTGGTGACGGAGGCCCGCAGGGACTGGTCGGCGCGGCCGTAGAGCTCGACGCCGTCCAGGGCGAAGTCGCCGCCGGAACCCACGGGCAGGGTGACCGCGTACCCCCACATCCGTGTCAGTCCGAGCACGTGGTCGATGCCGCCGACCGGCTGGTAGTCGGTGCGGTACCGGAAGTCGGCGAAGGGGATCTCGACGCGCCGCCAGCCGGTGAAGTCGTCGGTGAAGGACGTCGTCCACAGTTCGGAGGCCTCGCCGTGGGCGCCGCCGTCCTTGATCTCGAAGGCGATCCTGCGGCCGTCGCCGTGCCCCTCCCACCAGAACCGGATGCCCTGGTGGGCCGACCAGTCGTGGGCGGGTCCGGTGGCGGCGTAGTCGTGGGTGAAGCCGCCCCAGCCGCTGATGTCGTACGTGCCGGCCAGGACCCGCCCGCCCTCGGGGGCGTCGGCGCGGTCGGCCAGCCGGAGCGCGGGCGGGTCGTCGGCGTCGCTGCCCCAGGTGAAGATGCCCTCGGCGGGCTGGGACGCGAAGGGCACCTCGCCCTCGAAGCGGTCTACGGGGGTCGGGGCGGGGTCGGCGGCGGCGCGGACGGCGGTCGGGGACAGCAGCGCGGCGAACAGCGCGGTGGAGACGAGCAGGGCGGTTCTCGGCATGGACCTTCCCTCGGCTCTCGGGTTCCCTCAGGACTCCCACAGTTCACTCATTGCTTAGATCATGTCGTGAGTTAACTAATGCCCCGCAGACCCGTCAAGAGGTGTTCTCGCCCCGGGGCGGGGAGGGAGGGATCATGGGTTCAACCGACCTGGAGTCCGCCATGACCACTGCGCGCGATCTGCTGATCGTCTCCCTCGACGTCCCGTCCGCCCGGCCCGTCGAGCGGGGCGACCTCTCCCTGGCCCTCGCGGGGGCCGAGCTGGCCGACCTGCTCGCCACCGAGGCGGTCACGCTGGACGACGACCGCATCGTGCCCGGGCTGCCGCCGGCCACGGACGACCGGCTGCTGGCCGAGGCCGGCGCGGCCCTCGTCCGGGAGTCGCCGCACGAGTCCGTCGAGGACTGGCTGTGGCGCCGGGGCGACGGACTGGCCCAGGCCTACGCCAACGAGCTGGAGACGGAGGAGGCGGCCGGCCGGCCCCGGTACCGGCTCTTGGTGCCGAGGAACGGCCGCGAGGTCGCCGCGGAGGCGCCGGACCGGGCCCGCGCGAAGGAGCGCTGGACCGCGCGCGAGCCCGTCCTCGCCTCGCTCGCCGCCGCGCTGGGCATCCCCGAGGGAGCGGCGGACGAGCCGCCGGTGCCGGCCGACGAGGCGCTGGTGACCGTGCTCGCGGCGGTCAACGGCGCGCTGACGGAGCTGGAGGCCGTACGGCAGCGGCGGCGCGTCGAGGACGCGGCCTTCGACAATGTGTGGCGGGGGTTCTGACACCCGTCACGGTCACTCGGCCGGCTGGACCCCCGCCTTGAGCAGCCCGTACGTGTAGGCGTCCTCAAGGGCCTGCCAGGAGGCCGCGATGACGTTCTCCGCGACGCCCACCGTGGACCACTCTCCCGTTCCGTCGGTCGTGGAGATCAGGACGCGGGTGGTGGACTCGGTGCCGTGGACGCCTTCGAGGATGCGGACCTTGTAGTCGACCAGCTCGAGCTTGGCGAGCTGGGGGTAGATCTTCTCCAGCGCGACCCGCAGGGCCCGGTCGAGGGCGTTCACCGGGCCGTTGCCCTCGGCGGTGGCGACGATCCGCTCGCCCTTGGCCCACAGCTTGACGGTGGCCTCGTTGGCGTGGGTGCCGTCGGGGCGGTCCTCGACGATGGCCCGCCAGGACTCCACCTCGAAGTAGCGCAGCGGCTTGCCGCCCTGCACCTCGGTGCGCAGCAGCAGTTCGAAGGAGGCGTCGGCGGCCTCGTACGTGTAGCCCCTGAGCTCGCGCTCCTTGACGCGCTCCACGACCCGGCCGACCAGCTCGCGGTCGCCGCCGAGGTCGACGCCGAGTTCCTTGCCCTTGAGCTCGACCGAGGCGCGGCCCGCCATGTCGGAGACCAGCATGCGCATGGTGTTGCCGACCTGCTCGGGGTCGATGTGCTGGTAGAGGTCCGGGTCGACCTTGATGGCGGAGGCGTGCAGTCCGGCCTTGTGGGCGAAGGCGGAGACACCCACGTAGGGCTGGTGGGTGGAGGGCGTGAGGTTGACGACCTCGGCGATGGCGTGCGAGATCCGGGTCATGTCGCGCAGCCGGCCCTCGGGGAGGACCTTCTTGCCGTACTTCAGTTCCAGGGCGGCGACGACCGGGAAGAGGTTGGCGTTGCCGACGCGCTCGCCGTAGCCGTTCGCCGTGCACTGGACGTGGGTGGCGCCGGCGTCCACGGCGGCGAGGGTGTTGGCGACCGCGCAGCCGGTGTCGTCCTGGGCGTGGATGCCGAGACGGGCGCCGGTGTCGGCGAGGACGGTGGAGACGACCGCCTGGACCTGGGCGGGGAGCATGCCGCCGTTGGTGTCGCAGAGGATGACGACGTCGGCGCCGGCCTCGGCGGCGGCGCGGACGACGGCCTTGGCGTACTCGGGGTTGGCGCGGTAGCCGTCGAAGAAGTGCTCGCAGTCGACGAAGACCCGGCGGCCCTGGCCCTTGAGGAAGGAGACGGTGTCGCGGACCATCTCCAGGTTCTCGTCCAGGGTGGTGCGCAGGGCCAGCTCGACGTGCCGGTCGTGGGACTTGGCGACGAGGGTGACGACCGGGGCCCCGGACTCCAGGAGCGCCTTGACCTGCGGGTCCTCGGCGGCCTTGGCGCCCGCGCGGCGGGTCGCGCCGAAGGCGACCAGCTGGGCGTGCTGGAAGTCGATCTCCTGCTGGGCGCGGGCGAAGAACTCGGTGTCCCGGGGGTTGGCGCCGGGCCAGCCGCCCTCGATGAAGCCGACGCCGAAGTCGTCCAGGTGCCGTGCGATCGCGAGCTTGTCGGCGACGGTGAGGTTGATGCCCTCCCGCTGGGCGCCGTCGCGCAGGGTGGTGTCGAAGACGTGGAACGAGTCGTCGAGCTCGCTGGTTGCCGTCTCGGTCATGGTCTCAAGGCTCCTGTTGTGGATCTTCGGTCTTACCGGAATGACCGGCTCCACCGTCCCCATGGTCCCTCGTGCGCTCGCTCCCGGCTGTGGGTGGGCCAGAAAAGCGAAAAACCTCTCGCGGGTGCGAGAGGTCTGCGCGCGGGTCGAGGACGACGGTGGCCACCCGTACCTGGTCGTACGTGGCGGTCACTGCGGACCGGCGCGCCTGCTGCCAATAATCATGGCGAACGAGAACACGGGGGCAGTCTGGCACAAGCCGGACCTCCGTGAGCCGGGTGTCTCAGGATGCGGGAAGCGAGGCGTCGAGGAACTCGCGCACATGCGCCAGCACCTGCCGCCGGTCCGTGCCGCGCAGCCCGATCGCCACATGGATGGAGAAACCGTCCAGCAGCGCCCGCAGCCGGGTCGCGTACCGGTCGGGGTCGACGGGGCGGAACGCGCCGCGCGACACCCCTTCCGCGAGCAGGGCCACCAGGTCGCGGTGCCAGGCGCCCTCGATGGCGGCCTGCCGGTCGCGGGCGGTGTCGTCGGCGTTCTGCGAGCGGTTCCAGACCTCCAGCCAGAGCGTCCAGTGGGGATCACGGTGCCCGTCGGGGACGTACAGGTCGACATAGGCGTCGAGCCGCTCCCGGACGCCCAGGTCCGCGGTCAGCAGCCGCGCCCGCTCGGCCCCGAGCCGCCCCTCGCTCCACTCCAGCGTCCGCAGCAGCAGCTCGTCCTTGGAGTGGAAGTAGTAGAGGAGATGCCCACTGCTCATCCCCACCTCCCGCCCGAGCCCGGCCATGGTGAGCTTCTCCAGCCCGCGCTCGGCGATCATGCTCATGGCGGCGACCAGCACCTCCTCGCGCGGCGGCGCGGGGGTGCGCCGCCGGGCGGCGGTCACAGTGCGGCCCCCGCGCGGACGGCACCGGCACAGCGGTGCGGGGCGGGGAGGTCGCGGGTTCGGCACGGCGGGAGGGCGTTCACGCGTACGTTCTACCCGACCCGGCGCTTCGGCTGCTGCTGGGTGATGCAGTGGATGCCGCCGCCGCCCGCGAAGATCGTGCGGGCGTCGACCAGGGTGACCGCGCGGTCGGGGAAGAGCCGGCGGAAGATGTCGGCGGCCAGGGCGTCACGGGGGTCGTCGAAGGCACAGAGGACGACTCCGCCGTTGCAGAGGTAGTGGTTGATGTAGGAGTAGTCGGCCCAGTGGCCGTCGGCCTCCAGGACGGTCGGGGCGGGGACGTCGACGACCTCGAGGCGGCGGCCCCGGGCGTCGGTCGCGGCGCGGAGGATGCCGATGACCTCCTCGGTGACCTCGTGGTCGGGATGGGCCGGGTCGGGCTGGCGGTGCGCCACCACCACGCCGGGGGCGGCGAAGGCGGCGACGATGTCGACGTGGCCGAGGGTGCCGTAGCCGTGCGGGGGGTAGTCGCCGGTCAGCCCGCGCGGCAGCCAGATCGCCCTGCGGGTGCCGAGCAGCGAGTGGACCTCGGCCTCGACCTCCTCGCGGGTCCAGCCGGGGTTGCGTTCCGGGCCGAGCTGGACGGTCTCCGTCAGCAGGACCGTCCCCTCGCCGTCGACATGGATCGCGCCGCCCTCGTTGACCAGCCGCGAGGCGTAGGTGCGCGCCCCCGCGAGGTCCGCGACCTGCGCGGCGATCTTCGCGTCGTGCTCCCAGCGGGCCCAGTGCTGGGCGCCCCAGCCGTTGAACGTCCAGTCGACGGCGGCGAGTCCGCCGCGGTCGTCGGTCAGGAACGTGGGGCCGATGTCCCGCATCCAGGCGTCGTCGAGGTCGCGTTCGACGAGGTCCGCCTCGGGGCCGAGGAGGGCGGCGGCCTCGGCGGACTGTCCCGGTCCGCACACCACCGTGACCGGTTCGAAGCGGCGGACGGTACGGGCGACCCGCGCCCAGGCGGCGCGGGCGGCGGAGAGTTCCCCGTCGTCGGCGAAGGTGTCGTTGGGGCCCGGCCAGGCCATCCAGGTGCGTTCGTGGGGCGCCCACTCGGCGGGCATGCGGAAGCCGTCGGCGGCAGCGGACATGGGTGATCCTCACAGGAAGTACAGGCGGTTGAGGGAGACGGACTCGGCCGGTGCGGAGCGCAGGGGCTCTCCGTCGAGGGTGACCAGGCCGGTGCGCCGGTCCACGTCGACCGTTCCGGTACGGGAGTTGAGGCGCAGGTCGGCCGGGCCGATCCCGCGGGTGCCGCGGACGGCGACCCTGCGGCGGCGGGTCGGCATCCGGTCGTGGCCCCGGTCCAGGGCGGCCTGCGCGACGAAGGCCACGGAGAGGTCGGCGGGCGTGGCGCCGTACGCCCCGAACTGCGGTCCCAGGACGAGCGGTTCGCAGTCGTCGGTGGCCGCGTTCGGGTCGCCCGTCACGCCGTACGCCGGGAAGCCGGCCTTGAGGACGAGCTGCGGCTTGGCGCCGAAGTACTCGGGGCGCCACAGCACGATGTCGGCGAGCTTGCCGACCTCGATGGAGCCGACCTCGTGCGCGAGGCCGTGCGCGATGGCGGGGTTGATGGTCAGCTTGGCGAGGTAGCGCAGGACGCGTTCGTTGTCGTGGTCCTCGTCCGGGGCGCCGGACTCGGCCTTCATCTTCCCGGCCATGGCGAAGGTCCGGCGGACGGTCTCCCCCGCCCGGCCCATGCCCTGGGCGTCGGAGGAGGTGATGCCGATCGCGCCCAGGTCGTGCAGGACGTCCTCGGCGCCCATGGTCCCGGCGCGGATGCGGTCGCGGGCCATGGCCGCGTCGCCGGGCAGGTCGGTCTTCAGGTCGTGGACGGAGACGATCATGCCGTAGTGCTCGGCGACGGCGTCCCGGCCGAAGGGGAGCGTGGGGTTGGTCGAGGAGCCGATGACGTTCGGGACGCCCGCCATCTTCAGCACGTTGGGGACGTGTCCGCCGCCGCAGCCCTCGATGTGGAAGGCGTGGATGGTCCGGCCCTCCAGCACCCTGAGGGTGTCCTCGACGGAGAGGCACTCGTTCAGGCCGTCGCTGTGCAGGGCGACCTGGACGTCGTGCTCCTCGGCCACGCGCAGGGCCGTGTCCAGCGCCCTGGTGTGGGCGCCCATGTCCTCGTGCACCTTGAAGCCGGACGCGCCGCCCTCGGCCAGCGCCTCCACCAGGGGCGCCGCGTGGGAGGACGAACCCCGGCCCAGGAAGCCGATGTTGACCGGCCAGGCGTCGAACGCGCCGAACGCGTGCCGCAGCGCCCAGGGCGAGTTGACGCCGACGCCCCACACCGGCCCGAACTCCTGCCCGATGACCGTGGTCACGCCGGAGGCCAGCGAGGCCTCCATGATCCGCGGTGACAGCAGATGGACATGGGTGTCGACGGCCCCGGCGGTGGCGATCAGCCCCTCCCCGGAGACGATGGAGGTCCCGGTGCCGACGACGACGTCGACCCCGTCGAGGGTGTCGGGGTTCCCGGCCCGCCCGATGGCGTGGATCCGGCCCTCGCGGATGCCGATGGACACCTTGCGGACGCCGAGGACGGCGTCGATCACCACGACGTTGCTGATCACGACGTCACACGTGTCCCGGACGGCGGCGGCCTTCAGATGCAGTCCGTCGCGGGCGGTCTTGCCGAACCCGGCGAGGAACTCGTCGCCGGGGCGCTGGGAGTCGGACTCGACCCGGACGACGAGTCCCGAGTCGCCGAGGCGGACCCGGTCGCCGGCGCGGGGGCCGTGGGTGGCGGCGTACTCGTACGGGGTGAGACGGCGGGCCTCGGCGGGGTGGCCGCCGGGGCGGCTCATCGCGCGTCCTCCTCGCCGGAGACGGCTGCCGGTACGCCTTCGCCGGAGGCGGCCGGTACGCCGAGGTAGCCGCAGGCGGCGGCGCGGCGCAGGGCCTCCTCGCGGGCGCCGGGCGCGTCCAGGGGGCCGTCGACGAGACCGGCGAAGCCGATGGCGACGCGGGCGCCGCCGATCGGCAGAAGGCCGACCTCCAGCGCGTCCCCCGGCCCGAACCGCACCGACGAGCCCGCGGGCACGGCCAGACGCATGCCGTAGGCGGCCGCCCGGTCGAAGTCGAGCCGGGGGTTGGCCTCGAAGAAGTGGAAGTGGGAGGTGACGGAGACGGGGACGTCGGCGGTGTTGGTCACGGTCAGCCGGACGGCCGCCCCGGGTTCCTCGTGACCGGGGCCCGGCAGCAGGGCGCCGGGGGCGCTCCCGCCGAGGCCGCCGCCGATCGGGTCGGAGACCACCGCGAGCCGCGAACCGTCGTCGAAGACGGCCTCGACGTGCACCTCGGTGACGATGTCCGCCACGCCCGGCAGCACGTCGTCCGGGCCGAGCACCGAGCGGGCGCGCTCGATCGCCTCGGCCAGCCGCAGCCCGTCCCGGGCCGCCTCGCAGACGGTGTCCGCGACGAGCGCGGTGGCCTCGGGGACGTTCAGCCTGAGGCCCCGGGCGCGACGGGCCCGGGCCAGTTCGGCGGCGCCGAAGAGCAGCAGACGGTCGCGTTCGGTGGGGGTGAGTCGCACGGTGACCTCCGATGGTTCGAGCGCCACTCTAAGCGGCTTGCCATGAAGATCGTAAGACTTAGAGGCAGCCTGTTTGAGTGGCGCTCAATATAGTGGGAACCCCGGAGACGCGGCAGGGCCGCCCCCGGAGGTCGGGAGCGGCCCTGTGCAGGGGTGCGGTGGCTCAGCCCAGCGGGTGCATCCAGCCGTGCCGGTCCTCGGCCGTGCCGCGCTGGATGTCCAGCAGGGCCTGGCGGAGCTTCAGGGTGACCTCGCCGGGCTCGCCGCCCGACTGCTGCCACTCGGCGCCGGTGCGCTTGACCGTGCCGACCGGGGTGATCACGGCGGCGGTACCGCAGGCGAAGACCTCGGTCAGGGTGCCGTTCTCCGAGTCGCGCTGCCACTGCTCGACGGAGATCCGGCCCTCCTCGGCCGTGTAGCCGAGGTCGCGGGCGACGGTGAGCAGGGAGTCACGGGTGACGCCCTCCAGGATGGAGCCGGTCAGCGACGGCGTGACGATCCGGTCGCCGTAGACGAAGTAGAGGTTCATGCCGCCGAGTTCCTCGACCCACGTGCGCTCGACCGCGTCGAGGTAGCAGACCTGGGCGCAGCCCTGCGCGGCGGCCTCGGCCTGGGCGAGCAGGGAGGCGGCGTAGTTGCCGCCGGTCTTGGCGTCGCCCATGCCGCCGGGGACGGCGCGGACGTGGTCCTCGGAGACCCAGATGGAGACGGGCTTCACGCCGCCCGGGAAGTAGGCGCCGGCCGGGGAGGCGATGACCAGGAACAGGTACTCGTTGGCCGGCTTCACGCCCAGCCCGACCTCGGTGGCGATCATGAAGGGACGCAGGTAGAGGGACTCCTCGCCGCCGTGCGCGGGCACCCAGTCCTTGTCCTGGGCGACCAGGACGTCACAGGCCTCGATGAAGGTCTCGACCGGCAGCTCGGGCATGGCGAGGCGGCGGGCGGAGGCCTGGAAGCGCTTGGCGTTCTTGTCCGGGCGGAAGGTGGCGACGGAGCCGTCGGGCCGGCGGTAGGCCTTGAGTCCCTCGAAGATCTCCTGGGCGTAGTGCAGGACGTTGGTCGCCGGGTCGAGCGGGATCGGCGCGTACGGGACGAGCTGGCCGTCGTGCCAGCCGCGGCCCTCGGTCCACTTGATCGTCACCATGTGATCGGTGAAGTGGCGGCCGAACCCGGGGTTCGCCAGGACCGCCTCGCGCTCGGCGGCGGCGGTGGGGCTGGCGGAGGGCTTGAGCTCGATCGTGGGCGTCGTCATGAGTGGTTGTCCTTCACCGGTTGTAGTGACGGGCCGCGCTCACGTCCGTACGGCCGGTGGCCAGTAGTAGGACGTCCGAGCATTGCCTCATTCCGCGGCTCCGCGTTCGATTATCGCAAGCGGGACGGCGGGAAGAAAACGGCGGGAATGCGACCCGGGGCTGATGGTTTCACCCGGCGGGGACATGCGGAAGCCGCCGGGTGCGGATGCGACCCGGCGGCTTCGAGGGATTCGAGTGGCGGCGGGGTCAGCCGGCTACTCGTACGGCCAGCGCGTCGCCGATCTCGGACGTGCTGCGGGCGGGCTTGCCGGTGCGCTCCGCGAGGTCGGCGGAGACGGCCTCGTCGATGCGCGCGGCCTCGGTCTCGTAGCCGAGGTGGCGCAGCAGGAGGGCGACGGACAGGACCGTGGCGGTGGGGTCGGCCTTGCCCTGGCCGGCGATGTCGGGGGCCGAGCCGTGGACGGGCTCGAACATCGACGGGAACGTGCCGGCGGGGTTGATGTTGCCGGAGGCCGCGACGCCGATGCCGCCGGAGACGGCCGCGGCGAGGTCGGTGATGATGTCGCCGAAGAGGTTGTCGGTGACGATGACGTCGAACCGGCCCGGGTCGGTGACCAGGTAGATCGTGGCCGCGTCGACGTGGATGTAGTCGGTGCCGACCTCGGGGAACTCCGCGGCGACCTTGGTGAAGATGTTCGTCCACAGGTGACCGGCGAAGGTCAGCACGTTGTTCTTGTGGACGAGGGTGAGCTTCTTGCGCGGGCGGGCCTGGGCGCGGGCGAAGGCGTCCCGCACGACACGCTCGACGCCGAACGCGGTGTTCACCGAGACCTCGGTCGCGACCTCGTGCTCGGTGCCCTTGCGGATGGTGCCGCCATTGCCGGTGTACGGGCCCTCGGTGCCCTCGCGGACCACGACGAAGTCGATGGCCGGCTGGCCCTTGAGGGGGGTGTCGACGCCGGGCAGCAGCTTCGAGGGCCGCAGGTTGACGTGGTGGTCGAAGGCGAAGCGGAGCTTGAGCAGGAAGCCGCGCTCCAGGACGCCGGACGGGACCGACGGGTCACCGATCGCGCCGAGCAGGATCGCGTCGTGCTGCTTGAGCGCGTCGAGGTCGGCGTCGGTGAGGGTCTCACCGGTGTCGTGGTAGCGCTTGGCGCCGAAGTCGTACTCCTTGGTCTCCAGCTTCACATCCTGCGGGAGGACGGCGGAGAGGACCTTGAGACCTTCGGCCACGACCTCCTGGCCGATGCCGTCACCGGGAATCACTGCGAGATTGATGCTGCGAGACATGTCGGCACCGTACTCCTTGTCCCATGGAATGACACGCCTCGGTCCGCCATACGGACACCCGGAGGGAAGGACGGCGTGCTCCGGTCGACCGGCGTTCACCCGTACGCAGGACGCCCGTTGGACCGACCGGGAAACTTCTCCCGCATGGAGACACCGGACGTCGGCATTCCGCCGCAGCTCGCCCGCGGGATGAGTATGGCGGAGCAGTACGAGTATCTGCGCACGAAGCTCACCCGGCGCCGCACCCTGGTGTCGGCGGGCGCGGTGGCGGCGGGCGGGCTGCTGGCCGGCTGCGGGGGCGACTCCCCCGGCCCGAGGGCGTCGGCGGCCCCCACCGCCACCGCGTCGCGTTCCACGGAGCGCTCCTCGGCCGTCCCCTTCGGCCGCCATCTCTCCTTCGGCGCGGACCCGCGCACCGGGATGCGGATCTCCTGGCAGGTCCCGGCCGCCGTGCGGGAGCCGTACGTACGGATCGGCACCCGCCCCGACGACCTCGGCGGCAAGGTGCGGGCCGAGGTGCGCGCGCTGCACACGCCGGGCGTGGAGGGCGTACGCACCGCGCTCGACCAGTACTACGTGCACGCCTCGGTGACCGAGCTGCTGCCCGGGACGACGTACTACTACGGCGTCGGCCACGACGGCTTCGACCCGGCCGACGCGGAGCACCGCGCCACGGTCGCCTCGTTCCGTACGGCACCGGCGGGCGCCGGGCGGTTCGTGTTCACCGCGTTCGGGGACCAGGGAGTGGGCCGCTCGGCCGCCGCGGTCGACCGGCTGCTGCAGAAGGCGGCCCCCGCCTTCCATCTGCACGCGGGCGACATCTGCTACGCCGACGGGACCGGCAAGGGCGAGAAGACGGACGGCTACGACCCGACGGCCTGGGACGCGTTCCTGAAGCAGAGCGAGCCGGTGGCGCGGTCGGTGCCGTGGATGGTGACGACCGGCAACCACGACATGGAGGCCTGGTACTCCCCCGACGGCTACGGCGGCCAGCTCGCCCGGTTCTCCCTCCCGGACACCGGCTTCGACCCGCGCACCGCCCCGGGCGTGTACACGTTCACGTACGGCAACGTGGGCGTGGTGGCGCTGGACGCGAACGACGTGTCGTACGAGATCCCCGCGAACCAGGGGTACACCCAGGGCCGGCAGACGGCCTGGCTGAAGCGGACGCTGGCCGCCCTGCGCGCGTCACCGGACGTCGACTTCGTCGTCGTCTTCTTCCACCACTGCGCCTACTCGACCTCGGCGCACGCCTCGGACGGCGGGGTGCGCTCGGAGTGGCTGCCGCTGTTCGACCGGTACCAGGTGGATCTGGTGGTCAACGGGCACAACCACGTCTACGAGCGGACGGACGCCCTGAAGGGCGGACGGGTGGGCCGGACCGTCCCGGTCGGCGGGTCCACGGACCCGACGCGGGACGGGACGGTGTACGTCACGGCGGGCGGCGGCGGCCGTGATCTGTACGGCTTCCCGGCGGACGCGCCGGAGAGCTACGAGGGGCACGTCCGCGACCGCGACGCGGTGGACACCTTCCACTGGACGCGCTCGCGCGAGAACGCGGCGGAGACCGTGGAGTGGTCGCGGGTGCGCTACCGGGGCTTCTCGTTCCTGTCGGTGGAGGCGACCGGCGGGCCCTCGGCGCGGCTGACGGTGTCGGCGCTGGCGGAGGACGGCCGGCGGATCGACCGGTTCGAGGTGCGGCGCGGGGCCTGAAGTCCCGTTCAGGACCCGCGCCGCGCCCCGTGCGGGTGCGGCTCCCGGACTACGGGGGGAACTGCCTACAGGTGGCCGGTCTCGCCGCCGTTGTCCCGGCGGTCGAGGGCGCGCTGGAGGGCGGCGGCGGCCTGCTTGCGGTCGGACTCGCTCGTACGCGAGGTGTGGCGGACTCGGCGGCGGACGGTCGTCTCGGCCATGGGGAATCGACTCCTTCGAAGGACCCAGGGAGTACGGCAGGGGATACGAGACGCCGGGACGGGGAGCTGCGGGCCGCAGGGGTTGCCTGCGCGGGGCCCGGCTCGCGACCGCCCTTCGCTTGATCGAGCGAGACGTTCGGCTCCTACAAAGTTAAGCGAGGAGCGCGCGGCTGTCTGCACAATTACTCGGACTTCCTACTATCTGAGACGCCCTATCGGGCCGCACCTGTCTGACCTGCGGTGATCGCCCAGACGGCTGATCCTGGGCAGGCGGTGCGGGAGCGGGTCGGGACGAGCGGGAACGGTGACGGCATGAGCGACACGGCCAAGGCACTTCTCCAGGGCGGTCCGGACGATCTGCCCCAACGGATCGTCCCGGTCACGGCCCCCGGGGCGGACCTGAAGATCGAGCTCCGCAACGGCTACGAACACTTCCGCCCCACCACCCGCCGGGCGGACACACCGGAGGGCAGACTGCCCGTCTACGAGTGGTGGGAGCGCACGGAGATGCCGGGCTAGGACAGGCCCGACGCCACGGCCTCCCGGAAGCCGTCCGGAGCCTCGGTCCACGGCATGTGGCCCGCGTCCGGGAAGGTCACCCGGCGTACCCGCGGCAGCGCCCGCTCCAGGGAGTCCACCGCCGACCGGGGCCGGATGTCCCCGGCGCCGTCGACGATCAGCACCGGCACGTCGACGGCCGCGCAGGCGGCGCGCAGGGCCGGGGTGCCCCAGGTCCGGCGCCGCTCCTGGTTGAGGGCCTGGTTGCAGTCGCCGTTGACCCCGAACCACGGGTCGGCCATGCGGTCGGCGAGGTCCGGGGCGCGCTCGCGGTCCTCGAACTCGGCGGACCACAGCAGCACGGCACGCTCCCGCGCCTCGGCCTCGTTGAGCGTCGTACGGTCTGTCAGTTCCCGCCAGCGGGCGAGGCGTCCGGGCGTCTCGCCGAGACGGGCGAGGAGGTTCTCGCGGTAGGCCGGGTGCCAGTCGGCGTCGGGGCCGATGCCCGTGCCGCTGACGTACACCAGCGCGCTCACCCGTTCCGGGTGGGCGAGCGTGTAGGCCAGGGCGAGCTGGGCGCCCCAGGAGTGGCCGAGCAGGGCGGTGCGGCCGAGACCGAAGTGGCGTCGTACGGCGTCCAGATCGGCCACGGACCGGGCGGTGGTCCACGGTCCTTCGCACCGCTGCGAACGGCCGCAGCCGCGCTGGTCCCAGCGGATCACCGTGGCGGTGTCGCCGAGCAGCGCGGCCACGTCCTCGAACATGTCCCACAGGCCGGGCCCGCCATGGCACAGGACGAGCGGCGCGCCCCGGCCGGACGCGCTCGCCCACAGTCGTACTCCGTCGTCGGTGTGCAGGGTCATCCCCGCATGGTGCGGGATCAGCCCATGTGCGGGTAGGTGTAGTCGGTCGGGGCGACCAGGGTCTCCTTGATGGCGCGGGTCAGCGTCCAGCGGGTGAGGTTCTGCGGGGCGCCGGCCTTGTCGTCCGTGCCGGAGGCGCGGCCGCCGCCGAAGGGCTGCTGGCCGACGACGGCGCCGGTCGACTTGTCGTTGATGTAGAAGTTGCCGGCCGCGTAGCGGAGCTTCTCCATGGTGTACGCGGTCGCCGCGCGGTCGCCGGAGATCACCGAGCCGGTCAGGGCGTAGTCGGACACCGACTCCATCTGGGTGAGCATCTCGTCGTACGCGTCGTCCTCGTAGACGTGGACTGCGAGGAACGGGCCGAAGTACTCGGTGGTGAACACCTCGTTCGCGGGGTCGGTGCACTCGACGACGGTCGGGCGGACGAAGTACCCGACCGAGTCGTCGTAGCTGCCGCCCGCGACGATCGTGCAGGTCGGGTCGGCCTGGGCGCGGTCGATGGCGGCCTTGTTCTTGGCGAAGGCGCGCTCGTCGATGACGGCCCCGAGGAAGTGCGACAGGTCGGTGACGTCACCCATGGTGAGCTGGTCGACCTCGGCGGCGAACTCCTCCTTGAAGCCGGAGTTCCAGATCGACGCCGGGAGGTAGGCGCGGGAGGTCGCGGAGCACTTCTGGCCCTGGTACTCGAAGGCGCCCCGGGTGAGGGCGGTCTTGAGGACCGCGCGGTCGGCGCTCGGGTGGGCGACGACGAAGTCCTTGCCGCCGGTCTCGCCGACCAGGCGCGGGTAGGAGCGGTACCTCTCGATGTTCGCGCCGACCGTCTTCCACAGGTACTGGAAGGTCTTCGTCGAGCCGGTGAAGTGGATGCCGGCCAGGTCGCGGTGGGCGAGGGCGACCTCGGAGACGGCGATGCCGTCGCCGGTGACGAGGTTGATGACGCCCTTGGGCAGACCGGCCTCCTCCAGCAGCCGCATGAGCAGCACGGCGGCGTGGGTCTGGGTCGGCGACGGCTTCCAGACGACGACATTGCCCATGAGGGCGGGGGCGGTCGGCAGGTTGCCCGCGATCGCGCTGAAGTTGAACGGCGTGATCGCGTAGACGAAGCCCTCCAGCGGGCGGTGGTCGAGACGGTTCCACACGCCCGGGGAGTTGGCCGGGGGCTGCTCGGCCAGGATCCGACGGGCGTAGTGGACGTTGAAGCGCCAGAAGTCGACCAGCTCGCAGGGGGTGTCGATCTCGGCCTGCTGCACGGTCTTGGACTGCCCGAGCATGGTGGAGGCGGCGATGGTCTCGCGCCAGGGGCCGGCGAGCAGTTCGGCGGCGCGCAGGATGATCGCGGCGCGGTCGTCGAAGGACATCGCGCGCCAGGCGGGCGCGGCGGCGAGGGCCGCGTCGACGGCGTCCTGCGCGTCCGCCCGCGTGGCGTTGCGGTAGGTGCCGATCACGGCCCGGTGGTTGTGCGGCTGGACCACGTCGAACGCGTCACCGCCGCCCATCCGCCGCTCGCCGCCGATGGTGCAGGTGAGGTCGAGGGGGTTGTCGGCCAGTTCCTTGAGCTTGGCCTCCAGCCGGGCCCGCTCGGGCGAGCCGGGGGCGTAGCCGCGCACCGGCTCGTTGACGGGGGCGGGGACCTGGGTCACAGCGTCCATGGGATCCGTAACTCCTTGTACGTGAGCGGGTGTAGGGGCTCGGGGTGCGGGCTCAGCCCTTGGTGAGCAGGGAGCGGGCGAAGAAGCGCAGGTTGGCCGGCTTCTCCGCGAGGCGGCGCATGAAGTAGCCGTACCAGTCGGTGCCGTAGGCGGTGTAGACGCGCATGCGGTGGCCCTCGGCGGCGAGCCGCAGGTGCTCGTCGCCGCGGATGCCGTACAGCATCTGGAACTCGTACTCGTCGGGCTTGCGGCCGGCCTTGCGGGCCAGTTCCTGCGCGATGGAGATCAGCCGCGGGTCGTGGGACCCGACCATCGGGTAGCCCGCCCCGTCCATCAGCGTCCGCAGGATCCGGACGTACGCCTTGTCGATCTCGTGCTTCTGCTGGTACGCGACCTCGGCGGGCTCCTTGTAGGCGCCCTTGACCAGCCGCACCCGGCTGCCGTTCGCGGCGAGGCGGCGGGCGTCGGCCTCGGTGCGGAACAGGTAGGCCTGGATCACACAGCCGGTCTGCGGGAAGTCCTTCCGCAGCTCGTCGTGGATCGCGAACATCGAGTCGAGGGTGGTGTGGTCCTCGGCGTCGAGGGTGACGGTGGTGCCGATGGCGGCGGCGGCCTCGACGACCGGGCGGACGTTGGCGAGCGCCAGCTCGTGACCGCCGGGGAGGGACTGGCCGAACATCGACAGCTTGACCGACATCTCGACGCGTTCGCCGAGGTCGAGCGCGCGAAGGCGGTCGATCAGGGCGAGGTAGGCGTCACGGGCGGCGGCGGCCTGCCCCGGGGTGGTGATGTCCTCGCCGACGACGTCCATCGTCAGCTCCAGACCCCGGGCGGTGAGCTCCTCGACGACCGGCACGATGTCGTCGACGGTCTCCCCCGGGATGAAGCGGTCGACGACCTGCCCGGTCACCGGGGCGGCCGAGATCAGGCGTCGCATCCGGTCGCTGCGCGACGCGGCGAGAATCACGGGACCCAGCACGGGGCACCTCCACATACCAACCCATACGAGGCCGATACCCGACGATCCGGGAACGGCACGGAGAACCACCGTGAAAGTTAGGGATCTCTTCGATCGTGGGCCATCGACAGCTGTCACGCATCCGTGCCGCGGATCTCAGACAGATGGATGAAAGCCTGCGGGATTGCGGGAGAATGCCCAGGTGACCGCCGAATACCAAGGTGACTACCAGGACCTGGTCGATGAGATCTCGGAGCTGCTGGGCGTCCCCGCGACCCTGGAGAACCGGGACTTCGAGCTGATCGCGTTCGGCGCGTACGACAGCGAGGACGAGCTGGACGCGTCCGCGCTGGACCCGGTGCGGGCCCGCTCGATCCTGACCCGGCGGTCGACGGCGGCCGTGCGCACCTGGTTCGAGGGCTTCGGCATCACCCGCGCCACCGGCCCGGTCCGGATCCCGCCGACGCCGGAGGCGGGCGTGCACCGGGGCCGGATCTGTCTGCCCGTACGGCACCGGGGGGTCGCCCTCGGTTACGTCTGGCTCCTCGCCGACGATCCCGGGCCCTCGCAGGGACAGCTGGCGGCGGCGATGGAGGTGACCGTGCGGATCGGCGCGCTCCTCGCGGACGAGGCACAGCACGGTGCCGACCTCACCCGTGAGCTGCGGGCCGTCCTGACGGCGGAACCGGGCTGGCCGCGCGAGGCGGCGCTGGCGGAACTCCGCACCGCGCTCGGCCCCCGCGCGGACGTCCCGCACACCCTGATCTGCGTGGCCCCCTGGCCGGCCGCCACTCCCGACGACGCCCCGTCCCTGCGCACCCTCCCGGGCGCCACGGCCCTCTGCACGACCCCCTGGGGCCCGACGGCCCATGCCCTGGCGGTGCTCGTACGCCTGCGCACCCCGGAGGTCCTGACCCCGGCCCTGTCGGTGGCGACCCGCCTGCTGGAACGGGCGGGGGACCCGGGGGGCGGAGCGGGCGGCCGCCTCGGCGGCCCGGGCGGCGGGACCGATGGGGGCAGCGGGGGCTCCGTGGGCGGGACCGGCGGCGGCTTCGGGGGCAGGGTCGTGGCCGGGGTCGCGGTGGGGCGGGTGGGGCTCGGGGAGCTCGGCGGGGCCTGGGGGGAGGCTCTGGGGGCCGCTCGGGCCGCGCTGGGTGAGGCGCGGCTCGGGCCGGTGGCCCGGTGGGCGGAGATCGGGCCGTACCGGCTGCTGACCTCGCTGCCCGGGGACACCGCCCACGATCCCGCCGTACGCCCCCTGCTCGCCCCCGCCCACCGGGAACTCGCCCGCACCGCCGAGGTCTTCCTCGACTGCGCGGGCCAGGCGGGCCGCACGGCGGCCCGGCTCGGTATCCACCGCCAGACCCTGTACTACCGGCTGTCCCGCGTGGAACAGCTGACCGGTCTGGACCTGGCCGACGGGGAGGACCGGCTGCTGCTGCACATGACACTGAAGGCTGCCCGGCTGCTCTGAGGGGCACCGCCCGGCATCGGGCGGGCATGCCGGACATCACGGCGCCATCCGTGGCGGGTCCCGCGGGACATGCGGGTGTTCGCGGACCGGGAGGTCTCCCGCGCGGACGTCCTCGGCCGGTCCTGGCGCTGCCCGTATCCGGACTGCCGCCCCAGCCCCTCGCTCCAACACCGGCCCATCTATTGAAAACGATTATCATCATGCTAGGGTCGGCGCACTCGCCCTTGACCACCCCTTTACCCGGAGGGCCCCGTGCGCCTGCCCGCCCGCCGTCTGCTCCCCCTCACCGCTCTCACGGCCGCCTCCACCCTGCTCACCGGCTGTTTCACCGGCGACGGCACCGCTTCGGCGGGCGCCGACGGCGGCCGCGTACGGGTCGCGATGATGCAGCCACCGCGTTCCGGGCTGTCGCCGCTGTCCGACGACGCCTTCAAGCTCTCGCGCTGGTCCACCGCCGAGACCCTCGTGACACTGGACGCCGAGGGTGACGCCGAGCCCGCGCTCGCCACCTCCTGGCGGCAGAACGGCCGTACCTGGACCTTCGCGCTGCGCGACGGCGTCACCTTCCACGACGGGACCGCGCTGGACGCCGACGCCGTGGTCCGCTCGCTCACCCGGGCCGCGACCGCCGCCCCCAAGCCCCGCATCCTGGACGGCGTCGACCTCACGGCGAAGGCCGAGGGCGCCCGCAGGGTCACTGTCACCACCGCCACCGAGGACCCGCTGGTCCCGCAGCGGCTCAGCTCGCCGCAGCTGTCGATCCTCGCGGCACGGGCGTACGACGGGAAGACCGTGGACCCGGTCGGCGCCGGCACCGGCCCCTTCGAACTGACCGAGGTGAACGGCACCTCCTCCGCCACCCTCGACCGCTACGACGCCTACTGGGGCGGCCGGGCCGAGGCCCCCGGGATCGACGTCAGGTTCGTGCCGGACGGCACCGCCCGCGCGGCGGCACTGCGCAGCGGCGAGGCCGACATCGTCGAGGCGGTCCCCGTCTCGCAGGCCGCCCTGCTGGACGCGGACCTCGTCACCGAGGTGCCGATGCCCCGCACCAACACCCTCTACCTGAACACCGCCGAGGGCGCCTTCGCGGACGCCGGACTGCGCGCCGCGGCCCGGGAGGCCGTGGACGCAGCGGCGATCGTGAAGGGTGTGTACGAGGGGCGCGCGGACCTCGCCGAGGGGCTGCTCGGGCCCGCGCTGCCGTGGGCGGCCGGGCTGCGCGCGCCCGTGACCCGCGCGAAGGCCGGCGATCCGGCCGGCCGCACGATCACCCTCGGCACCTTCACCGACCGCGCCGAACTCCCCGAGGTGGCCGCCACCCTCCAACAGCAGCTCCAGAAGGCCGGGTTCACGGTCCGGCTGGAGATACGCGAGTACGCCGCCATCGAGGCGGACGCGCTGTCCGGCGCCTTCGACGCGTTCCTGCTCTCCCGGGCCACCGTGCTGGACTCCGGCGACCCGGCCGCCTATCTCTACAGCGACTTCGCCTCGGACGGCTCCTTCAACCTCGCGCAGTTCAGCGACCGTTCCGTGGACGCGGCCCTGCGCACGGCGGGCGCGACGCCCACCGGCGACGCCCGCCGCCGGGCCGTGATCGCCGCCGAGGCCGCCGTCCTCGCCGCCGACGCCGCCGTACCGCTGCTGCACGAGCGGGTGATCCAGGGCGACGCGCCCGGGGTCGTCGGCGCCGCGCACGACCCGCGCGAGCGGGAACTGGTCACGGCCGCCACGCACGTCGAGTGAGGGCCGCCGCGACCCGTGCGGCCGGTCTCCTCGCGGTCCTCGCCGCCGTGGGCCTGCTGCCCTGGCTCTCCGGCCGCGACCCCGCGCTGACCGTGCTGCGCGCCCGCTCCGCCGAGCAGGAGCCGACCCGGGAGGCCCTGGAAGCCGTCCGCCGCGACCTCGGCCTGGACGCGGGCCCCCTCGCCCTCCTTGGACGCCGGGCCGCCGGCCTCGGGCGCGGCGACCTCGGCACCTCCTGGGTGTCGGGCACCGAGGTACTGCCCTCCGTGCTCGCCGGGCTCAGGGTGTCGCTCGCGCTGATGGGCGCGGCCCTCGCCGTCGCACTGCTGCTGACCGTCGTCCTCGTCGCGCCCGTGCTGGTACGGGGGCGGGCCTCGGCCGGGGCGGGCTCCGCGATGCTGGCCGCCGTACCGGAATTCCTGCTGGCCACAGCGGGGCTGCTGGTGTGCGGGGTGTGGCTGGGATGGCTGCCGACGTCCGGGTGGGCCGGGCCGGAGCATCTGGTCCTGCCCGCCGTCGCGCTGGGCGTCCCGGCCGGCGGGCTGCTCGGCCGGCTGGTCGCGGACGCGCTGCCCGCCGTGCTGGACGAGCGGTGGGTGGAGCTGTGGCGGGGCGCGGGGGTGAGCCGGGCGCGGATCCGTGCCGCCGCGCTGCGCCGCGTCCTCCCGCCGCTGGTACCGCAGTTCGGGATGGTGGCCGTGGGGCTCACCGGGGGCGCGGTCGCCGTGGAGACGGTGTTCGCCGTGCCCGGCATCGGGCGTACGGCCCTGGGCGCGGCCAAGTCCCAGGACCTGCCGCTGCTCCAGGGCGCGGTGCTGGCCCTGCTGCTGGTCGGCCTGGTCACGGGCGCGGCGGCGGCGCTGGTCCGGCGCCGGCTGCTGGGCCCGGCGCTGCGGGACGCGTCCCTCGCGCTCCCCGCGCCCCGGCCGGTGCGGGTCCGTCCGGCGGTCCCCGTCCTCCTCGCGGCCGTGCTGCTGACGGCGGTCGGCTGGGGGCTGGCGCGCGACCCGTACACCGTGCGCACCGCCGCCCGGCTGGCGCCGCCGTCCTGGGCGCACCCCCTCGGCACCGACGGTCTCGGCCGGGACGTGCTGGCCCGCCTCGGGCACGGGGCCGCGACCACCGTCGGCACGGCGGCGGCCGTGTGTCTGCTCAGCCTGGCCGTGTCGCTGGCGCTGGGTTTCCTGCCCGCGGTCGCGGCGGGCGCGGCGGACATCGCCAACGCGCTGCCCCCGGTGATCGTCGGCATCCTGGTCGCGGCGGCGGCCGGCCCCGGCACCGGCGGCGCCGCCCTCGCGGTGGCCCTGGTCTCCTGGCCCCCGCTGGCCGCCCACGCGGCGGCGCTGGTGCAGGAGGTGCGGGCGTCGGCGTACCTGACCGCGCAACGGGCCCTCGGCGCGCCCCCGTGGTGGATCCTGACCCGGCACGTGCTGCCCTCGGTGGCGGCCCCGGTGGCCCGGCACGCGCTGCTCCGGCTGCCCGGCATCGCGCTCGCGCTGGCCTCGCTGGGCTTCCTCGGCCTCGGCGCCCGGCCCCCGGCACCGGAGTGGGGGCTGCTCCTGGACGAGTCCCGGGCCTATGTGGAACGCGCCCCGTGGGCGGCCCTGGCCCCGGCGGTCGCCCTCGCCCTGCTGGCCGGACTGGCGGTGTCGGGTGCGTCGTACGCGCGGGGCCGGACGACTACGAGGAGCGTGAGCGGAGTTGGAGCCTGAAGTGGTGCTGTCGGTGCGGGATCTGCGGATCGGATTCGCCGGGGTGGAGGTCGTGCGCGGGGTGTCCTTCGAGGTGCGGGCGGGCGAGGTCTGCGCGCTGGTGGGCGAGTCGGGCGCGGGCAAGAGCCTGACCGCGCGGGCGCTGCCCGGCATGCTGCCGAGGGAGGCGGCGGTGTCCGGCACGGTCCGCCCGGACCTCTCCGGCGCGCGGGGCCGCCGGATCGCGCTGGTCCCGCAGGACGCGCTCTCCGCGCTGTCCCCCGTCCACCGGGTGGGGGACCAACTCGCCGCCGCCGTACGGTCGGTGCGGCGCGTGGGCCGGCGAGAGGCGCTGGATCTCGCGGGGGCCGCCCTGGACCGGGTCGGCATCCCCGGCACGGCCCGCCGCTACCCGCACGAGCTGTCCGGCGGGATGCGGCAGCGGGCGGTGATCGCGATGGCCACCGTCAACGAGCCCGACATCCTGGTCGCCGACGAACCGACCACCGCCCTGGACGCCGACCGCCGCGAGCGGGTGCTCGCCCTCCTCGCCGCGCAGCGGGAGTCGCGGGGCACCGCACTCGTGCTGGTCACCCACGACCTGGACGCGGTACGGCGGCACGCGGACCGGATGCTGGTGATGTACGCGGGCCGTGTGGTGGAGGCGGGCCCGGCGCGGGAGGTGCTGGCGCGGCCCCGGTCGCCGTACACGGCGGGCCTGCTGGCCTCCCTGCCCCGGCCGGACGGTCCCCGCCGGCTGTTCGCGCTGCCCGGGGCGCCTCCCCTGCCGGGTGCGCTGCCGCCGGGCTGCGCGTTCGCACCGCGCTGCCCCCTGGCCTCCCGGGTGTGCCCTCGCGAGGAGCCGCCCGAACACGAGGGGAACGGCCGCCTGGTCGCCTGCCACCATCCCGCCCCGGCCGGGGAGCCGGGATGAGCGAGCCGCTGCTGGAGGTCCGCGACCTCGTCGTCCGCTACGGCGCGTTCACCGCCGTCGACCGTGTCTCCTTCACCCTCGCACCGGGCGAGATCCTCGCGCTGGACGGCCCCTCGGGCTGCGGCAAGTCCTCGACCGCGCTCGCGGTGCTGCGACTGCGGCGCCCGGACGGGGGTGAAGTCCGTTTCGAGGGACGCGAGTTGACGACCCTGACCGAGCGCGAACTGCGTCCGCTGCGGCCGCGCGTCCAGCCGGTGTTCCAGGACCCGTACGGCTCCCTCAGCCCCCGGCACCGGATCCGGGACGCGGTGGCGGAACCGCTGCGCCTGCGGGGCCTGCGGCCGACGCCCGCACAGGTGGCGGCACTCCTCGAACGGGTCGGCCTGGACCCGTCGTACGGCGACCGCCGGCCGCACGAACTCTCCGGTGGCCAGTGCCAACGCGTCGGCATCGCCAGGGCGTTGGCGGGCGAACCGCGCCTGCTGGTGCTGGACGAGCCGGTGTCGGCGCTCGACCCGTCGGTCCGGGCGGGCGTGCTGAACCTGCTGGCCGACCTCCGGGACGAGCTGGGGCTCGGCTACCTCTTCATCTGCCACGACCGGGACGTCGTACGGCACTTCGCGGACCGGGTGGTGGAGCTGCGGGAGGGGCGGGTCACCTCCGTGTGGCGCCCTCGACGATCTGCCGGAGCCCCTCGGTGAGCACATCGCCGTCGGGCGCGGTCTTCGGGTCGAAGGTCCACTGCGAGATCAGGCCCGACATCAGGGTCATGTAGAAGCGGCCGAGGGTGTCCGCGGTCTCGTCGGACACCTCCTCCTCCGGCACGCCCGTCATCAGCGAGACCAGGCCCCGGCCGCCCTCGCGCTGGGCGCGGGACAACTGGTCGCGGACCTCGGGCAGTTGGTCGCCCATCGCCGTGATCTCCACGCCGAGCCGCCACATCGGGCCGGACTCGCGCATGCTGTCGACGATGTGCGACCACACCTCGCGGAACCGCTCCAGCGAGCCGGGCGCCCCGGTGATCGTCCCGCCGCCGTCGAAGGACATCTGGTCCACCAGGGCGATGTAGGCCTGCGCGAGCAGCGCGCCCTTGGAGCCGTAGTGGTAGCCGATGGAGGCGAGGTTGGTCCCCGACTCCTTCACGATGTCGCGCGCGGTGGTGCGCGCGAAGCCCTTCGCCAGCAGACAGCGCATGGCGCCTTCGAGCAGATCCTCACGGTGTCCCATGGGCGCCAGCGTACCGCCGATCCATACAGACGTCCTAGACGGATGATTTACACGAGCGATTTATACGATCGTTCTAGACAAGCGTTTAAGACGCGCGTACATTCCTCGGCATGACGAACTCGACGTGCACCACCGTGAACCCGGCCGGCCGGCGGGCCGGCCGCCGTGAATGGACCGCGCTCGGCGTGCTGATGCTTCCGCTGCTGCTGGTCTCGATGGACGTCTCGGTCCTCTACTTCGCGATCCCGGCGATCAACGCGGACCTGGAGCCGACCGGCACCCAGCAGCTGTGGATCTTCGACATCTACGCGTTCGTCCTGGCCGGCCTGCTCATGACGATGGGCTCGCTCGGCGACCGCATAGGCCGCCGCAGGCTGCTGCTCGCGGGAGCCACCGCCTTCGGCGCGGCCTCCCTGCTCGCGGCCTACGCGGACAGCGCCGAGACCCTGATCGCCGCCCGTGCGCTCCTCGGCGTCGGCGGAGCGACCCTGATGCCGTCGACGATGGCCCTGATCCGCACGATGTTCACCGATCCGGCGCAGCGCGCGAAGGCGATCGGCCTGTGGTCGGGGGTCATGACGGCCGGTGTCGCGCTCGGCTCGGTGATGAGCGGGATCCTCGTCGAGTACTTCTGGTGGGGCTCGGTCTTCCTGGTCAACCTGCCCGCGATGGGCCTGCTGCTGCTCCTCGGCCCGGTCCTGCTGCCCGAGTCGAAGGACCCGCGCCCCGGCCGCTTCGACTGGCCGAGCGTCCCGCTGTCGATGGCCGCCGTGCTCCCCGTCGTCTACGGCCTGAAGGAGATCCCCTCCGAGGGCTGGCACGCGCCGTACGTCGTCTCGATCACCGTCGGCCTGCTCTTCGCCGCCCTCTTCGTCCACCGTCAGCGCACCACCGCCGACCCGATGATCTCCCCCGCCCTGTTCCGCGGCCCCGGTTTCGGCCCCGCGGTCCTCCTGAACCTCGTCTCCTCGTTCGGGATGATGGGCTCGGCCTTCTTCACCACGCAGTACCTCCAGTCGGTCCTCGGCAAGAGCGCACTGGAGGCGGCCCTGTGGGCGCTGCTGCCGTCGGTGCCGATCGGGATGGCCGCCCCGCTGGCGACCGCCCTGGTCCAGAAGGGCGTCGACCGTGCCCACGTCGTGACCGCGGGCTTCGCGATCGCCGCGGCCGGCTACGCCCTGCTCGCCCTCGCCGGCACGGACTCGATGTGGCTCGTGCTGACCGCCTGCGGGGTCCTCGCCTCCGGGATCGTCATGGTCATCTCCCAGATGACGGACCTGGCGATGGGGGCGGCCCCGGCCGAGCGGGCCGGCTCCGCGTCCTCCCTGCTGGAGACGGGCGCCGAGTTCGGCGGCGCCCTCGGCATGGCGGTCCTCGGCTCCATCGGCACGGCGATCTACCGCCACGAGATCCCGTCCTCGGCGCCCGCCCCGGCCCGGGAGACCCTGGGCGGGGCGCTGGCGCTCGCCGACCGGGTCCCCGGACTGGCCGCGGCGGCACGGGAGGCGTTCACCAGCGGGATGCAGGGCGCTGCGATCGCCGGGGCGGTGCTGCTGGCGGGGGCGGCGGTGGCGGCGGCAGTGAGCCTGCGCAGGATCCACGTGAAGTGACGTAACGAGCGCAGACAAACGCCGGACGGGCATCTTCAGCCCGTCCGGCGTTCGAGGACGAGGCCCGTTCAGGGCCGAAGCGGGGGCCTGGGGGCGGCAGCCCCCAGACCGGTGGGCAACCTCAGGCCAGGTTGACCGCACGGGCCGACGTCGCGCCGATCTCCGTGGCGACCTCGGTCAGGACGGCGGCCGGGACCGTGTCGTCGACGGTCAGGACGGCCAGCGCCTCGCCGCCCGCCGCCGCACGGGCGACCTGCATACCGGCGATGTTGATGCCCGCCTCACCGAAGATCCGGCCGACGGTGCCGACGACACCGGGACGGTCCTCGTACTTGAGGACGACCATGTGGTCGGCGAGGGCCAGGTCGACGTCGTACTCGCCGACCGCGACGATCTTCTGGAGGTGCTTGGGGCCGGCCAGCGTGCCGGAGACCGACACCTCCTCGCCGTCCGAGAGCGTGCCGCGCACCGTCACCACGTTGCGGTGGTCGGCCGACTCGGAGCTGGTGGTGAGGCGCACCTCGACACCGCGCTCCTGGGCGAACAGCGGGGCGTTGACGTAGGAGACCGTCTCGTCGACGACGTCCTCGAAGACACCCTTGAGGGCGGACAGCTCCAGCACCTTCACATCGTGCTGGGTGATCTCGCCGTAGACCTCGACGTCCAGGCGGGCCGCGACCTCGCCGGCGAGCGCCGTGAAGATCCGGCCGAGACGCTCGGCGAGCGGCAGACCCGGCTTGACGTCCTCGGCGATGACCCCGCCCTGGACGTTCACCGCGTCCGGCACCAGCTCACCGGCGAGGGCGAGGCGCACCGAGCGGGCGACGGCGATACCGGCCTTCTCCTGGGCCTCGTCGGTGGAGGCGCCGAGGTGCGGGGTGGAGACGACCTGGTCGAACTCGAACAGCGGGGAGTCCGTGCAGGGCTCCTTCGCGTACACGTCGAGGCCGGCACCGGCGACCCGGCCCTCCTTGAGGGCGGAGTACAGGGCCTGCTCGTCGACGATCCCACCGCGCGCGGCGTTGACGATCCGCACGGTCGGCTTGACCTTGCGCAGCGCCTCGTCGCCGATCAGACCGACCGTCTCGGGGGTCTTCGGCAGGTGGACGGTGATGAAGTCGGAGACCTCCAGCAGCTCGTCCAGCGACAGCACCTTGACGCCCATCTGGGCGGCGCGGGCGGGCTGGATGTAGGGGTCGTACGCGACGACCTTCATGCCGAAGGCGGACATCCGCTGGGCGACGAGCGCGCCGATCCGGCCGAGGCCGACCACACCGAGGGTCTTCTCGGCCAGCTCCACACCGGTGTACTTGCTCCGCTTCCACTCGCCGTTCTTCAGCGCGGCGTTGGCCTGCGGGATGTGGCGGGCGGTGGCGAGGAGGAGACCGCAGGCCAGTTCGGCGGCGGTCACGATGTTGGAGGTGGGGGCGTTGACGACCATCACGCCGGCCTTGGTGG
The DNA here is from genome assembly GCF_040630405.1 of Streptomyces sp. NPDC005811. NCBI lineage: Bacteria > Bacillati > Actinomycetota > Actinomycetes > Kitasatosporales > Streptomycetaceae > Streptomyces > Streptomyces sp. NPDC005811. The sequence continues at coordinate 146,125 of NZ_JBEXXK010000016.1, forward strand.
CGGCGGAGACGTCGACGTTGTCGAGGCCGACGCCGGCGCGGGCGACGACCTTCAGCTTGCCGGCGGCGGCGATCGCCTCGGCGTCGACCTTGGTGGCCGAGCGGATCAGGATCGCGTCGACGCCGGCGATGGCGGGGAGCAGTTCGGCTCGGTCCGCTCCGTTGCAGTGCCGGATCTCGAAGTCCGGGCCAAGTGCGTCCACGGTCGCGGGCGACAGCTCTTCAGCGATGAGTACGACGGGTTTCGAGCTCACGTGAGTCCTCACAAGTCCAAAGCATGCGGACGGCCGTCCCGACGGCCGCAGGCGGAGGAGGGGCTAGCCGCGTGGAAGACGCACGACGCTGTGGGCCTGAACGCGTATATAGGCAGCAGTGTAGTGCTGCCACGGAGGTCGCCTCACGCCTCCGCGGAAGGATCACCCGTCCGGGCCGGACGGGATGGCCAAAAGGGCCGGAGCGGTGTGCCCCGGCCCTCTCGCGTGAGGCTTACGCCTCCTCGTTCACCCAGCTCATCAGCTTGCGGAGCTGCTTGCCGGTCGTCTCCAGCAGGTGCTCGGAGTCGGCCGTCTTGTACTCGTTGTACTTCTTCAGACCGCCGTGGTACTCGTCCATCCAGTTCTGGGCGAAGGTGCCGTCCTGGATCTCCGCGAGGACCTGCTTCATCTCGGCCTTGGTGGCGTCGGTGATGATGCGCGGGCCGGTGATGTAGTCGCCCCACTCGGCGGTCTCGGAGACGCTCCAGCGCATCTTCTCCAGGCCGCCCTCGTACATGAGGTCCACGATCAGCTTCAGCTCGTGCAGGCACTCGAAGTAGGCGATCTCCGGCTGGTAGCCGGCCTCGACCAGGGTCTCGAAGCCCGCCTTGACCAGGGCCGCGGTGCCACCGCAGAGGACGGCCTGCTCACCGAACAGGTCGGTCTCGGTCTCCTCGGTGAAGGTGGTCTTGATGACACCCGCGCGGGTGCCGCCGATCGCCTTGGCGTAGGACAGGGCCAGCTCGAAGGCGTTGCCGGTCGCGTCCTGCTCGACGGCGGCGATCGCGGGGACGCCGCGGCCCTCCTCGTACTGGCGGCGGACCAGGTGGCCCGGGCCCTTCGGGGCGACCAGGGCGACGTCGACGCCGGCCGGGGCCTTGATGAAGCCGAAGCGGACGTTGAAGCCGTGCGCGAAGAACAGGGCGTCGCCGTCGTTCAGGTTCGGGGCGATGGACTCCTCGTAGACCTGGGCCTGGATCGGGTCCGGGATGAGGATCATGATGACGTCGGCCTCGGCCGCGGCCTCGGCGGGGGTCACCACGCGCAGGCCCTGCTCCTCGGCCTTGGCCTTGGACTTGGAGCCCTCGTGCAGACCGACGCGGACGTCGACACCCGAGTCACGGAGCGACAGCGCGTGGGCGTGGCCCTGGCTGCCGTACCCGATGACCGCGACCTTGCGGCCCTGGATGATGGACAGGTCGGCGTCGGCGTCGTAGAACAGCTCGGCCACTTTGGGTTCTCTCCTTGAGTGCAGGTGTTGCGTCCCACCGTATGACGGCGGGCGGAAGGGAAGTCTCGGGGTCTCGGTATACGGGCGGCCGGGGTCACCCGACCGCCCGTATCCAGCCTTACGCGGATCGGTCGAGCGCGCGCAGCGAGCGGTCCGTGATCGAACGGGCCCCGCGGCCGATCGCGATCGTGCCGGACTGGACCAGTTCCTTGACGCCGTACGGCTCCAGCATCTTGAGCATCGCGGACAGCTTGTCGCTGCTGCCGGTGGCCTCGATGGTCACGGCCTCCGGGGAGACGTCCACGGTCTTGGCGCGGAACAGCTGGACGATCTCGACGATCTGGGAGCGCGTCTCGTTGTCGGCGCGCACCTTCACCAGGACGAGTTCGCGGTGGACGGCCTGGGCCGGCTCCAGCTCGACGATCTTCAGCACCTCGACGAGCTTGTTGAGCTGCTTGGTGACCTGCTCCAGCGGCAGCGCCTCGACGCTCACCACGATGGTGATGCGGGAGATGTCGGCGTGCTCGGTGACCCCGACGGCGAGGGAGTCGATGTTGAAGCCTCGGCGGGAGAACAGGGCGGCGATCCGGGCCAGGATGCCCGGCTTGTTCTCCACCAGGACGGAGAGCGTGTGCTTGGACATGTTCGTTGCGTCTCTCTCTGCGTCTTCGCTGCTCAGTCGTCTTCGTTGTCGCCGAAGTCGGGGCGGACGTCCCGGGCGGCCATGATCTCGTCGTTGGAGGTGCCGGCGGCGACCATCGGCCAGACCATCGCGTCCTCGTGGACGATGAAGTCGATGACGACCGGGCGGTCGTTGATCGAGTTCGCCTCCTCGATGACCTTGTCCAGCTCGTCCGGCGACTCGCAGCGGATCGCGTGGCAGCCCATCGCCTCCGACAGCTTCACGAAGTCGGGGACGCGGGTGCCGCGGGCGTTCGGGTTGACGTCGTCCGGGCCGGAGTGCAGGACCGTGTTGGAGTAGCGCTGGTTGTAGAACAGGGTCTGCCACTGGCGGACCATGCCGAGGGCGCCGTTGTTGATGATGGCGACCTTGATCGGGATGTTGTTCAGGGCGCAGGTGGTGAGTTCCTGGTTGGTCATCTGGAAGCAGCCGTCGCCGTCGATCGCCCAGACGGTCTTGTCCGGTGCTCCGGCCTTGGCGCCCATCGCGGCCGGGACCGCGTAGCCCATCGTCCCGGCGCCGCCGGAGTTCAGCCAGGTGGCGGGCTTGTCGTACTGGATGAAGTGGGCGGCCCACATCTGGTGCTGGCCGACGCCCGCGGCGAAGATCGTGCCCTCGGGGGCGAGCCGGCCGATGCGCTCGATGACCTGCTGCGGGGAGAGCGAGCCGTCGCTGGGCTGGTCGTAGCCGAGCGGGTAGGTCTCGCGCCAGCGGTCGAGGTCCTTCCACCAGGCGGTGTAGTCGCCCTGGTGCCCCTCGGAGTGCTCCTTCTGCACGGCCTGGATCAGATCGGCGATGACCTCGCGGGCGTCGCCCACGATCGGGACGTCGGCGGTGCGGTTCTTGCCGATCTCGGCCGGGTCGATGTCCGCGTGGACGATCTTGGCGTGCGGCGCGAAGCTGTCGAGCTTGCCGGTGACGCGGTCGTCGAAGCGGGCGCCGAGGGCGACGATCAGGTCGGCCTTCTGCAGACCGGTGACCGCGGCGACCGAGCCGTGCATGCCGGGCATGCCCAGGTGCTGCGGGTGGCTGTCGGGGAACGCGCCCAGCGCCATCAGGGTGGTGGTGACGGGTGCGCCGGTCAGCTCGGCCAGGACCTTCAGCTCGGCGGTGGCGCCGGCCTTGAGGACGCCGCCGCCGACGTAGAGGATCGGCCGCTTGGCGGCGGTGATCAGCTTGGCGGCCTCGCGGATCTGCTTGGCGTGCGGCTTGGTCACCGGGCGGTAGCCGGGCAGGTCCATGACGGGCGGCCAGGAGAAGGTGGTCTTCGCCTGGAGGATGTCCTTGGGGATGTCGACCAGGACCGGTCCGGGGCGGCCGGTGGAGGCGATGTGGAACGCCTGCGCGATCACCCGCGGGATGTCCTCGGCCTTGGTGACCAGGAAGCTGTGCTTGGTGATCGGCATCGTGATGCCGACGATGTCCGCCTCCTGGAAGGCGTCCGTGCCGATCGCCTTGGACACGACCTGCCCGGTGATCGCCACGAGCGGCACCGAGTCCATGTTCGCGTCGGCGATCGGCGTGACCAGGTTCGTCGCGCCCGGACCGGAGGTCGCCATGCAGACGCCGACCTTGCCGGTGGCCTGCGCGTAACCGGTGGCCGCGTGGCCGGCGCCCTGCTCGTGGCGGACCAGGACGTGGCGGACCCGGGTGGAGTCCATCATCGGGTCGTAGGCGGGCAGGATCGTGCCGCCCGGAATGCCGAATACCGTCTCGGCGCCGACCTCCTCGAGGGAGCGGATGAGGGACTGCGCGCCCGTGACGTGCTCGACGGTGGCGGAGTGTCCTCCGGATCGGGGCCGGGGCTGGGGATGAGCCCCGGTGGCCTGCTCGGTCATCGGCATTCTCTTCTCGATGCTGAGGGTTTCACTGCGGGTTCTACTGCGGGTTCACTGCGTTTTGTGCAACAAAAAACCCCTCGTGCCGTAAGGCAAGCGAGGGGAGCGCGCCGGGTGTGGGTCGCTGGGAGTCCGGGGTCTCCCGGGCGTCACCAGCTTCAGCCGACGCGCTTTCCAAGTACGAGAATTCGGGTGCGCATGGCATTGACCCTCCCCCTGGCGCGCACCGACTGTCAAGTGGGTGGGACAGGAGTCTCAGTATGTGAGCGCAGTCCACTTCCGCTCCCCAGGACGGCGGTTACCCCACTGGTGTACACCCCTGGGGCGCCGCCCGCGAACGCGGGTTCCACGGGACCGTGCGGCACCGAGTAGCGGCCGGTGGCGAGCGCCCGGCGCAGCCGGTACTCGTCGAGCGGCCCGGAGAACGCCATGCCCTGGCCATGGGTGCAGCCCATCGCCCGCAGGGCCACGACCTGCTCGGGCAGGTCCACGCCCTCGGCCACGGACTGGAGCCCCAGGTCGCAGGCGATCCGCAGCAGCCCGCTGGTGATCTTGTGCAGCCGCGCGGACTCGACGACCCCCTCGACCAGCGAGCGGTCGAGCTTGAGCACGTCGACGGGGACCCTGCGCAGCGCGGTGAGGGCGCCGTAGCCGCCGCCGAAGCCGTCGAGGGCGATCCGGACACCGAGGCGGCGCAGCGCGCCCAGGCGGCGCTCCAGCTCGTCCAGGGACACCTTGGGGTCCAGGTCCGCCAGTTCGATCAGCAGGGAGCCGGAGGGCAGTCCGTGCCGGGTGAGCAGGGCCTCCACGGAGCCCAGCGGCATCGACCGGTCCAGCAGCCGGCGGGCGCTCGTCCGGACCGCCACCGGGACCGTGAGTCCGCTCGCGATCCGGTCGGCGGCCTGTTCGACGGCCTCCTCCAGGATCCAGCGGCCCAGTTCGGCGGTCCGGTCGCCGTCCTCCGCCACCCGCAGGAACTCGGCGGGGGTGAACAGCACGCCCTGGGAGGAGCGCCAGCGCGCCTGGGCGGCGACCGACGCGATCCGGCCGTCGTCCAGCCGGACCACGGGCTGGTGCAGCAGGGCGAACTCCCCGTCGTGCAGTGCGGCCCGCAGTCGCGTGGCGAGTTCCGCCCGGCGTACGACGTCCTGCTGCATCTGTGGCTTGTACAGCTCGACCCGGCCCTTGCCGCCCGCCTTGGCGCGGTACATGGCGAGGTCGGCGTTGCGCAGGAGCTCGCCCGCGCCGAGGCCCGGTTCGGCGAAGGCGACCCCGATGGAGGCGGCGACCCTGACGTCGTTGCCATCGATCGGATAGGGCTGGGAGAGGGTGACCCTGAGGCGGTCGGCGAGCTCCAGGATGTGCCGCTCCCGGGCGGCCCGGTCGCGGGTGGTGTCGCCGACGATCAGCGCGGCGAACTCGTCGCCGCCCAGCCGGGACGCGGTGTCGCCCTTGCGGACGGCGTCCTGGAGCCGGCGGGCGGCCTGGACGAGCAGCGCGTCCCCGGCCTGGTGCCCGATGGTGTCGTTGACCGCCTTGAAGCCGTCGAGGTCGATGAAGAGGACGGCGGTGTTGCGCAGGGCGGTGCCCCGGTCGGAGCTGCGGCGGCCGGACAGGGCCTGCTGGACGCGCCGGGTGAACAGGGCGCGGTTGGGCAGGTCGGTGAGCGGGTCGTGCTCGGCGTTGTGTTGGAGCTGGGCCTGGAGGCGCACCCGTTCGGTGACGTCCCGGCTGTTGAAGATCAGGCCGCCGTGGTGGCGGTTGACCGTGGACTCGACGTTGAGCCAGCCTCCCCCGCTCGCGGCCTCGCCCGAGCGGAAGCGGCACTCGATCCGGGTGGTGGGCTCGTCCTGGGGGCTGGCGGCGAGGAAGCGGCGCACCTCGTGCACCACGCAGCCCAGGTCCTCGGGGTGGATGAGGTCGGCCAGCTCGGTGCCCACCAGGGCCTCGGCGGGCCGTCCGTAGACCCCGGCGGCGGCCGGGGAGACGTACCGCAGGATGCCGCTGGGGGCGGCGATCATGATGACGTCGCTGGAGCCCTGCACCAGGGAGCGGAAGTGGTTCTCCTTCTGCGCCAGTTCCTGGGTGAGGGTGATGTTGTCCAGCAGCATGATCCCCTGGCGCACCACGAGGGCGAGCACGACCGCGCCGCCGGTCAGCAGCACCACGCGGTCGACGCTGCGGCCGTTGAGGACGTTGTAGAGGATCCCCAGGGTGCAGACGGCGGCGGCCAGGTACGGGGTGAGGGCGGCGAGGGAGCCCGTGATGGGCCGGGTGGCCGGGTAGCGGCCGTGGTCGCCGCCCTGCGGGGACGCCTGCGCGGGCGCCTGCGGGGACGCCTGCGGGGACGCCTGCGGCGGAGTGGGGGCGGAGGGGTGCGGGGCCGCGTGCGGGTGCCCGCCGGGGCGGTGTCCCGGTACGTGCTCGTGGACCACGCGCGTGTGTCCCTCGTCGGCGGCGCCCTGCTGCCGGGAGGCGGCCCAGGGGGCGTACGCCAGGAGCAGGGAGCCCGCGAACCAGCCCGCGTCGAGGAGCTGGCCCGAGTGGTAGTTGTTGTGCATGAGCGGCGAGGTGAACAGGGCGTCGCACATCACGGTCAGCGCGAGCGCGCCGACAGCCGTGTTCACCGCCGTGCGGTTCACGTAGGCCCTTCTGAAGTGCAGGACGAGGACCATGCTCACCAGGGCGATGTCGAGCAGCGGGTACGCCAGCGACAGCGCCGCGTGCGCCACGCTCGGTCCGTCGAACTTCGCGGCCTGCGCGAGGGCGAGGCTCCAGGAGAGCGTGAGCAGGGAGCCGGCGATCAGCCAGGCGTCGAGCACCAGGCAGACCCAGCCGGCCTTGGTGACGGGCCGGGCGGCCAGCACCAGCAGCCCCACGATCGCGGGCGGCGCGAAGCACAGGAAGAACAGGTCGGCGTAGCTGGGGCTGGGCACGGGACGCCCGAGGACGACCTCGTACCAGCCCCAGACGAGATTGCCGAGGGCGGCCATCGCCGAGGAGAGGGCGAAGAGCAGCCAGGCGGGTCGAAAGCGGACGCGGCGGGTGCGCGCGTAGAGGAAGCAGGAGACGGCGGCGGTGCCCGCCGCGGCGGTCAGTCCGAAGTCGCCCATGATCAGGGCGAGTTCGTCGGAGCCCCAGCCGAGCGCGGAACCGACGGCGTATCCCGCGCAGACGAGGGCCAGCACCAGTTGGTGCACCAGGTTCGGGCCGGCGCCCAAGGACGGGCGCCCGGCCGACGGCCTCTTCGCCGGGGACCGGTCGCGCGGGACCGGGTCGACTCCGTCGAGGAGGGTCGTGGAGGTCGTCGGGGTACTCACCGGATCCCCCACGTCCGCGGCGCCGGGTCCCTCGGGTCCCGGTGCGCCTGCTTCCTGCGGCCGCCGTGCCGGTGGTGGTGATGGCCGGGGTGGGTGTCGTGACCGTGTCCGCTCGCGGCCGTGCGCCAGGGCCGCCGCCGGCGGCTTCGCCGCGTCGGATCGTTCGTCCATAGGCCGTGCATCGCCCGTCGCCCCCCTCACAAGTCTGAAATGTCCGTCCCAGGCGCCGAAAGGTCGCGGCGCAGCCCCTGTCGGGACGATACACCAGTCCCGTCACTCAGGGACATAGGTTCTCTACGCTCCGTGACGATCATCGGCATATGCGTACGGACCGCGCCCGGGGGACTGCGGAGGGTGCCGGAACCGGACTACACGGCTGCCGCACCCGTCGTCAGGATCACGTGGCGCAAAGGCTCCTGGTTCACGAACCGTCCCAACTGGTCCACGAGCAGCCGCTTGGCGCGGGGCAGGAAGGCGGAGGTGGGGCCGCCGACGTGGGGGCTGATCAGCACACCGGGCGCGCGCCACAACGGGTGGGCGGGGGGCAGGGGTTCGGGGTCGGTGACGTCCAGGGCGGCGATGAGGCGTCCGGTCTCCACTTCGGCGAGCAGCGCCTTGGTGTCGACGACCGGGCCGCGGGCCACGTTGACCAGCAGCGCGCCGTCCTTCATACGGGCCAGGAACTCGGTGTCGACCAGGCCGCGGGTGGTCTCGGTGAGCGGGGTGGAGAGGATGACCACGTCCGCGTCGGGCAGCAGGGCGGGCAGTTCGGTGAAGGGGTGCACAAGACCGCGCGCCGTCGTGCGCGGGGAGCGCGCGACGCGCGCCACACGCGCCACCTCGAACGGCACGAGCCGGTCCTCGATGGCCGCGCCGATGGCCCCGTACCCGACGACCAGCACGTTCTTGTCGGCGAGCGCCGGATGGAAGCCGCCCTCCCAGTGCCCGCGGTCCTGGGCCCGCACGAACTGCGGGATCCCCCGCAGCGCGGCGAGCGTCAGGGCGAGCGCCAGTTCGGCGGTGCTGGCCTCGTGCACCCCGCGCGCGTTGCAGAGCCGTACACCGGACGGCAGGTCCGCCAGCCGTGCGGTGATGTCGTCCACCCCGGCGGTGAGCGTCTGCACGACCCGCACCCGCCGCATCTCGGCCAGCGGCGCCACCCGCACCCGCTGCGCCTTCATGTACGGCACGACGTACACGACGCAGTCGGCGGGGTCCCCGGGGTACGGCTGATCGCCGTCCTCTCCCCCGTCCCAGAAGAGGTAGTCGAACCCCTCGGGGAGACCCTCGATCTCCTCCGGGGGGATGGGCAGCCATACGTCACGGGGCGGGTCGATGCTCATGCGAGGAGGCTAATTCAGGTACGCGCGCGTACAGAGGTTAGGTTGGGGGGTCGTAAGAGGGAGGGTCGCGGGCAGGTGGAGCGCAGGACGATCGGTGTGGGGGCGCTCTCGGTGGGGGCCGTCGGACTTGGGTGCATGCCGATGAGCTGGGGATACAGCGGGTCACGGCGGCGGGGCGAGGAATCGGTGAGGGCGGTGCACCGGGCACTGGACCTGGGCTCGACCCTGCTGGACACGGCCGACATGTACGGCCCGTTCACCAACGAGCTGTTGCTGGGGCGGGTGTTGAAGGAGCGGCGCGGCGACGCGTTCGTGTCGACGAAGGTCGGTCTGCTCGTGGGCGAGCAGCACATCGTGGCCAACGGCCGCCCCGCGTACGTGAGACGGGCCTGCGACGCGTCGCTGCGGCGGCTCCAGACGGAGGTCATCGACCTGTACCAGTTGCACCGCGCCGACCCCGAGGTCCCGGTCGAGGAGACCTGGGGCGCGATGGCGGAGCTCGTCCGGGCGGGCAAGGTAAGGGCGTTGGGGCTGTGCGCGGTGGGGGCGCGGGGCGGCCGGCGCTCCGGCGGGCGGCTGCACGACGCGACGATCGGGCAACTGCGGCGGTTGCAGCAGGTGTTCCCGGTGAGCGCGGTGGAGGCGGAGCTGTCGGTGTGGTCGCCGGAGGCCCTGGACGCGCTGCTGCCGTGGTGCGCGGAGCGCGGGGTGGGCTTTCTGGCGGCGATGCCTCTGGGGAATGGTTTCCTCACCGGCACGCTGACCCCGGGCGAGGGCTTCGAACCGGACGACATGCGGGCCCGGCACCCCCGTTTCACCGCCGAGATGATGGCCGCGAACCAGTCCGTGATCGCCGGTCTGCGCCGGGTGGCCGCGCGGCACGGCGAGGGGGTGACGGCGGCCCAGGTGGCGCTGGCCTGGGTGCTGGCGCAGGGGCGGCACGTGGTCCCGGTGCCGGGGGCCAAGCAGGAGCGGTGGGTGGAGGAGAACGCCGGTGCGGCCGGACTGCGGCTGACGCCCCGGGACCTGGCCGAGGTGGCGGAGCTGCCCGCCGCCCAGGGATCGTGGGAGTGAGCGCCGCGCGGTCTCCGGTGCCGCTTTCGGGTGGGACCGGCGGGGATCGGGAACCTGTGGGGCGGGTTCCGCGTAGGGACAGGTGGAGGCTGCCGCGGGACCGCCGTGTCGAAGGGAGCGCGATCGTGCGAGGTCGAGTGGTGACGGCCGGGCTGGCCGCGGGGGCGCTGCTGTTCGCGGCCGGCTGCTCCTCGGGCGACGGGGGGTCGTCCGGGACCGGGCCGAGCGCGTCCGCGAGCGGTACGGCGGTCCGGGGCTCGTCCTCCCCGAGCGCCGAGGCGACCCCGCCCGCGAAGGGCACGGTCGTGGTGGTGCGCACGGTCGCCGAGGGCCTGAACTCGCCGTGGGGCCTGGCCCCGCTCCCCGAGGGCGGACTCCTGGTGGCCTCGCGCGACGAGGGCACGATCACCCACGTGGACGAGTCGAGCGGCAGGAAGACCGAGGTCGGCGAGGTCCCGGGGGTCTCCGCGGCCGGCGAGGGCGGACTGCTCGGCCTCGCCCTCTCCCCCGACTACGCCTCGGACCACATGGTCTACGCGTATCTGACCTCCGTCTCGGACAACCGGATCGTCCGGATGATCTACGACCCGAAGCGGCCCGCAGGTGATCAGCTGGGCGCGCCGGACACGGTCTTCAAGGGCATCCCCAAGGGCATGATCCACAACGGCGGCCGGATCGCCTTCGGCCCCGACGGGATGCTGTACGCCGGCACGGGCGAGACCGGCGACCGCGGGCTGTCCCAGGACAGGAAGTCCCTGGGCGGCAAGATCCTGCGGCTGACCCCCGAGGGCGATCCGGCGCCGGGCAACCCCTTCCCCGACTCCGCGGTGTACTCGTACGGCCACCGGAATGTGCAGGGACTGGCCTGGGACTCCGCACAGCGGCTGTTCGCCTCGGAGTTCGGCCAGGACACCTGGGACGAGCTGAACGCGATCAAGCCGGGCGGCGACTACGGCTGGCCGGTGGTCGAGGGCGAGTCGGACGACAGCGCGTACGTGAACCCGATAGCCGAGTGGCACACCGACGACGCCTCCCCCAGCGGTATCGCCTACGCCGAGGGCTCGATCTGGATGGCCGGTCTGAAGGGGCAGCGCCTGTGGCGCATCCCCCTCAGGGGCACCGAGGCCTCGGCCGACCCGCAGTCCTTCCTCCAGGGCGAGCACGGCCGGCTGCGCACGGTGGTCTCGGCGGGCGGCGACCGGCTCTGGGTCACCACCAGCAACACGGACGGCCGCGGCACCCCGAAGAAGGGCGACGACCGGATCCTGGAGCTCAGGGTGAGCTGAACCGGCCGGGCCCCGGCCTCAGGCGAGCGCGCGCTCTCCCGGCTCCGGCGGGAACACCCCCAGCCGGTGGGCCAGGGCGGCCGCCTCTCCGCGGCCGGAGACACCCAGCTTGGCGAGGATGTTCGAGACATGGACGCTGGCCGTCTTCGGGGAGATGAAGAGCGCGGCGGCGATCTGGCGGTTGGTCCGGCCGGCGCAGACCAGGCGCAGGACGTCGCGTTCACGGCTGGTGAGGCCGAGGGCGTCGGCGGGGTCGTTGGAGGTCCGCGGGGTGAGCGGGATGCGCGCCCGCTGGGCCAGGGCCGTCACGGCGTCGGTCAGCGGGCGGGCGCCGAGGTGGCCGGCGACCGCGTGGGCGAGGCGCAGGAGCTCGGTCGCGCGGTCGCGGTCCTGGTCGCCCGTCGCCAGCAGGGCCTCGGCGAGGCGGTGCCGGGTGCGGGCGAGGTCGTAGGGGCGCTGCAGCCGCTCGAAGGCGGTGACCACCTCGGACCAGTCGTCCGGGACGGCGCGGCCCTCGGCGCGCAGCAGTTCGGCGCGGAGCCAGCTCGCGTGCGCCTGCCAGACCGGGGCGGGGGTCGCGACCGACCTGGCGGCCTTGCGGAGCGCGTCCAGGAGGTCCGGGCCCGCCTCCGCGGCGGTGATCAGCAGGGGCCAGGCGTAGCACTGGGAGCCGGGCGGGAAGCCGGGCTCCAGGGCGCGTACGAGGTGGGCGCGGGCGTCGGCGGGGCGGCCCTCGGCGACGGCCAGGGCGAGGGCGATCCGGGTGAGCGGGAGGTGGTGCTGGGCGGCGCGCTCCTGGGCACCGAAGAAGCCCTGTGCGGCCGCGAGTTGGCGTTGCGCCTCGGCGAAGTCGCCCCGGGCCAGGGAGAGTTCCGCGCGGCGGGTGGCGTGGATGCCCTGGGCTGCCACGCCCTGCCCGGCCCGGTCGGCGACCGCGGCCGAGGCGGCCTCCGACTCCTCCCAACGGCCCAGGGAGAACAGGGACTCGGCGAGGTTTCCGCACACCCAGGCCTTGGTGTCGTTGAGCCCGTGCCGTCCGGCGAAGGCGACGCCCTCCTCCAGGAGGGTCACGGCGTCCCGGGAGCGGCCGACCGCCTCCAGTTCGGAGGGGAGGTTGATGTAGACGCTGAGCGCGACGGAGGTGATGTCCTCGGCCAGGGCCCGCTCCTTCACCTCGTGCATCTCGGCCAGGCCGGCCTCGATGTCACCGGCGCCGACCATGAGGCTGCCGAGAATCTGGCGGGCGTCGAGCTCGGTCTCGCGGGCGCCGACCATCCTGGCGTACGCGACCGCGCGCTCGGCGTCGTCGTACGCCTCCGGACCGGGTGAGTGGATCATGGACCAGTTGGCGGCGCGGGTGAGGACCTGGGCGTGCACCTCGCTGGGCGGCAGGCCGCGGACCAGGTCCTGGGCACGGGCCAGTTCCTCGCGGCCGCTCCCCCGGCCCAGGGAGCGCACCAGCCGGGAGCGCTGGACCCAGAACCAGGCGGAGCGCAACGGGTCGTTCTCGTCGGCGAGGAGCCGCAGCGCCCGCTTGGTGATCTTGAAGGCGCGTTCGCGTTCCCCGCAGAAGCGGCCGGCGACGGCGGCCTCGGCCATGAGGTCGAGATAGCGCAGCGGGGTGGTGGCGGGGTCGCAGCCGCTGGGGGTCCCCCCACGTCGTTCAGGCATTGGGGGAGGGTAGGCCTCGGTGTAGTCCACCGGGCGCAGCCGGGACCGTATGTCCTCGGGGGCCGTGTCCCACAGCTCCATCGCCCTTTCCAGGAGCCGCAGTTGCTCGCTGTAGGCGCTGCGGGAGCGGGCCTCGACGGAGGCGGCCAGGACGGCGGGGAGGGCCTTGGCCGGTTCATGGGCGTGGTACCAGTAGCTGGCCAGCCGCATCACCCGCTCCTCGGCGGGGACGAGGGCCGGATGCGCTTCGAGGGCCTCGGCGTAGCGGCGGTTGAGGCGTGAGCGTTCGCCGGGGAGGAGATCGTCGCCGACGGCCTCGCGGACGAGGGAGTGGCGGAAGCGGTAGCCGTCGCCGTCGGGGGTGGCGAGCAGGAGGTTGGCGTCCACGGCGGCCCGCAGTGCCGTGATCAGCTCGTCCTCGCCGAGCCGGGCGACGGCCTCCAGCAGCCGGTACTCGACGGTGGAGCCGCCCTCGGCGACGATCCGGGTGACGAGCTGGGCGGTCTCGGGCAGCGCCTCGACCCGGACCAGCAGCAGATCGCGCAGGGAGTCGGTGAGGCCGGTGCAGCAGCCCTCGTGGGCGGCGACGGCGAGTTCCTCGACGAAGAAGGCGTTGCCGTCGGAGCGTTCGAAGATGTCGTCGACCTGGGCCGGGTCGGGTTCCTGGGCGAGGATGCCGGCGATCTGACGGCCCGTCTCCTCCCGGGTGAGACGCCCGAGTTCCAGGCGGCGGAGGGTGCGCAGCCGGTCGAGTTCGGCGAGCAGGGGGCGCAGCGGGTGGCGGCGGTGGATGTCGTCGGCGCGGTAGGTGGCGAGGACGACGAGACGGCCGGTGCGCAGGGTGCGCAGCAGGTAGGAGAGCAGATGGCGGGTGGAGGCGTCGGCCCAGTGCAGGTCCTCCAGGGCGAGGACGACCGTGCGGTCGGCGGTGACGCGTTCCAGGAGGCGGGCGGTGAGCTCGAAGAGGCGGGCCATGCCCTCCTCGTCGTGCCGCCCGGGCCGGGTCTCCCCCATCTCGGGGAGCAGCCGGGCGAGTTCCGTCTCCTGTCCGGCCGCCGCCGCGGTCAGTTCGTCCGGCAGGGCGCGGCGCAGGGCGCGCAGGGCGGTGGAGAAGGGGGCGAAGGGCAGCCCGTCGGCGCCGATCTCCACACAGCCGCCGAGCGCGACGACGGCGCCCCGGCGGGCGGCCACGGCCGTGTACTCCTCGACGAGGCGGGTCTTGCCGACCCCGGCCTCGCCGCCGATCAGGAACGCCTGCGGTTCTCCCGCGGCGGCGCGGGTGAGCGCGTCGTTCAGGAGGTCGAGCTCGTCGCGGCGGCCGACGAAGACGGGACTGACGGACCTGGTCTCCACGGGGGCGAGCATCGCACGCGAGGACGGCACCGGCCCACTCGTTATCGGCACGGCGCCCGGCGTCGGTGCCGGAGGGCGGCCGACCCCTGTGCGGCCGCCCTCCGGCCCGGCCACGGCGGTCATGCCGGGCGGGCGGACCGGGGCCTGTGGGAGCGGGTGCCGGGTGCCGCGGACGCGCGGTCGGCCTCGCCCTCCCGACCGTCCCGACCGTCTCGGGCGGCACGGGCGGCACGCTCGGCGGCCTCGCGGCGGGCGGCGCGGCGGCCGCGGACGGCCTCACGGGCCAGCCGCTCGTGTGCGGCCCGGCGCAGCAGCTCGGCGGCACGGGCCTGCTGGATCTCGTACGCGTACATGGTGGTTCCCCCTCGGGACGGCGGGCCGGCGTGGCGCCTGCCGCGGTGTCCCCACCCTCGTCCCCGAGGGGGGTCCGCCACATCGGGAGAGTGCCGCATCTTCGGCCGTGCGCAGGGGCCTTAGACGTGCGTGAGGGGCCTCAGGGCCGCCGTAAGGTGCTTACGGCGGCCCTGAGGCCCCTCGTGACGGGTGCGGGACTCAGCTCGCGGACGGCAGGCCGAGCAGGGCGTCGGTGTACTTGAGGACGGCCAGCAGCAGGCCGATCACACCGAGTACCACGCCGGCCCAGGAGACCGACTTGATCCAGGGGGCCTGCGGGCCGGCGTTGCCGAACGCGGGGCGTGCCAGCACGACGACACCGACGACCAGGGCGGTCAGCGCGAACAGGCCGGCCCACAGGGCGGTGGTCTGCCAGGCGTCGCCGTAGACGGCCTGGATCTGCTTGGCGACGGTCGCGCTCGACGAGGTCTGGAGCTGGCCGACCAGGGTCTGGCGGGCGCCCGCGATCGTGCCGATCCAGCTGCCGCTGAGCGACACGAGGCCGAGCACGGCGGCGACGACGGCCCCCGCGCCCTGGCCGACGCCCGGGGCGCCCTCCTTGGCGACGGCGTCGTCCAGGTCGGCGTCGAGGCCGTCCTCGAGTACCTCGTTGTCGTCCGTGCCGGCCGAGCCGTCCGTGTCGGCCTCGGTCACGTCGTCGGACGCTTCGGTCTTGGTGAGGTCCGCCGTCTGCTCGTCGGCGGCCTCGTCAACAGTCTTGGTTCCCATAACCTCGCACCGTACGGACGCTCTCTGAGAGGTCCCTTAATGATCGTTGTGAGCGGCACGCGCGCGTGCGGCACGCCACTCCCGGGCCAGCACGGACCACACTTCGAGGTCGTGCCGCACCCCACGATAGGGGTAGGCCTCCCGGCGGACGCCGTCGCGGGTGAACCCGAGCCGCCGGGCCACGTCCAGGCTCTTGGTGTTGCCGGCCGAGGCGACCCACTCGACGCGCTCGATCCCGCGCCGTTCGACGGCGAAGTCGATCAGTACCTGCATGGCCCGGGTGACCAGGCCGCGCCCGGTGCCGGCGGGCTCCAGCCAGCAGCCGACCTCGCAGTTGCCGTTCTCCGCGTCGAAGTTCAGGAACAGCACCCCGCCGACGAGCCGCCCCTCCAGCCAGAGTCCGTGCAGGGAGCCGGTGTCGGCGGCGCGCAGGCCGGCGTACCGCTGGAGCACCTCGCGCGCCCCGGCGGTGTCGGTGGCCTGCGAGCCGAAGGGGACGTACGCGTTGATGAACGCGCGGCCGCGCTCCAGGTGCGCGAGGAACTCCTCGGCGTGCCAGGGTTCCAGCGGCCGCAGTTCGGCTCCGTCGTCACCCAGCGATATCGCGTACATCCGGCTCCCGCTCCTTCTCCAGCGCCTCGACCACCTCGGTGAGCCTCTCATGGGCGGCACGGCACTCGGGCGGTTCGATGCTGATCCGGGGCAGGTGGCGGTCGAGCCGGCGCGGCAGCCACCAGTTGGCGCCGCCGAGCAGATGCATCAGCGCGGGCACCAGCAGGGTGCGCAGGACGAAGGCGTCCAGGGCGACGGCGGCGGCGAGCGCGATGCCGAACATGGCGATCACCCGGTCGCCGCTGAGGACGAAGGCGAGGAACACCGAGATCATGATGACCGCCGCCGAGTTGATCACGCGGCTGGTCTCGGCGAGGCCGACCCGTACGGCGCGCCGGTTGTCGCCGGTCTCCAGCCACTCCTCGTACATCCGGCTGACCAGGAACACCTGGTAGTCCATGGAGAGGCCGAAGAGGACCGACACCATGATGACCGGGAGGAAGGGCTCGATCGGGCCGGCCCGGCCGAGGCCGAGCAGCTCGCTCCCCCAGCCCCACTGGAAGACCGCGACGACGACCCCGAAGGCGGCGGCGACGGCGGCCACGTTCATCACGGCGGCCTTGAGCGGGATGCCGACGGAGCGGAAGGCGAGCAGGAGCAGCAGACAGCCGAGGCTGATCACGACGCCGACGAAGAGCGGCAGTTTGCCGACGATGACCCCGGCGAAGTCGTCGTAGCCCGCCGTGCCCCCGCCCACCTGGACGTCGAGGGAGGTCCCGGCCTCGGCCCGGGGCAGCACCTCCTCGCGCAGCCGGTCGACGAGCTCGCTGGTGTTCTTCGACTGCGGGGCGGCCTCCGGCACGACCGTGAGGTAGGCGAGGTGTCCGCCGGAGTCGAAGGTGACCGGGGTCACCGAGGCGACGCCCTCGGTGGCGCGCAGGGTGGTGTCGAGGTTGTCGAGGGCGAGCCGGTCCTCGGCGCCGTCGACGCGGGTCACCAGGGTCAGCGGGCCGTTCACCCCGGCGCCAAAACCGTCGGCGAGGAGGTCGTAGGCCTGGCGGGTGGTGCTGGTCCTCGGGTCGTTGCCCTGGTCGGAGGTGCCCAGGCGCAGGGAGAACGTCGGCAGGGCTAGGACGGCGATGACGACGACGGCGATCGAGCCGAGGAGCTTGGGGTGGCGCTCGACGAACGCCGACCAGCGGGCGGCGAACCCGGTGGGCAGCTCCGGCTCGGGTCCGTGCTCGGCGAGCCGGCGGCGTTCGCGGCGGCTGAGGGCGCGCGGGCCGATCCAGGCCAGCAGGGCGGGCAGCAGGGTCACGGAGGCGGCGACCGTGAGGACGACGGTCAGGGAGGCGGCTATCGCGACGCCGTTGAGGAAGTTCAGGCGCAGGATCAGCATCCCCAGCAGGGCTATGCAGACCGTGGCGCCCGCGAAGACGACCGCGCGTCCGGTCGTCGCGACGGCGTTGGTGGCGGCCTCGGTGACCGTCAGGCCCCGTTTCAGGCCGCGCCGGTGGCGGGTCACGATGAACAGCGCGTAGTCGATGCCGACGCCGAGGCCGACCAGCATGCCGAGCATCGGCGCGAAGTCGGCGACGGTCATGGCGTGCCCGAGGAGCTGGATGCCGGCGTAGGCGGTGCCGACGCCGACCAGGGCGGTGGCGATGGGCAGCAGCGAGGCGGCGAGCGAGCCGAAGGCGAGGAACAGCACGACGGCGGCCACGGCCACGCCGACGATCTCGGCGAGATGCCCGCCGGAGGACTCGGTGAGGGCGATCGCGCTGCCGCCCAGCTCGACCTGGAGTCCGTCGCTCTCGGCGGCCTTGGCGGCCTTGACCACGGCCCGTGCCTCGGACGTGCCGATGTCCTCGGCGCGGTCGGCGAAGGTGACGGTGGCGTACGCCGTGTGCCCGTCCTTGCTGATCTGCGCGGCGCCCTGCTCGCCGTAGGGTCCGGTCACGGAGGCGATCCCGGGCAGGTCGGCGATCCGGTCCAGCGCGCGGGTCATGGTCTGTTCGACGTCGGCGGCGCGGACGGTGCCCGAGGTGGTGTGCCAGACGACGGTGTCGCTGTCGCCGCCCAGGGCGGGGAACCCCTCGGCGAGCAGCTGGGTGGCGCGGCCGGACTCGGTGCCGGGGACCTCGTAGTCGTTGGAGTAGGCGGAGCCGGTGGCGACGGCGGCGGTGGCCGTGCCGACGAGAGCGAGAAGCCAGAGCACCACCGTGACGAGGCGGTTGCGTACACACCAACGTGCGAGGGCTGCCACTGACGTGCTCCCGGGGTGAATTGTGGATCTTTGACCGGGAAACAGCCCGCAAAGAACGTATGAGCAATGCGGTGCCACTCTTGCAGGCGGTGAAGATCCTTTGATGCGTTCGTGTGTCTTTTCACAAGAGTGGGAGGCAGATCACAGGACAATAACGACGGCGGTGTCAGCGCATGTCAGTCGGCCTGGTCGCCGAACGCCATCACCATCACCCCGGCGATCATCAGCCACAGAGCGCGCCGGGTACGGCCCCGGGCGCCCAGGAAGCCCGCGCCGGCGCAGACGACCGCGCCCAGGGCGTAGGCGGCCGGGACGAAGGCCGGGGCGGTGCCGCCGAGGCGCATGAGGGACGCGGCGAGACCGGCGAGGGTGAGCAGGGCCCCGGTCGCGGTCGCCGTCCAGCGGGCCCGCCGGGCGTCCTCGTAGTCGTACTCGTCGTCGTCCGAGTCGTCCGAGTCGTCGGAGTCGTCGGAGTCGTCGGCACCGGCCTCGTCGTCCGCGTCGGCTGCCTGATCGGAAACCTCGGAGCCTGCTGCCTCGCCCACGTCGTCCGCGTCACCCGCGTCATCCGTGGCGCCCGCGGCGTCTATGCCGCCCTGTGGCTCTGAGTCGGTTCGTGCACTCATGGCGCGCGAGCGTAGCGCTTCAGGCTGAGAGCGGGAGAGGGGGTGCGCCCTGAGCGGACGCACCCCCTCTCCGGAGTTACCCGAGGTCACCCGAGGTCAGCCCTCGCTGACCCCCAGCTTCTCCAGGATCAGCTCCTTGACGCGGGCCGCGTCGGCCTGCCCGCGCGTGGCCTTCATCACGGCGCCGACCAGGGCACCGGCCGCGGCCACCTTGCCACCGCGGATCTTGTCGGCGATGCCCGGGTTGCCGGCGATGGCCTCCTCGACGGCGGTGGTCAACGCGCCCTCGTCGGAGACGACCTTCAGCCCGCGCCGGTCGACGACCTCGTCCGGGGTGCCCTCGCCCGCGAGGACGCCCTCGATGACCTGACGGGCCAGCTTGTCGTTCAGGTCACCCTTGGAGACCAGCTCGGTGACCCGGGCGACCTGCTCCGGCGTGATGGCCAGCTCGTCCAGGGACGTGCCCGACTCGTTGGCGCTGCGCGCCAGTTCGCCCATCCACCACTTGCGGGCGGAGGCCGCGTCGGCACCGGCGTCGATCGTGGCGACGATCTTGTCCAGGGCACCGGCGTTGAGGATCGCCTGCATGTCGGTGGTGGAGATGCCCCACTCGGCGAGCAGCCGGGTACGGCGGACCAGCGGCAGCTCGGGAAGCGCCGCCCGGATCTCCTCCACCCACTCACGGGAGGGGGCCACCGGCACGAGGTCCGGCTCGGGGAAGTACCGGTAGTCCTCGGCCTCCTCCTTCACGCGGCCCGAGGTCGTCGACCCGGTGTCCTCGTGGAAGTGGCGGGTCTCCTGGATGATCGTCCCGCCGGCGTTCAGCACGGCCGCGTGCCGCATGATCTCGAAGCGGGCCGCACGCTCCACGGACCGCAGCGAGTTCACGTTCTTGGTCTCGGAACGCGTGCCGAACTTCTCGGTGCCGTTGGGGCGCAGCGACAGGTTCACGTCGCAGCGCATCTGGCCCATCTCCATGCGGGCGTCCGACACGCCGAGCGCCTTGATGACCTCGCGCAGCTCACGGACGTACGCCCGCGCGACCTCGGGAGCGCGTTCGCCCGCGCCCTCGATCGGCTTGGTGACGATCTCGATCAGCGGGATGCCGGCGCGGTTGTAGTCGAGCAGCGAGTGCGAGGCGCCGTGGATCCGGCCGGTCGCGCCGCCCACGTGGGTCGACTTGCCGGTGTCCTCCTCCATGTGGGCGCGCTCGATCTCCACGCGGAAGACCTCACCGTCCTCCAGCTGGACGTCGAGGTAGCCGTTGAAGGCGATCGGCTCGTCGTACTGGGAGGTCTGGAAGTTCTTCGGCATGTCCGGATAGAAGTAGTTCTTCCGGGCGAAGCGGCACCACTCGGCGATCTCGCAGTTCAGCGCGAGACCGATCCTGATCGCGGACTCGACGCCGGTCGCGTTGACGACCGGGAGCGAGCCGGGCAGGCCGAGGCAGGTGGGGCAGGTCTGCGTGTTGGCGTCCTGACCGAGTTCGGTCGAGCAGCCGCAGAACATCTTGGTCTTGGTGCCGAGTTCGACATGGACCTCGAGGCCCATGACGGGGTCGTACGACGCCAGCGCGTCCTCGTACGACACCAGGTCGGTCGTGGTGGTCACGGTGAAACTTCCCTCTCAGCCCAGCAGGACGTCGTCGTCGCCCAGCCGCTTCAGCTCGCGGTACAGGATGGCGAGACCGGTGACGATCGCGACCGCGGAGACGGTCGCGTCGATGAGCCGCAGCGTGTCGTGCTCGGCGCGGGCCTTCTTGATCTGCTTGGCCACACCGATCGCGCCGAAGGCCGTGCCGGCCATCGACAGGTACGTACCGGACTTGGACTTCTTGAAGCCCTTGGCCTTGTTCAGTGCACTCACAGCGACGGAGCCTCCTCGAGGAGCGGGTGCCCCCACTTTTCCACGAAGGCGGCCTCGACGGCGGCGCCGACCTTGTACAGCCGCTCGTCCTTCAGCGCCGGGGCGATGATCTGGAGACCGACCGGGAGGTTGTCCTCCGGGGCGAGACCGCACGGCAGCGACATGGCCGCGTTGCCCGCGAGGTTGGTCGGAATGGTGCACAGGTCGGCCAGGTACATCGCCATCGGGTCGTCGGCGCGCTCGCCGATCGGGAAGGCGGTGGTGGGCGTGGTCGGCGAGACGATCACGTCGACCTGCTCGAAGGCCTTCTCGAAGTCGCGCGTGATGAGCGTGCGGACCTTCTGGGCGGAGCCGTAGTACGCGTCGTAGTAGCCGGAGCTGAGCGCGTACGTGCCGAGCATGATCCGGCGCTTGACCTCGGGCCCGAAGCCCTCCGCCCGGGTGAGGGAGGTGACCTCCTCGGCCGAGTGGGTGCCGTCGTCGCCCGTACGGAGCCCGTAGCGCAGCCCGTCGAAGCGGGCGAGGTTGCTGGAGCACTCGGACGGCGCGATCAGGTAGTACGCCGACAGGGCGAGGTCGAAGGACGGGCAGTCCAGCTCGACGATCTCGGCGCCCAGCTCCTTCAGCAGCGCGACGGACTCGTCGAACCGCTGGATGACTCCGGCCTGGTAGCCCTCGCCGCGGAACTGCTTGACGACGCCGACGCGCATGCCCTCGACGCTGCCGTTGCGGGCGGCCTCGACGACCGGCGGGACCGGGGTGTCGATCGAGGTGGAGTCGAGCGGGTCGTGCCCGGCGATCACCTCGTGCAGCAGCGCCGCGTCCAGGACCGTACGGGCGCAGGGCCCGCCCTGGTCGAGGGAGGAGGAGAAGGCCACCATGCCGTAGCGCGAGACGGCCCCGTACGTCGGCTTCACGCCGACCGTGCCGGTGACGGCGGCGGGCTGGCGGATGGAGCCGCCGGTGTCGGTGCCGATGGCCAGGGGCGCCTGGAAGGAGGCGAGCGCGGCGGAGGAACCGCCGCCGGAGCCGCCGGGGATCCTGGTGAGGTCCCAGGGGTTGCCGGTCGGCCCGTAGGCGCTGTTCTCGGTGGAGGACCCCATGGCGAACTCGTCCATGTTGGTCTTGCCGAGGATGACGACGTCGGCGGCCTTCAGCTTCTTGGTGAGGGTCGCGTCGTACGGCGGGATCCAGCCCTCGAGGATCTTCGAACCGACGGTCGTGGGCACGCCCTCGGTGGTGAAGATGTCCTTGAGCGCGAGCGGGACGCCGGCCAGCGGGCCGAGCTTCTCCCCGCGGTCCCGCTTCTCGTCCACGGCACGGGCCTGGGCGAGGGCGCCCTCGCGGTCGACGTACAGGAAGGCGTGGACCTTCTCGTCGACGGCCTCGATCCGGGCGAGGTGGGCCTCGGTGACCTGGACGGCGGTGAGCTCGCCGGAGGCGATCCTCGCGGCCGTCTCGGCGGCGGTGAGCTTGATGATGGTGACGTGGTCCGTCATGGCGATTAGTCCTCCCCCAGGATCTGCGGCACCTTGAAACGCTGCTGCTCCTGGGCCGGGGCGCCGGAGAGCGCCTGCTCGGGGGTGAGCGACGGACGGACCTCGTCCGCCCGCATGACGTTGGTCAGCGGGAGCGGGTGCGAGGTCGGCGGTACGTCTTGGTCGGCGACCTCGCTGACGCGGGCGACCGCGCCGATGATGTCGTCCAGCTGTCCCGCGAAGTGGTCGAGCTCTTCGGGCTTCAGCTCCAGACGCGCCAGCCGGGCGAGGTGGGCGACCTCCTCGCGCGTGATGCCAGGCATGCAGCGTTCCTCTGGGGTGAGTGAATGGTGATGTGGGGCCAATCCTAGGGTGCGGCGGCCCGTGGCCGTGAAACGGTTCGGTGGGCTAGTCGTCGGTGGCGGCGGCCGGGAGCGCCGCCGCCGGACGCTGCCAGCCGCGCGAGCCCCGCGCCCGCAGCCATGCCGTCGTCTCCTCGGGAGGCATCGCCGCGGCCACCAGCCACCCCTGCACCGCGTCGCAGCCCAGATCCCGCAGCCGTTCCCAGGTCTCGTCGTCCTCGACACCCTCCGCGACCACGAGCAGCCCGAGGGAATGCGCGAGGTCGACCGTGCAGCGCACGATCTCCGCGTCCTCGGTGTCCACCGCCAGCCGCGCCACGAAGGAACGGTCGATCTTCAGCTCGCTGACCGGCAGCCGCCGCAGATGCACCAGCGAGGAGTACCCGGTCCCGAAGTCGTCCAGGGACATCTTCACGCCGTGCCCGGTCAGCCCGTTCAGCGTGTCCGCCGCCCGCTGCGGATCCTCCAGCAGGACGTGCTCCGTTATCTCCAGTTGGAGCGCTCCCGCGGGCACTCCGTGCCGGGCGAGACGCGCGGCGACGGACCCGGCGAACCCGGGCGTGTGGACGTCGCGCGGCGAGACGTTCACCGCGACCGGCACGAACAGCCCCTGCGCCCGCCACCGGGCGACCTGGCCGAGCGCCGTCTCCAGCACGTACTCCGTGAGGTGCGGCATCAGCCCGGAGGACTCGGCGATCGCTATGAACTCGTCCGGCGGCACCTTCCCCCGCTCCGGATGCACCCACCGCACCAGCGCCTCGAGACCCGCCACCTGCCCGTCGAAGCGGACCTTCGGCTGGTAGTGCAGCTGCACCTCGTGCGCGTCCAGCGCCCGCCGCAGATCGCCCAGCAGCCCGAGCCGGTCGGGGGTGTTGGAGTCCCGCTTGGACTCGTACACCTCGACTCCCGTACGGTCCCGCTTGGCCTGGTACATCGCCACGTCGGCCCGGCGCAGCATGCCCTCCGCGTCACGGGCGTGGTCGGGGAAGACGGCGACGCCCGCGCTGGCCTCCAGGACGAGGGTGAGTCCGTCGAGGTCGAGCGGCGAGCTGAGGGCGGCGACCAGCGCGCGGGCGACCCGGGTCGCGGAGGTGGTGGAGTCGGCGACCGGGAGCAGGACGGCGAACTCGTCCCCGCCGAGCCGTGCCACCTCCGCCCCGCGCGGAAGGGCCACCCGCAGCCGTTCGGCCGTCTGGAGGAGGAGCCGGTCACCGGCGAGATGCCCGAGGGTGTCGTTGACCGAACGGAAGCGGTCGAGGTCGATGAGCATCAGGGCGGACCGGGCGCCGATGCGCTCGGCGTCGTCCAGGGCGGTCCAGATGCGTTCCAGCAGCCACTGCCGGTTGGGCAGTCCGGTCAGCGGGTCGCGCAACTGCTCCTCGGCGCGGGCCCGGGCCATCCAGAGCGTGGAGTCGAGGGCGATGAGCGGGATCGCGAACAGCGGCAGCAGGATCGGTTTGGCGATGGCGACCACGCAGACCAGCGGCGCGATGCCGAGCAGGGCCACCGCGACCAGGCCCTGTCTGAGGAGGGCGGTGCGGGCGACCGTGGGCAGTCCGCCGGAGCGGGGGGCGTGCAGGTACCAGAGCAGGACGCGGGTGACGGAGAGATAGGCGACGGCCACCAGGGCCACCTGGGGGCCGGTGTAGACGGTCCAGCCGTCCGGGTACCAGGGGTGTTCGACGGACGGCACCCGTCCGCACGCGGCCAGCAGCAGGGCGCCCGTACCGATGCCGAGGATGTCCACCGCGCCGTGCAGGACGCCCTGCCGCCAGCGGTGGCGTCTGGCGATGCCGACCAGGACGACGACGGTGAGGCTGACCAGACCGGCGGGTACCCAGCCGTACAGCAGCAGGACGGCGAGGGTGAGGGCGGCGCCGGAGCCGGTGCCGCCCCACCAGCGGGCCCGGCCGAGCATGACCAGGTGCCCGACGATGGCGCCGGTCAGCAGGGCCAGCGCCCAGCCGGCCGTACCGGACGGGAAGAGGGCGTGGCTGCCGGTGAAGGCGCGGTAGAAGCCGGCGCCGAGGGCGAGGGCGGCCGCGCCGACGACCGCGGCGGGCAGCGCGGGCCAGGACGGCTGCCGGTCGGGTTCGGCACCGGGCAGTCCGGAGCTCGCGGACAGCACCGAGGCGCCGGGCAGGGCGGACGTCCCGGAGTAGACGGAGGCCCCGGGGAGGGCGGAGGCCCCCGACAGACCCGAGGCGCCGAACAGACAGGACGCGCCGGACGGCGCCGGGGGCCGGGCCGGACCGGAGGGGCCGGGCGGGCCGGAGGCGGGCCCGGCCGGTGGTGGAGCAGGGAGCCCGGCGGCGGGTGCGGCCGGTGGCGCCGCGGACGACCCCGCGGCGGATCCGGCCGGTGGTGCCGCGGACAGCCCGGCCGCGGGTGCGGTGGGAAGTCTCGTAGGCAGCCCGGCTGCGGATGCGTGGGGAAATCTCGTGGGCAGCCCGGGGGCCGGTTCGGCGGGAGGTTCCGTGGGGGCGCGGAGGTCGGGAGCGGTCCGCGGGGGGTGCGCCTGAGCACCCGGTTGTCGCCCGGACCGCCCCGCCCAGCGGCTCCCCCACCTGACGCCGACGCCCCGGAGCCGGCGCAGCCGGGAGTCCGGGGCGTCGCTCTCGGTCGGTTCCATTCCCGTCCCTCTCACAACCGGCGGTGCCCACGCCACGCGGCGCACTGCCCGACAACCCGTGGGCGGCGCCGCGTTGGGTGCACACCTCAACAGTAGGCCGCGGAAGGCGTCCACGGGCAGCGGTCGTCGACGGTTGCCCGAATGCGCCCCGGCCACCCGTATGCATCTGGTATGCGCCGATCGGGTGGCCTTCAACCGCCGGTTCGGGCTACTCCCCGGTCGACTCCTCCGCCGCGAGGGCCACTTCGGCGGCCGCGTCCGGGCCCTGTTCGAGCAGGACGGTGAAGCCGTCCTCGTCCAGCACGGGCACCTTCAGCTGCATCGCCTTGTCGTACTTGGAGCCGGGGTTGTCACCCACGACGACGAACGAGGTCTTCTTGGAGACCGAACCGGTGACCTTGGCGCCCCGGCTCTGGAGCGCGTCCTTGGCGCCGTCGCGGGTGAAGTGTTCGAGCGTGCCGGTGACGACGACCGTGAGGCCTTCGAGGGGGCGGGGGCCCTCGTCCTCGCCGGAGCCCTCGTCCTCCATGCGGACGCCGGCGGCCTTCCACTTGCGGATGATCTCCTGGTGCCAGTCCTCGGCGAACCACTCCTTGAGCGAGGCCGCGATGATCGCGCCCACGCCGTCGGTGGCCGCCAGCTCCTCCTCGCTCGCCTGCTCGATGCGGTCGATGGAGCGGAACTCGCGCGCGAGCGCCTCGGCCGCGACCGGCCCCACATGACGGATCGACAGCCCGGTGAGGACACGGGCGAGCGGGCGGTCCTTGGCGGCGGCGATGTTCTCCAGCATCGCCAGCGCGTTCTTCTTCGCCTCGCCCTGCTGGTTGGCGAAGACGGTGGCGATCTTCTCCTCGCCGGTCTTCGGGTCGCGCTTGGGCAGTCCGCTGTCCTGGTCGCGGACGTACGCCTTGATGGGCAGCAGCTGCTCGATGGTGAGGTCGAAGAGGTCGCTCTCGTTGCGCAGCGGCGCCTCGGCGGGCTCCAGCGGGTTGGTGAGGGCGGCCGCGGCGACGTAGCCGAACTGTTCGATGTCCAGTGCCTTGCGACCGGCCAGGTAGAAGACCCGCTCGCGCAACTGGGCGGGACAGGCACGGGCGTTGGGGCAGCGCAGGTCGATGTCTCCCTCCTTCATCGGCCTGAGCGGCGTACCGCACTCCGGGCACTCGGCCGGCATCACGAACTCCCGCTCGGTGCCGTCCCGGAGGTCGGCGACGGGGCCGAGGATCTCGGGGATGACGTCCCCGGCCTTGCGCAGCACCACGGTGTCCCCGATGAGGACGCCCTTGGCCTTGACGACCTCCTGGTTGTGCAGGGTCGCGAACTCGACCTCGGAGCCCGCCACCGTCACCGGTTCGACCTGCGCGTACGGTGTCACCCGGCCCGTACGGCCCACGCCCACGCGGATGTTGACGAGCTTGGTGTTGACCTCCTCCGGCGCGTACTTGTACGCGATGGCCCAGCGCGGGGCACGGGCCGTGGAGCCGAGCCGGCCCTGGAGCCGGATCTCGTCGAGCTTGACGACGACCCCGTCGATCTCGTGCTCCACGGAGTGGCGGTTCTCGCCGTAGTACGCGATGAACTGCCGTACGCCGTCGAGGTCGCCGACGACCCGGTTGTGGGTGGAGGTGGGCAGGCCCCAGCCCTTGAGGAGGTCGTAGGCCTCGGAGAGGCGGTCCATGCCCTCGTAGCCCTCCAGGGCGCCGATGCCGTGGACGACCATGTGCAGCGGGCGGGTGGCCGTGACGCGCGGGTCCTTCTGGCGCAGGGAACCGGCCGCCGCGTTGCGCGGGTTGGCGAAGGGCTTGTCGCCGGCCGCGACCAGCCGGGCGTTGAGCTCCTCGAACCCCTCCATCGGGAAGTAGACCTCGCCGCGGATCTCCACGAGCGTGGGCACGCCGTCGCCCGCCAGCCGGTCGGGGATCTCGGCGATGGTGCGCACGTTGGGCGTGATGTCCTCGCCGGTGCGGCCGTCGCCGCGGGTCGCCGCGCGCGTGAGGCGGCCGTTCTCATACGTGAGGTTGACGGCGAGGCCGTCGACCTTGAGCTCGCACAGGAAGTGGTACGCGGAGGCGCCGACGTCCTTGTGGACGCGCTCGGCCCAGGCGGCCAGCTCCAGGTCGTCGAAGGCGTTGTCCAGGGAGAGCATGCGCTCCCGGTGCTGGACGGCGGTGAAGTCCGTCTCGTACGCCCCCGCGACCTTCTGGGTCGGCGAGTCGGGCGTGCGCAGCTCGGGGTACTGCTGCTCCAGCGCCTCCAGGGCGCGCAGCAGGCGGTCGAACTCCGCGTCGCTGATGACGGGAGCGTCCTTCACGTAGTACCGGAAGCGGTGCTCCTCGATCTGCTCAGCGAGCTGCGCGTGCTGCTCCCGTGCCTCGGCGGGCACCGTCGTCTCCGCTTGCTTGTCGCCGGCCACCGTGTGGTCCTCCCGTTACTCTGGGTTGTCCGCGAGGGATCTCGCCGCCCGGACGCAGTGGGCGAGGGCCCGGCGGGCGTACGCGGGAGAGGCCCCCGCGAGTCCGCAGGCCGGTGTGAGCGTGACCGCCTCCGCGAGAAGTCCCGGTTGCAGCCCCAGCCTGCGCCACAGCGTCCGTACACCCATGACGCTACTAGCAGGGTCCGACAATGCGGCGTCCGTGCCCGGCACGACACCGGCGAAGAGCCGGGTGCCGCCCTCCACCGCCTCCCCGATCGCCTCCTCGTCACGCTCGGTGAGCAGCGAGAAGTCGAAGGAGATCCCGGCGACCCCGGCCCGGCGCAGCAGGGCGAAGGGCACGTCCGGGGCGCAGGAGTGGACCACCACGGGGCCGTCCCCGTGCACCCCGGCCAGGTCCCGCAGGGTGGCCTCGACGAGCTGGCGGTCGACGGCGCGGTGGGTGCGGTAGCCGCTGGCGGTGCGCACCCGGCCGGTCAGGACGGAGGTGAGGGACGGTTCGTCGAGCTGGAGGACGAGGCGGGCGCCGGGGATGCGCCGCCGCAGTTCGGCGAGGTGCAGCCGCAGCCCCTCCGCCAGGGAGGCGGCCAGGTCGCGGCAGGCGCCGGGGTCGGAGAGGGCGGCCTCGCCGTTCCTCAGCTCCAGCGCGGCGGCGAGCGTCCAGGGGCCGACGGCCTGCACCTTCAGCGGGCCCTCGTAGTCCTGGGTGAACTCCTCGAGGGCGTCGAGGTCCTCGCCGAGCCAGGAGCGGGCCCGCTTGGTGTCGCGGCCCGGATGGTCGCCGAGCCGCCAGCCGCTGGGTTCCACGCGCGCGTACAGCTCGACGAGCATCCCCGCCGTCCGGCCGATCATGTCGGCGCCGGGGCCGCGGGCCGGGAGTTCGGGCAGGAAGGGGAAGTCCTCGAAGGAGCCGGTGGCGGTCCTGGCCGCCTCCCTGGCGTCGCCGCCGGGGAGCGAGCCGACGCCGGTGGCGGGGCCGTAGGGCGAAGTTGCGTTCACGTGGGGAAGCCTACGGAAGGTCAGCGACCGGGCCGTACCGTCAGGTCGTTGACCTCGGCGTCCCTCGGCAGGTCGAGCGCCATCAGGATCGTCGTCGCCACCGACTCGGGGTCGATCCACTCGGCGGGGTCGTACTCCTTGCCCTCCTGCTGGTGCACCTTGGCCTGCATGGGGCCGGCGGTGCGGCCGGGGTAGACGGAGGTGACGCGGACGCCGTTGCCGTGCTCCTCGCCGCGCAGGGAGTCGGCGAGGGCCTTGAGGCCGTGCTTGGAGGCGGCGTACGCGGACCAGTCGGCGCTCGCCCGGAGGCCGGCGCCGGAGTTCACGAACAGCACGTGCCCGCGCGCGGCCCGCAGCGATGGCAGGAAGTGGCGGGTCAGCTCGGCGGGGGCGATCAGGTTGACGTCGAGCTGGTGGCGCCAGGTCTTGGGGGTCAGCTCGCCGACCGGGCCCAGGTCGACCACGCCGGCGATGTGCAGCAGCGAGTCGACCCGGTCCGGGAGCGACTGGTGGGAGAAGGCCCAGCTCAGCCGGTCGGGGTCGGCGAGGTCGCCGACCAGGGTGCGGGCGCCGGGGAACCGCGCGGCGAGTTCCTTCGCGCGGCCCGCGTCGCGCGCGTGGAGCACGAGGTCGTCCCCGCGCGCGTGCAGCCGGCGGGCGACGGCCGCGCCGATGCCGGAGCCCGCCCCGGTGATCACATGGGTAGTCATGCCCGCCATGCTCGCATCACGCGGCCCTCAGGAGGTGCCCTGGCTCTCCTCCAGGTAGGCGAGCGCCCCCACCGGCTCCTCCGCGAAGAACACCAGGTCGGTCAGCGGGCGCGGCAGGAATCCCTCGTCGTCCATGCGCCGGAACTGCGTCTTGAGTCCGTCGTAGAAGCCGGCGGTGTTCAGCAGCACGACCGGCTTGTCGGTGTGGCCGTGCTTCTTCAGCTCCAGGATCTCGGTGGCCTCGTCGAGGGTGCCCGTGCCGCCGACCAGTACCACCACGGCGTCGGCCTTCTCCAGCAGCAGCTTCTTGCGCTCGGCGAGGTCCTTGGCGATCACCATCTCGTCGGCGCCCGGCCGGGCCTTGGCGGCGAGGAAGGTCACGGACACCCCGCACAGCCGGCCGCCGTTCTCCTGCACCCCGTCGGCGACGACCTTCATCAGACCCGTGTCGGACCCGCCCCACACGAGCGTGTGCCCGCCCTTGCCCAGCAGTTCCGCGAACTCGCGCGCGGGTCGTGTGTAACGGTCGTCGAGGTCGGCGGCGGAGAGGAAGACACAGATACGCATGCCGCCACCGTACGCGGGAAGAACCGGGGGTCCGCGAGTGCTTTTCCGACATGACCCGAGGACACACGATCACGATCGAGCGGGACCCCCGGCACATCAGGGTCGTCCACGACGGCCGGGTGCTCGCCGAGACCGACCGGGCCCTCGCCCTGCGCGAGACGGGCTGCCCGGTGCGGTTCTACCTCCCCGAAGCCGATGTGCGCATGGACCTGCTGACGCCGTCCGAGACCCACACCTTCTGTCCCTTCAAGGGCACGGCGTCGTACTGGTCGCTGCCCGGCGCGCCCGACCTCGTGTGGGCGTACCCGGACCCGAAGCCGGACGTCGCCGAGATCAGGAACCACCTGTGCTTCTACGAAGTGGAGGTGTCGTAGGCCGATCACCGCCCCGCCGTGCGGCAGTCTGCTCTGACATGGACAAGAAGACCATTTCGCGCGACGGCACCGAACTCGCGTACGCCCGGGCCGGACAGGGTCCCGCGGTCATCCTGGTGAGCGGGGCGATGTCCACGGGCGGCACCGTGGCGCCCCTGGGCGGGCTGCTCACGCGCAGCTGCACGGTCCTGACGTACGACCGGCGGGGCCGCGGCGACAGCGGTGACACGGCGCCGTTCGCGGTGGAACGCGAGGTGGAGGACCTCGCCGCGCTGATCGAGGTGGCGGGCGGCGAGGCCTCGCTGTACGGCATCTCCTCGGGCGGGGCGCTGGTGTTGGAGGCGGCGGCGAGCGGGCTGCCGGTGCGGCGGGTGGCCGTCTACGAGACGCCGTACGCGGTCGACGAGGAGGCGGTGCGCGGACGCGCCGAGTACACCGAGCGACTCTCCGAGGCCCTCGCCCAGGGGCGGCGCGGGGACGCCGTGGAGCTGTTCCTGCGGCTGACGGGGCTGGCCGAGGAGATGATCGAGCGGGCCCGCCAGTCGCCCATGTGGGCCGGCATGGAGGCGATCGCGCCGACCCTCTCCTACGACGACGCGGTCATGGCCGGCGGCCGGGTCCCCCGGGAACGGCTGGCCGCCCTCGGGGTGCCCGTGCTCGCGGTGGCGGGCGGCGACAGTCCGCCCTGGATGCGCGAGGCCACGCGCGCGGTGGCGGAGGCGGCGCCGCAGGGGACGTACCGCCTGCTGGAGGGCCAGACCCACATGGTGGATCCGAACGTGCTCGCGCCGGTGCTGGCGGAGTTCTTCGGCTCCTAGGAGCAGGGCCGGTCAGGCCACCCCGGCCGTCGTCCGGACCGTCGAGGCGATCGTCGCCGAGCCCACCACGCGCGTGCCGTCGTACAGGACGATCGCCTGGCCGGGGGCCACCCCGCGGACCGGCTCGGCGAACGTCACGCTCAGCTCGCCGTCGACGGACTCCGCCGTCACCTCGGTCTCGCCGCCGTGGGCGCGCAGCTGGGCGGTGTAGGTGCCGGGGCCGGTGGGGGCCGCCCCGCACCAGCGCGGCTTGATCGCGGTCAGGCCGCTCACGTCGAGGGCGGCGGCCGGGCCGACCGTCACGGTGTTGTTCACCGGGGAGATGTCGAGGACGTAGCGGGGCTTGCCGTCGGCGGCCGGGGTGCCGATGCGCAGTCCCTTGCGCTGGCCGATGGTGAAGCCGTACGCGCCCTCGTGGGTGCCGATCTTCGCGCCCGACTCGTCGACGATGTCGCCCTCGGCGCGGCCGAGGCGGTTCGCGAGGAAGCCCTGGGTGTCGCCGTCGGCGATGAAGCAGATGTCGTGGGAGTCGGGCTTCTTGGCGACCGCGAGGCCCCGGCGCTCGGCCTCCGCGCGGATCTCGTCCTTGGTGGTGAGGGTGTCGCCGAGCGGGAACAGGGCGTGGGCGAGCTGCTTCTCGTCGAGGACGCCGAGGACGTACGACTGGTCCTTCGCCATGTCGGAGGCGCGGTGCAGCTCGCGGGAGCCGTCGGGCCGCGTGACGATCTGCGCGTAGTGGCCGGTGCAGACCGCGTCGAAGCCGAGCGCGAGCGCCTTGTCGAGCAGGGCGGCGAACTTGATCTTCTCGTTGCAGCGCAGACAGGGGTTGGGGGTGCGGCCGGCCTCGTACTCGGCGACGAAGTCCTCGACGACGTCCTCGCGGAAGCGGTCGGCGAGGTCCCAGACGTAGAACGGGATGCCGATGACGTCGGCGGCGCGGCGGGCGTCGCGGGAGTCCTCGATGGTGCAGCAGCCGCGCGCGCCCGTGCGGAAGGACTGCGGGTTCGCCGAGAGCGCGAGGTGGACTCCGGTGACGTCGTGGCCGGCTTCCGCGGCGCGGGCGGCGGCGACGGCGGAGTCGACCCCGCCGGACATGGCGGCGAGTACGCGGAGGGGGCGGGGGCGCTGCGAGGTCTCAGTCATAACCCCTCCAGGGTACGGGGGGCGGGGAACCACAGCTCGCGCATATCCGTTGACGATCACGAAGGGCGAGAAAGGGCGGGCGATGGGGGCGAGAGGGAGCGACACCGACCGGCGGATCGGACGGCGGGCGCTGCTGATCGGCGGCGCGGTGGCCGCCGTGGGGTCGGCGGTGCTGGCGCGTGAGGAGCTGACGGAGCTGTACTGGCGGCTGCCGGGGGTGCGCAAGCCGCGGGTGGAGGGCGCGGTGGACTTCGGGGGCGCGCGCTGGGTGGCGGCCTCGGAGGCGAACTTCCGCTGGGCGGACCGTCCGGACGACTACGGCGTCGACATGATCGTCGTCCATGTCACCCAGGGCGATCTGGCGAGCGCGGTGCAGGCGTTCGAGGACCCGGGGCACCTGGCGGCGGCGCACTACATCGTGGGCCGGGACGGCGGCGTCACGCAGATGATCCGCGAGCTGGACGTGGCGTACCACGCGGGCAACCGCGCGTACAACGAGCGCAGTGTCGGCATCGAGCACGAGGGGTTCGTGGACCGGCCGGAGGACTTCACCGACGCGATGTACGAGGCGTCCGCGCGGCTGACCGCCCGGATCTGTGAGCGGTACGGCATCCCCGTCGACCGGGAGCACATCATCGGGCATGTGGAGGTGCCGGGGACGGACCACACCGACCCCGGTGAGCACTGGGACTGGGACCGGTACCTGAAGCTCGTCAAAACGGCGCGAACCGCTTCCGCCTGACATCCGTTGTGACGCAGCTCACAAGTTTCCAGAATCGTGAGCGATTCGTGAGGGCGGACCGCCCGATGTGTCCCGCACCGCGATCCTGACCTGCGGCACGCCAACTTGGCTTTTTTTCAGAGGAGTTGAAGATCCAAAAGCATTATTAAGGCTGCACAGGGATCAGAGCTGACTCCTAACTTCGGCTCAGTCTTCACATAGGCCTTAGCCCAAAGCTCCACGGCCATGACCCACACCACAGACCCCGCTTCCGGAGCGGGCGAGCAGAGCACGGGTGCCCACGCGAGGAGCGGCCGGGCCGCCAAGGGCGAGCACACGAAGGAGACGAGGGGCCGGGGCGGCAAGGGCCTGCACCGGCGGAAGTTCCTCAGCGGGATGGCGGGCGTCGGCTTCGGCGCGGTCGGCGCGGCCGGGATCGGCTTCTCGCTGCTGACCGGCGGCAACAGCAACAAGGCGTCCGCGGCCACGGAAGCCACCGGCACCCTGAACATCCCGGACCTGCTGGAGACCACCACCACCGACGGCGCCACCACCTACACCCTGACCGCGAAGACCGGCACCAGTGAGGTGATCAGCGGCGTCACCAGCACCACGGCCGGCTACAACGGGTCGTACCTCGGCCCCACCATGAAGTGGACCAAGGGCGACACGGTCCTGCTGAACATCACCAACAGCCTGGGCGACGACACCACCGTCCACTTCCACGGCGCCCACATCCCGCCCAAGATGGACGGCGGCCCGCAGAACGCATTCGCCGACGGCGAGACCTGGTCGCCCACCTTCGAGGTCCTCGACGAGGCCAAGACCCTCTGGTACCACCCGCACGCCCTGGGCACCACGGCCGAGCAGGTCGTCCACGGCCTGGCCGGGATGATCATCGTGGAGGACGACTCGGACGTCTCGGCCGCGCTGCCGAGCGAGTACGGCGTCGACGACATCCCGATCATCCTCCAGTGTCTGGCCGTCGACACCAGCGGCGACATCAAGTACGAGGCCACCGGGTACCGCAGCTCCACCGTCACCTTCCCGGTGCTGGTCAACGGCACCAACGTGGACTCGACCACCCTCGGCTTCACCGCCACCAAGACGCGGACCCGCTTCCGCGTCCTGAACGCCTCCCCCGCCGACATCATGACCGTCCAGCGCAGCGACGGCGGGACGCTCACCCAGATCGCCACCGACCAGGGCTACCTCACCGAGGCCACCGAGGTGACCACGATCCGCCTGGTGGCCGGCGCGCGCGCCGAGTTCGTGCTCGACCTGGAGGACGCCGTCACGCTCCAGGCAGTGGTCACGACCGGCTGGATCCGCGGCGGAAGCGGCACGTACGACTTCCTCACCGTGACCCCGGACGCCTCGGACACGCCCGACGACCTGCCGAGCGCGCTCAACACGATCACCCGGTACGACACGAGCGACTTCACCGCGCGGACGATCACCCTCGGCCAGAGCGGCGCGACCATGCTGATCAACGGCTCGGCCGGCACCAGCATGTCCTCGATGGCGATGATCAGCACCACGCTGGACGCCGAGGAGATCTGGACGATCAAGAACAGCACGCAGCTGGAGCACTCCTTCCATCTGCACGACGTGCCGTTCCAGCTGATCGAGATCAACGGCGAGGAACCCACCGGCGTCAACCTCGGCTGGTACGACACGTATGAGGTGGTCGGCGGCGGCTCCATCAAGATCGCGATGAAGTTCACCGACTTCACCGACGACACGTACATGTACATGCTCCATTGCCATCTGCTCCAGCACGAGGACGAGGGCATGATGGCGGCCCTCATGGTCACGGAGAGCTAGGCACCTCGGCCCTGCCCCCAGAGCAGGCTGCCGCCGGCAGTGGAAGTGCCGGCGGCAGCCCCTGACCCAGCGCACCCGGGCCAGGTTCATGGTGGTGGCGGTGGCTAGCAGGTCCCCTTGAACACGTCCACCTGTCCCGCGCCGCTGTTCGCGACCACGAGGTCGCGGACGCCGTCGCCGTCCAGGTCGGCCGCCGTGGCGTCGTAGGCGCCGGGGGCGGAGAGGTCGGCGAGCGCCGTGAGCGAGCCGTTCACCCCGCCCCGGAAGACGGCGACGGAGTTGCCCTTGAGGGAGGAGACCATGACGTCCGTGCGGCCGTCGCCGTCCAGATCGGCGGCGCCGACCGCGACCGGCAGTCCGGAGGTGGTGTAGGTGGTGGCCGTGCCGAAGGTGCCGTCACCGTTGCCCGAGAGCACGTCCAGCGCGTTCGTCCCGTTGCTCACGGTGGCCAGGTCGAGGGTGCCGTTCCCGTCGAAGTCGCCCTCGGCGAGGGAGTAGAGACGGGAGGTGGCGGCGTACGAGGTCGCGGCGCCGAGCGCCCCCGTGCCGGTGCCGAGCAGCACGCTCACTCCGGCGCTCCCCACGCTCGCGGTGGCCACGTCCGGGGCGCCGTCGCCGTCGAAGTCGCCGACGACCACGCCGTGCGGCTGACTGCCCGTGGCGGTCTGTCCCAGGTCCTCGAACGTGCCGTCGCCCCGGCCGAGCAGCACGCGCACCGTGCTCGGCCCCTGTTCGGCGACCACGAGATCGGGCAGGCCGTCGCCGTCGAGGTCCCCGGTGGCCAGGGCCCGCGGTGAGGTGCCGACGTCGATCGCCGAGGCGGCGCCGAAGGTCCCGTCACCGGCGTTGAGCGACACGCTGACCTGGGCGCCGCCGAAGTCGGTGGTCGCGAGGTCGGGGTGGCCGTCGCCGTCGAAGTCGGCGACGACGGTCTGGTAGGGGCGGGTGCCGACGGGGTAGGTGGTGCTCTCGGCGAAGGACCCGTCACCGGCGCCGAGCAGCACCGTCACCGAGTCGGCGTCCAGGTTGCTGCCGACCACGTCCTGGATGCCGTCGCCGTCCAGGTCGGCGGTGACGACGTGCCGGGTCTGGGCGGCGGCCGTGCCGGAGGTGTCGAGCGCGGTGTACGCGAGCGCACCCGTGCAGGCGGACGTCACGCCGGCCGTGCCGACGGCGGCGGCCGCCGGGGCCAGGGACAGGGCGCCCACGAGGAGCAGTGCGGCCACGGCGAGCGGGGCTCTGCGCCGGGGGACGCGGCGTTCGTGCGATGACGCGACGGTCATGGGACGGCCTTCTGTCGACAGCAGCGGGGGGAACCTGCATCGGAAGGTAGCCGAATAGTCGCCCACTGTCGACACCTAGTCACCATATTGACAGGTGACCGCTAGCTGCCGCCCAGATTCCTGTCGAGTGTCGACACTAAAGGCACGGCGGATTACGTCAGTCCCGCCGCCCGGGCCCGTTCCACCACCGGCCCGATGACCTTGACGAGCGCCTCCACATCGGCCTCGGTGCTGGTGTGCCCGAGGGAGAACCGCAGGGTGCCGCGGGCCAGGTCGGGGTCGGTGCCGGTGGCGAGCAGCACATGGCTGGGCTGGGCGACGCCGGCCGTGCAGGCGGAGCCGGTGGAGCACTCGATGCCCTGGGCGTCGAGCAGCAGGAGCAGGGAGTCGCCCTCGCAGCCCGGGAAGGTGAAGTGCGCGTTGGCCGGCAGCCGTCCGCCCGGCGCCGGGTCGCCGCCGAGGATCGCGTCCGGGACGGCCGTACGGACCGCGGCGACCAGGGAGTCGCGCAGGGCGCCGATCTCCCGCGCGAACCACTCGCGCTGTTCGGCGGCGAGGCGGCCGGCGACGGCGAAGGAGGCGACGGCGGGGACGTCGAGGGTGCCGGAGCGCACGTGCCGCTCCTGGCCGCCGCCGTGCAGGACGGGGACGGGGGTGTACTCACGGCCCAGGAGCAGGGCGCCGATGCCGTACGGGCCGCCGATCTTGTGGCCGGAGACGGTCATCGCGGCGAGTCCGGAGGCCGCGAAGTCGACCGGGACCTGACCGAAGGCCTGGACGGCGTCGGCGTGCAGCGGGACACCGAACTCGGCTGCGACGTCGGCGAGTTCGCGGACCGGCATGACCGTGCCGATCTCGTTGTTCGCCCACATGACGGTGGCGAGGGCGACGTCGTCCGGGTCGCGGGCGATGGCCTCGCGCAGGGTGTCGGGGTGGACCCGGCCGTACCCGTCGACGGGGAGGTACTCGATCCGGGCGCCCTCGTGCTCGCCGAGCCAGTGCACGGCGTCGAGGACCGCGTGGTGCTCGACGGGGCTGGCCAGCACCCGGGTGCGGGCCGGGTCGGCGTCACGGCGGGACCAGTACAGGCCCTTGACGGCGAGGTTGTCGGCCTCGGTGCCGCCGGAGGTGAACACGACCTCGCTGGGGCGGGCGCCGAGCGCCTCCGCGAGGGTCTCGCGGGCCTCCTCGACCGTCCGTCTCGCCCGACGGCCGGATGCGTGGAGGGAGGAGGCATTGCCGGTGATGCTCAGGTGCACGCTGAGTGCCTCGACCGCCTCCGGGAGCATCGGGGTGGTCGCGGCGTGGTCGAGGTATGCCATGGTGGCCACGATTCTACGGGGCGCCGTGGCGGGACCTCGTGTCCAGGTCGGCCGAGGGTGCGGCCGGTGCTAGAAGCCCCAGGACACCGACGCGTCCGCCTGCATGAACGCGAGCAGGACCAGCAGGTCGGCGACGCCGAGCGCGAGACCCAGCCAGGCCCGGCCGGGGCGGGCGGTGCCGCGGATCAGGGCCACCGAGGCGAGGACGATCGCGAGGGGGCCGAGGAAGAGGTTCAGGACCAGCAGGCCCAGCAGACCGAGGACGAAGGACGCGACGGCCATGCCGTCGGTGTCGCGGACGCCGGCGCCCCGGGGGGCGCGGCCGGTGGCCGGTGCGGTGAGGTTCATGTCGGTTCAGCTCCTGTCGGGCGGTGCCGGTCAGCGGGTCGAGGCGCGGCGGCGGGCGTGCCGCTCGCGCAGCGCGAAGACGCCGAGCCAGACGGCGATCACGGCGGCGATGGCGAGCGAGAAGTCGAGCGGCGCGTGGGCCACGGTGCCCATGACGACACCGAGCAGCAACAGGGCGGCCACGAGGAACAGCATGGGATCGGATCCCCCTCCGTGAAGTCCGGGTGAACATTTCAGTGAACAGTTGTGGTTACAGTTGTTCACTGACTTTGAGTCTACCGCGCTCCGCGGCTTTCCAATTCCGGAGAACAGTTGTTAACTGGATGATATGAGTCACACCGTCGGCATCCGGCAGGCCCAGAAGCAGAAGACCCGGCAGGCGCTCCTGGACGCCGCGCTCGCCCTGTTGGAGGAGCAGAGCCTGAGCAGCCTGGGCCTGCGCGAGGTCACCCGGGCCGTCGGGGTCGCCCCCACCGCGTTCTACCGGCACTTCCGCTCCACCGCGGATCTCGGCGTCGCCCTGGTCGAGGAGGCGCTGGGGAGTCTGCACCCGATGATCCGGACCACGGTGACCGCCGCCGAGACGAGCGACGAGCGCATCACCCGCGCCGTGGAGCTGATAGAGGGGTACGTGACCGCGCACTCGGCGCATGTCCGGTTCATCGCCCGGGAGCGGCACGGCGGGGTCCAGCCGGTGCGCGAGGCGATCCGGGAGCAACTCGGCCGCTTCGCCGAGGAGGTCCGGGACGAACTGGCCGAGGACTCCGAGGCGGAGGGCTGGAACGACGACGACCTGCTGATGCTGTCGCACCTGTACGTGGACCAGATGCTCATCACGGCCTCGCTGTTCCTGGAGGCGCTGGAGGCGGCGCCGGAGGAGCGGGAGCGGGTAGCGGCGCGGGCGACCCGTCAGATGCGGCTCATCAGCATCGGCCGCCACCACTGGCACGACCGGTCCCCGGGCACCTGAGCCCGGCGTACCCGAGCCCCGCACACGGCGGGGCGGCGCACCCGTGTACGGATGCGCCGCCCTGTCGTGCCTGTGCCGTACGGACCCGACGGGCCGTCAGCCCTGCTGCTGGGCCTGCTGGCCCTGGCCGCCCTGCTGACCGCCGCCGGGGCCGCCGCAGCCGCCGCCCTGACCGCCGCCGGGGCCGCCCTGGCCGCCGCCGGGCGCGCCGCTCGGCATGCCGGAGGGGACACCGGTGGGCGTGCCCGTCGGCTGCCCGGAGGCGGCACCGGACGGGGCGCCGGACGGGGCGCCCGAGGGGGCGCCGCTCGGAGCGGCCCCGGTCGGCATGCCGGACGGGGCCTGGCAGTTCTGGCTCTGGCCGGAACTGCCGCTGGAGGAGGAGTCGCCGGAACCGCAGGCGACCAGGGCGAGGGGCGAGAGCGCCAACAGGGCCACCGCCGGGACGAGACGCACACGCTTCATGAGAGACAGCTCCAAGCACGATGAGGGAGTCCTGAGATGCGGGCACTCAACCAACGGCGGCTGAGGCTTCCTTGGGCCCGCTCTGTCCGCTGCCTGTCAATGAGGTAAAGCGCACCTCAAGAAACCGGGCTGACCTGCGAATTCACCATGGGTGACCCATCAGTACGCTGGTACAGCTCCGTGACAGAAGCCGCCGCGGCCCGCAGTTCCTCGCGCACCTCCGGCGGGGCGAGGACCTCCACCCGGTCGGAGAACGCGAGGAGTTGGCGGGCGGCGGGGACGGACGGGTACGACAGCCGTGCGGTCACCCAGCCCTCCCCGTGGCCCTCGCCCCCGGGGAGTTCGACGAGCGCCGGTGCGTTCATGCGCAGGAACATGTCGAGCCGTTCGCGCCGGACCCGGACGGTGACCTCGACCCCGGCCGGACGCTCCTCCACCTGACGGCGCAGCACCTCCCAGGCGTCGGCGAGTTCGACACCCGGCCGCCGTCGTACGGGGTCGTCCAGCACGGTCGCCGAGCGCACCCGGTCGGCGCGGAACAGCCGGGGCTTCCCGCGCCGGTCGGCGACCAGGTACCAGACGCCCGCCTTGGCGACGAGGCCGTAGGGGTCGACGGTGTGGGTGGTGGGGCCGGGATCGCCGCTGTGGCGGTAGCGCAGCCGCAGCCGCCGGTCGGTGAAGACGGCGTCCTGGAGGGTGTCGAGGTCGACGGCCGGCTGGGGGCCGCCCTTCCAGCGGGTGGCGTCGACCAGGATGCGGCGGCTGGTCACCTCGGCGGCGGGGCGGTGCGGGGCGGGCAGCGCGGCCATGACCTTGCGCAGGGCGGAGCCGAGGGCCGCGTCCAGGCCGAGGGCGGCGTGCGCGCCCTGGGCGGCCAGGATGAACAGGGCGCGGGACTCGTCGGCGGTCAGGCCGGTGACGTCCGTGCGGAACCCGGGGAGCAGTTCGATGCCGCCGTGCCGTCCGCGTTCGGCGTAGACGGGGACGCCGGAGGCGGACAGGGCCTCGATGTCCCGGTAGATCGTGCGCACGGACACTTCGAGGCGTTCGGCGAGTTCGGGGGCGGGGACCCGGCCGCGGGTCTGCAGGAGCAGCAGGATCGACAGGAGACGGTCGGACTTCACGGCCCCAGGTTCCCCCGTCCGGGGCGGCCGGACAAATGCTGACGGCGGATGTCAGGTTATGGGTCCAGTATCCGGGTCGTGTCCACCGAGGAACCGAGGAAAGGCCCGACCATGAACCCGACCGACCCCCGCCCCGTCTACACCCGCGCGACCGAGCAGGCCGCCGCGCTGATCCGGACGGTACGGCCCGAGCAGCTCGCCGGTCCGACCCCGTGCGCCGAGTTCGACGTACGGACGCTGCTGAGCCACATCGTCGGCGGCACCCGGCGGATCGCGATCGTCGGCGAGGGCGGCGACGGGCTCGCCGAACCGGCGTTCGTCGAGGGCGTCGCGGACGACGGCTGGGCGGAGGCCTACGACGAGGTCAGGACCCGGGCCGTCAAGGCCTGGGAGAGCGAGGACCGGATGGCGGCGCCGGTGCGGGTGCCGTGGGGCGAGGTCCCCGGGGACGCGGCCCTCGCCGGATACGTGATGGAGATCGTGACCCACACCTGGGACCTCGGCGAGTCCCTCGGCCACCCCGTCGCCCTCGACCCGGAGCTCGCCGAGTTCGCCCTGGCGGCCGGCCACCGCAACCTGCCCGACCCCGAGCGCGAC
This sequence comes from Streptomyces sp. NPDC005811, assembly GCF_040630405.1. NCBI lineage: Bacteria > Bacillati > Actinomycetota > Actinomycetes > Kitasatosporales > Streptomycetaceae > Streptomyces > Streptomyces sp. NPDC005811. Next base: position 186,779 of record NZ_JBEXXK010000016.1, read on the forward strand.
AGCCGCACCCCCTTCGGCCCGGCCCACCCGGCCCCCGAGGACGCGGACGCCTACACCCGCCTGGCAGCCTGGCTGGGCCGCAAGCCGCTCGCCTAGCCGCCCTCGCGGCCAGGCCTCCGGCACCGCCAGATCTGCAACGCCGCCAGTCCTCCTGCGCCGTCAGGCCAATCCGGCGCCGTCAGGCCAGTCTGGCGCGGGCCAGTTGGCGGGACTGGGCCACCAGGCGGTCGGTGCTGTCCCAGACCTCCGCGTCCTCCTCCAGGAAGCCGCCCGCGAGGTTGCGGGTGGTGATGGAGACGCGCAGCGGGCCGGGGGCGGGGCGGCTGCGGACGTGGACGGTGAGTTCGACCGTGGGGACCCAGCCGCTCAGGCCGATCTCGAAGGCGGTCGGCGGGAGGGCGTCGACGGCGAGGAGGAGGGAGAGCGGGTCCGGGTCGCGGCCGTCCTTGAGGCCGAACCAGGCCCGCATCTCGCCCTTGCCGGAGGGCGCGCCGAGGGCCCACCCCAGGGTGGAGGGGTCGAGCTTGAGCATCAGGCGCTCGGTGATCGCGGAGCTGCCGTCCACGGGGGCCGGTCCGTCCTCGGGGCCGAAGCACTGGTCGAGCGGCGGGAACACGGGCGGCTTCGCGGTCGTACGGACGTCGTCCGGCAGGGAGTCCAGGTCGCCGTAGGAGGCGAGGACGCGGATCCGCTCGACCTCGGCGCCGTTCTCGTCGTACTGGAGGAGCGAGGCCTGGCCGGTCGACAGGGTGCGGCCGGTGCGGACCACCTCCGTGCGGACGACCGCCGGGCCCGGCTGGGAGGCGGTGAGGTAGTGGGCCGAGATGGTGAACGGGTCGCGGTGCGGCAGGGCGTCCGCGAGGGCGCGGCCGAGGACGGCGAGCAGATAGCCGCCGTTGACGGCGCTGATGATCGTCCAGCCGGCGGAGAGGTCGATGTCGTAGACGCCCGGGGCGCGCCGGGTGAGCGCGGTGTCGCGGTCGAACTCGCTGTCCCCGATGGTGACCCGCTCGGCCGCCGCGGTAGCTGCTTCTGGCATGGATGAACCGTACAACAGGTAATTACTAAGCAGTAGCTTTTTGGAAAGGTGAGACGCGGGCAATTTCTCGGTAAGTGTCCGTACTCATCCGTAAACCCCGCGCCCCGGCTTCTCCTCTAGGGGGACATGAGCCTCACCGGGACTGCGTTCCTCTACACCCTGATCGTGCTGGCCGTCGTCGCCGTCGCCCTCCCCCTCGTCCTGTGGTCACGGATCGGGGGACCGAGATTCCTGCGGGGCGCGGCCCGGGTGCTGATGCTGGTGTTCGCCCAGGGGACGGCCGTCGCACTGGTCTTCGTCCTGGTCAACAACGCCAACAACCTCTACGACAACTGGTCCGACCTGCTCGGTACGAGCAACCATGTGCAGCAGGCCGCCGACCTCGGCGCCGACGGCACGGGCGGGATCTCGCTGACGCATCTGCCGAGGGTCAGACAGAGGTTCACCCAGGCCCAGGGGGCCGGGATGCACCAGGCCGGCGGGGTCCAGGTCACCCAGCTCCAGGGCCGGGTCTCCGGCGTGAACGCCGAGGTCTACGTCTGGCTGCCCCCGCAGTACCACGAGGCCGCCTACGCCCGGCACCGGTTCCCCGTGGTCGAGGTGCTGCCCGGCTATCCCGGCTCGCCCAAGTCCTGGTTCGGCTCGCTGCGCGCCACCGCCCAGCTGGCACCGCTGATGCGCCAGGGCAAGGTCGCGCCGTTCATCCTGGTGGCACCGCGCACCACCCTGCTGCCGGGCGTGGACACCGGCTGCGCCAACGTGCCCGGCACGGTGAACGCCGACACCTGGCTGAGCATCGACGTACCCCGGATGGTCATGGACAACTTCCGGGCCCAGCCCGCCCCCAAGGGCTGGGCGGTCGCCGGGTACTCGGCCGGGGCGCACTGCGCGATCAAGCTGGCCGTCGCCCACCCCGACCGCTACCGGGCGGCGGTGAGCCTGTCCGGCTACAACGACCCGATCGGCGAGCGGGACTCCCTGGCCGCCCAGGACCCGGCCCTGCGCCGGGCCACCAACCCCTATCTGATGCTCGCCCGCACGGCCGCCCCGCCGGCCGTGGCGCTCTACCTCTCCGGCCAGCCGGGCGACGGCTACGAGGCCGCGCTCGCGCTCCAGAAGGAGGCCAAGGCCCCGACGGCCGTGCACGTGGTCTACATCCCGAAGAGCGCGGGCGGGCACACCATGGCACTGTGGCGGCCGCAGGTGGTGCCGGCGTTCCGGTGGCTGAGCACCCAGCTCGACCAGCACCGGATCAGCGCCCGGCAGGCCGCGGGGGGCACCGGGGACGTGGGGGCTACGGGGACTACGGGGACTACGGGGACTACGGGGACTACTCCTCCCGTACCGTCGACCGGCGGTTCCACGCGCGAGGCGCTCGCCAGTGGAACCGCATCGCGAGCAGCCTCAGGACGAAAGCGGTAGCGGACGCGAAACCGCTGGCCAGCGGGGTGAGGACGTCGTAGCGGATGCAGATCACCACCAGGGTGGCGCCGACGATCGCCGGGACCGCGTACAGGTCGCGGTCCCAGCGCAGCAGCGAGGGCACCTCGTTGGCCAGCACGTCCCGCAGCACACCGCCGCCGACGGCCGTGGTGAGGCCGAGGGCGGCGGACGCGGTCAGGCCGAGGCCGTAGTCGTACGCCTTCGTCGTGCCGGTGACGCAGAACAGACCGAGGCCCGCCGCGTCGAAGACGTTCACGGCCGACTGGATCCGCTCCACCTGCGGGTGGAGGAAGATCACCAGCAGGGCGGCGAACAGCGGGGTGAGGAAGTACCCCAGGTCGGTGAAGGCGGCCGGCGGCACCGCACCGATGATCACGTCCCGGATCAGCCCTCCGCCCAGCGCGGTGGCCTCGGCGAGCACGGCGATGCCGAACACGTCGAAGTTCTTGCGTACGGCCAGCAGCGCGCCGGAGATGGCGAACACGAAGATGCCGACCAGATCGAGCGTGTGCTGGACGGAAGGGCTGAAGATTTGCTGGAACACCCTTACATTGTCACCCGTAAGCCAGGGTGGACCTTACAAACCCAGGCAGTACGGCGTCACAGGGTCGGTTTCCCTGTGGTGAACAGCCAGGTCTGGAAGAGGTCGTCCAGCTGCTGCCCGGAGATCTTCTCGGCGAGGCGGACGAAGTCGTCGGTGTCCGCGTTGCCGTAGCGGTGCAGTTTCGTCCAGGCCGGGAGCAGCTTGAAGAACGCGGTGTCGCCGATCCGCTCGCGCAGGACCTGGAGGGTCATCGCGCCGCGCTGGTAGACGGCGGAGGCGAACATCGTGTCGCGCTGCGGGTCGCCGACGGTGATCTGCCAGAAGGAGGAGTCGGCGGGGCGGGCGTTGTAGCCGGCGAGGAAGGAGTCGTGCGCCGAGCGGGTGCCCTGGTGCTCGGCCCACAGCCACTGGGCGTAGGTGGCGAAGCCCTCGTTCAGCCAGATGTCCTTCCAGTGCGCCACCGACACCGAGTCGCCGAACCACTGGTGGGCCAGCTCGTGCACGATCGTCGACTCGCTGCGCACCGCCGAGTACACCGGCTTGGACTGCACCTCCAGGGAGAACCCGGCCTGGGGCATGTCGTCGACGATCGCGCCGGTCTCCTCGAACGGGTACGGCCCGAAGACCTGCGACCAGTAGTCGGTGGCGGCCGCCGTCACGGCGTAGACGTCGACGTTGTTGCTGTTCGCCAGCACCGGGTCGATGGCGACGTAGATCGGGGTGCCGCCGGGGGTCGTCCCGGTCTTCACGTCGAACTTCCCGATCGTGGCGGTCGCGAGATAGGTGGCCATCGGCTTGGTCTCGCGCCAGTGGGTGTACGTCGAGGTGCCCTTGTCGTACGTCGAGACCAGGCGGCCGTTGGAGACGGCGGTCAGGCCCTGGGGCGCCTTGATCCGGATGTCGTAGGTGGCCTTGTCGGAGGGGTGGTCGCTGGACGGGAACCAGGTGGAGGCGGCGTTGGGCTCACAGGCGACGAAGACGCCGTCGGCGGTCTTCATCCAGCCGTAGTCCGAGCCGAACACGATGGGGCCGCCGAGGGGTTCGGGGACGCCGCCGTAGGTGACGGTGACCTCGAAGGTGGCGCCCTTGCGGAGCGGGCCGCGCGGGGTGACGTGGATCTCGTCGCCGTCGCGGGTGAACTGGGCCCGTCTGCCGTTCACCTCGACCCGGGTGACCTCCAGCTGCTGGAGGTCCAGGTCGAAGGACGAGAGGTGCTGGGTGGCGCGGGCGGTGATCGTCGTACGGCCGTCGAGGCGGTCGGTGTCGGGATCGTAGGCGAGGGAGAGATCGTAGTGGCGGGCGTCGAAGCCGCCGTTGCCGAGCTGGGGGAAGTAGCTGTCGCCGATGCCGTCGGCGCCCGGGGTGGGGGCGGGGGAGGCGGCGATGACGAGAAAAGAGGCCGCCGCGGTCGCGAGGGCCCCTAAACGTGCCGAACGGGAGAGTGCCATGGTCGTCCCTTCGAGCGTGTGCCGATAAGTCGGACACGGACGACTCTGACCTCTCCCGTTCGGGCATGTGCATGACTTTGCCAACTCGTCATGCGCTACTTGTCGGTTGACTCCTGGCCCTCGGACGGCGAGACCTGAGCGGCGGGCGTCCCTGCGGGTTCCGCGGGTTCCGCGGGTTCCTCCGAAGCCTCGCTGCCCTCGGAGGCTTCGGCGCCCTCAGAAACCTCGGAGGCCTCAGCGGCCTCCGGGGTCTCGCCAGCCTCGGAGGTCTCGCCGGCCTCGGAGGCCGCAGTTGCCTCGGAAGCCGCGGGCGCCTCGGAGGTCTCGGAAGCCGCAGGTGCCTCGGAGGTCTCCGGGGCCTCGGTGGCTTCGGAAGCCGCAGATGCCTCGGAGGTCTCGGTGGCCTCGGAAACCGCAGATGCCTCAGAAGCCTCCGGGACCTCGGGAGCCGCAGGCGCTTCAGCCTCCGGGACCTCGGGAGCCGCAGGCGCTTCAGCCTCCGGGGCCTCGGTGGCCTCGGAAACCGCAGATGCCTCGGAGGCCTCCGGGGTCTCGGTGGCCCCGCTGTCCCCGCTGCCCTCGGCAGCCTCGCCGGCCTCGGCCGTCTCGACGCCCTCAGGGATCTGGGGGATCACGGGAGCCTCGGTGGCCTTGGAGAGATCCGCAGCCTCGACCGCCTCAGAGGCCTCAGGGCCCGTGGCTGCCTCAGGAGCCTCGGTGACCTCGGCCGCCTTGGAGGGCTCAGCCGCTTTGGAGGGCTCGGCCGTCTCAGCGGGCTCAGCCGCCTCAGCGGGCTCGGTGCCCTTGGCTGCCTCAGGAGCCTCGGCCGCCTCGGTGGACTCGGGCGCCTCCGCGGCTTCGGGGGCCTCGGTCGGGTTCGGGGTGCCGGAGGTCTCCTTCGAAGTGGCCGTCTCCGTGGCCACCTCCGCCGCCACCGCCGCCGACGTCTCCGCCGACTCGGCGAGTACCTCGTCGGCCACCAGTTCCGCCGCCTCCTTCGCGACCGTCAGCAGGACCGTGTCCTGCGGTGCCTGGTCGGCGAAGTTCTCCGGGTGGTGGCAGGCGACCTGCTGACCGGGGCGCAGCTCCAGCAGCGGCGGCTCGGTGGTCTTGCAGATCTGCGTCGCCTTCCAGCACCGCGTGTGGAAGCGGCAGCCGCTCGGCGGCGAGATCGGCGAGGGGACGTCGCCCTTGAGCAGGATCCGCTCGCTCTTGGCGTTCTTGCGCCGGGGGTCCGGGATCGGCACCGCCGACATCAGCGCCTTGGTGTACGGGTGCATCGGCGACTTGTAGAGCAGGTCGCGGTCGGCCAGCTCCACGATCTTGCCGAGGTACATCACCGCGATCCGGTCCGAGACGTGCCGGACGACCGACAGGTCGTGCGCGATGATCACGTACGTCAGGCCCAGCTCCTGCTGGAGGTCGTCCAGCAGGTTCACCACCTGCGCCTGGATCGAGACGTCCAGCGCGGACACCGGCTCGTCGGCGACGACCAGCTTCGGGTTCAGCGCGAGCGCCCGCGCGATGCCGATGCGCTGGCGCTGACCGCCGGAGAACTCGTGCGGGTAGCGGTTGTAGTGCTCGGGGTTGAGACCGACCACCGACAGCAGCCGCTGCACTTCCTTCTTGATGCCGCCCTCGGGCGTCACGCCCTGGAGCTTGAAGGGAGCGCCGATGATCGTGCCGATGGTGTGGCGCGGGTTCAGCGAGGAGTACGGGTCCTGGAAGATCATCTGCACATCGCGGCGCAGCGGACGCATCCCGCCCACGCCGAGATGCGTGATGTCCTTGCCCTCGAACTCGACCTTGCCGCCGGTCGGTTCGAGGAGCCGGGTGATCAGCCGGCCCATCGTCGACTTGCCGCAGCCGGACTCGCCGACCACACCGAGGGTTTCGCCGGAGCGGACCTCGAAGTCCAGGCCGTCGACCGCGTGCACCGCCCCGACCTGCCGCTGGAGCAGGCCCTTCTTGATCGGGAAGTGCTTCTGCAGCCCGGTGACCTTCAGCAGCACCTCGCCGTCGGTACGACGGCTCTCGCCGGCCTGTGCGGGAATCGTCACCGCTTTCTCGTCACTCACAGCTTCGGCGCAATCTCTTCGGTCCAGATCCGCTCCCGCTGCTCCTTGCCCAGGTGGCAGGCCGCCCAGTGCCGGCTGCCGACCTCGGCGAGCTCGGGCCGGACGGTGCGGGTGACGTTGTCCTTCGGGAGGTCCGCGTACGGGCAGCGCGGGTTGAAGGCGCAGCCGGACGGGATGTTGATCAGGGAGGGCGGGGAGCCCTTGACCGGGATCAGGCGCTCCTGCTGGTCGCGGTCCAGCCGCGGCATCGAGCCGAGCAGACCCCAGGTGTAGGGGTGGCGGGGCTCGTAGAACACCTCTTCGGCCGGTCCGCGCTCGACGCAGCGGCCGCCGTACATCACCAGCAGGTCGTCGGCGAGTTCGGCGACGACGCCCAGGTCGTGGGTGATGACGATGACCGCGGAGCCGAACTCCTTCTGCAGGTCCCGGATGAGGTCCAGGATCTGCGCCTGGACGGTCACGTCCAGGGCGGTCGTCGGCTCGTCCGCGATGAGCAGCTCGGGGTTGTTGACCAGCGACATCGCGATCATCGCGCGCTGGCGCATACCGCCGGAGAACTCGTGCGGGTAGTTGTCGACGCGCTTGTCGGGCTGCGGGATGCCGACCCGGTCGAGCATCTCGATCGCACGGCGGCGCGCGGTCTTCTTGTCGACGTCGTGGTGGATCCGGTACGCCTCCACGATCTGCTGGCCGATCGTGTAGTACGGGTGGAGCGCGGACAGCGGATCCTGGAAGATCATCGCCATCTCGCGGCCGCGCAGCTTGCGGACGTAGTCCGGGTCGGCGCCGAGCAGTTCGGTGCCGTTCAGCCAGATCTCGCCGGAGATCTGCGCCTTGCGCTTGCCGTACTGGCCGGCGGTGTGCAGGCCCATGATGCCGAGCGAGGTCACCGACTTGCCGGAACCGGACTCGCCGACGATCCCGAGGGTCTTGCCCTTCTCCAGCTGGAAGCTGAGCCCGTCGACGGACTTGACCAGGCCGTCGTCGGTGGGGAAGTGCACCTTCAGGTCGCGTACTTCGAGGAAGGCGGAGGGGGCCGGCGAGGTCGAGGTGGGCTCGTTCACGGCCGTTCCGCTCTTGCTGAGTTCGGTCACGTGAGCCTCACTCGGGGGTCGATCACGGCGTACAGGATGTCCACCACGAGGTTGGCGAAGAGGACCGCCAGCGAGGTGACCAGGGTGACGCCCACGATGATGGGCAGGTCCTGGTTGCGGATGGCATCGAGCACGGCCCGGCCGAGACCGGGCAGGTTGAACGTGGACTCGGTGAGGATCGCGCCGCCGATGAGGGCGCCGAGGTCCATGCCGAGCATGGTGAGGATCGGGGTCATCGTCGAGCGCATGGCGTGCTTGCCGATGACGGTCTGTTCCTTGAGGCCCTTCGCGCGGGCGGTGCGGATGTAGTCCTCACCGAGGATCTCCAGCATGGTGGCGCGGGTGATCCGGGCGTACATCGCCGCGTACAGGAACGCGAGGGTGATCCACGGCAGGATCATGGCGCCGAGCCAGCCGGTGAAGCTGTCCTCCAGCGGCACGTACTGGGCGTCGATCCAGTGCAGCCCGAACGCGAAGATCGCGAGGCTGAGCATGCCGGTGAAGTAGATGGGCAGGGAGACGCCCGCGAGGGCGACCACCATCGCGCCGCGGTCCCACAGGGTGCCCCGCTTGAGCGCGGAGAGCACACCCGCGGCGACACCGAAGACCAGCCACAGGAAGGCGGCACCGAGCGCGAGCCCCAGGGTCACCGGGAAGCGGTCGGTGAGCACCGGCCAGACGGCCTGCTCGCTGCGGAAGGAGTAGCCGAAGCACGGGGCGGCGCAGTGAATGGTGTCCCCGCCGCCCGAGTAGGTGCGGCCGGCGAAGATGCCCTTGAAGAACTCCCAGACCTGGGCATAGATCGGGGTGTCCAGGCCCAGCTTCTGCCGCACGCCCTCGACGGCGGCCGGGTCGGCCTGCTTGCCCACGAAGCTCGTGGCGATGTCCACGCCCGCCCACTTGGGGACGAGGAAGAAGATGCCGAAGACCACCATGATGATGACCACGAGCATCACTGCGGCGGCGAACAGCCGCCTGATGAGGTAAGCGAGCACAGCTCTCGGCCCGCCGCGGACCGCGGGCCACCGGAGATTGTCCGGTGGCCCGCGATCACGCCGCGCCGGCCTTCACCTGCCTTTCGTGCCGTTCGGCGGGTGGCCGGGGTTACTTCTTGGGGTTCTTCAGACCGAGGTTCACGAAGTCGTACATACCGCTGTAGTTGTCGGTCGTGTAGACGTTCGCGAGGTTGTCCGAGCGCCAGTTGATGAACTTCTCGAAGACGAAGGGCAGGTAGTACGCGCCCTCCATGACCTTGTGGTTGATCTCCGTGGAGATCTTCTCCTTGCCCGCGTCGTCCAGCGTGGTGACGTAGGAGTCGAAGAGACCGTCGATCGTCTTGTCCTTGATCAGCGAGTAGTTGGAGTTACCGCTGTCGAGGATGTACTTGCTGTCCCACAGGGGGAGACCGAAGCCCTGGACGGTCGGGAAGTCCGGGCCCCAGCCCATGATGATGATGCCGTAGCCCTTCTTCTTCACGTTGGCGGGGCTACCGATGATGCCGGTGGTCTGCGAGCCGTCGTACTGGTCGATCTGCGCGTCGATGCCGATCTTCTTCAGCGACGCCTGGAGCGACTGGGCGGTGGCCACCTCGACCGGCTTGTTGTTGCGGACCGCGATGGTGGTCTTGAAGCCGTTCGGCTGACCGCAGGCCTTCAGGGCCTCCTTGGCCTTGGCCTCGTTGCCCGCCTTGTTGGCACCCGAGATCTCGTACGGGTCGTACTTCTGGCCCTCGGCGCCCGGGACGGACGGCGGGAGCATGTTGGTGCCGATGTCGCCACCGGCCACCGGGCCGCCACGCGCGGTCTGGAGCGACACGTGGTCGGCGCCGTAGATGACGGCCTTGCGGCACTCGACGTTGTCGAACGGCGCCACGCTCTGCGGGAAGGCCGCGTAACGGATGTAGCCGGAGACCGGGTTGTCCAGGTTGGCCTTGTGCTCCTTCAGGGCGGTGGTGCGGCCCTGCGGCGACATGCCGGTCTGGTTGATGTCCAGGTCGAGGTCACCGTTGAGCAGACGCTGGTCGAGCTGGTTGGCGTCCGAGAAGAACGTGACGGTGATCTTGTCCGGGTAGGCCTTGCGGATCGGGTCCGAGGCCTGGCTCCACTTGTCGTTGCGGACCAGCGTCAGTTCCTTGCCCGGGCTGTACGAGGCGAACTTGTACGGGCCGGAGGAGAACGGGTGCAGACCGTACTTCGACTTGGTGTCCTGGTCCTGGCGGACCGGGGAGGCCGAGACCAGGCCCAGGATCTCCTCGAAGTCCGAGTTGGCCTGCGGGAGGTGGAAGACGACGGTCTTGTCGTCCGGCGTGTCGATCGCCTTCAGACCGAGCTTGTCGGCGGAGGAGTCCTTGTAGGGGCCCTTGTACTCGCCCTTGGGGTCGAGGACGTCCTTCAGGTACACGGGGCCGCCGGACAGCACGTCCTGCGCCCACACGCGCTCGATGCCGTACTTGACGTCCTTGGACGTGATCGGCTTGCCGTCCTCCCACGTGACGCCGTCACGCAGGGTGTACGTGTAGGTCTTGCCGTCGTCCGTGACCTTGGCCAGGCCGGTGGCGAGGTCCGGGGTGAGGGTGGCGCCCGCCTTGCCCGGCTCCGTCTTGCCCGTGACCAGCTGGCGGCTGTAGTAGCGCGCGAAGTTCCACATGAAGCCGTAGTAACCGCGCGTGGTGTCCCACGAGTCGGCGTCCTGGGCGCCACCGAACTTCAGCGTGCCGCCCTTCTTGGCCAGGGAGGCCTGGGCGACCTTGTTGTTCGCGGCGTCGAAGCCGGCGGCACCGGTGCTCGAACCCTTGCCGCCGTCGTCGCTTCCGCCACCGCCGCACGCCGCCGTGGTCAGCAGCGCGGCGACCGCGGCGGCAGCGGCAAATGCCTGCTTCCGCCGCCCTGAGGTGCGTTGGGTAGTCACGATCTCGGATCCTCCGGATTGATGAGAGACCCCGTGTCGGTGCCACGGGACGTTTGGGGGTGCGGCAGTCGTGCGGGCTGTACTGCGAGCTGTACTGCGGCGGTTCGGGGGGTACTGCGGTTCAGCGGGACGCCTTCGGGTCCAGCGCGTCCCGGACGCCGTCGCCGAAGAGGTTGAAGGCCAGCACGGTGATGAAGATCGCCACACCCGGGACCACCATGTACATGGGGTCCGACTCGTAGTAGTCGATCGCGCTCGAGAGCATCTGTCCCCAGGAGGCGGTGGGCGGCTTGACGCCGACACCCAGGAAGCTCAGGGCCGCCTCGGTGAGGATGTTGGTGGGGATCATCATCGTCGTGTAGACGACGATGGGGGCGACGAGGTTGGGCAGCAGCTCCTTGAACAGGATGTACAGCCGCCCGGCGCCCAGGGACCGGGCCGCCTCGACGTACTCGCGCTCACGCAGGGAGAGTGTCTGGCCGCGGACCACACGTCCGATGTACGGCCAGCCGAAGAATCCGATGACCAGGATCATCACGAACACCCGCACGCTGGAACCGGTCAGGCCCAGCAGGTCGTTCGGCATGACGGAGACCAGCGCGATGATGAACAGCAGCTGGGGGAAGGCGAGCAGACCGTCCATGACGCGGCTGATGACGGAGTCGATCCAGCCGCCGAAGAAGCCGGCGAGGATGCCGAGGATCGTGCCGAGGACGACGGCGACGACCGCGGACAGGAAGCCGACCAGGAGCGAGATCCGGGCGCCGTAGAGGATGCGGGCGAAGATGTCACGGCCGTTGACCGGCTCGACACCCAGCAGGTGCTCGCCGCTGATGCCGCCGAGGGACCCGGTCGGGGTGCCGAACAGCGGGTCGATGAGGTTCTCGTGGTACTCGTTCGGGTCCTGGTCGAGCAGGCCCGTGATGACCGGGGCGAGCAGCGAGACCACGACGAGCAGAAGCACCACGATGCCGCCGGTCAGGGCGAGCTTGTCCCGCTTCAGGCGCTCCCAGGCGATCCGGCCCAGGGAACGGCCCTGTACGGCCTTGGCGCCGCCGGTGGCGACCGCCGCTTCTTCAGCCGCGCTCGGGGCCGCTTCCGCGGTCGGCTCGTGCAATGGTGCCGTCATCTGGCAGGGACCCCTCTCAACCGGCGGTGACCGGCGCGCACTTGCCGCTTGTAGCGGCATTTTCAGTCCGTCGTACACAGGGACGAAGTCCCCTGGACCGGGAGTCTTCAACGCTTTGGCGATCTGTAGCCAGAGTTGGCGACGAAAGGATGCGTAAACGTGATGCGACCATGGAGGTTCCGTTATCCGGACGCGGGGTAACGGGGGGCGGACGGCGACTTATTCGGACACACCCGACGGAAGCGGTCTGAATCGCCGTCATCTACGCGCGAAGATCAACGGCCGTCAACCCTCAGGAGTCCACAGAGTTGACCAATTCTCAGTACCGGCCGGCGGGCGGGTACCCGTAACCGCCGACGGGAGCCTGCGCCGGTGCGGCCGGAACGTGGGCCTCACGGTCGTAGAACGGGCGCGCGCCGGCCCGCATCCACATCACGACCGGGTCGTGCTCGTCGGTCATGGCCACCGTCGACACCGGCAGCCCGTCCGGTACGGCCCCGATCGACTGCTGCATCATCGCCCGTACGGCGTCCACGGCCGGCGGGGAGGTGTCGTACACGTCGAGCCCGATGGCCAGGTAGGGGGCGCCCAGGGCCGGCTGCACCCAGGCGCGGCGCAGCGCGCGGACCGCCGGGGTGCGGTGGGCGTTCTGCGCGAGCAGGGCGTAGAACTGGGGGATCTCGATGCCGGGTTCGGACAGCCGCAGGGGGCCGGCGGGATGGCGGTCCAGGCCGGTGGCGATCCGGCGCAGGTCCAGCCAGGGGAGGCCGACGCCGCCGCCCGGTGCGTGCGGGTTCAGCCAGAGGCCGTAGTGGTCGGGGTAGAGGGTGCGGGCCACGTCGACCACGTCGACCACCTCGTAGCCGCGGTTCCAGCCGCTCGCCGAGAGCTCCTGGGCGGAGGTGACACAGGGGGCGTAGCCGTGGCCGTCGACCTCCATGTTTCCGTACTGGGCGTCCGGGGAGCCGGCCTGGCCGTGCCACAGGAGCATCCAGACCTGGCCGGAGGCGGGGGTCGCGAGCGCGCGCAGGAGGGCCTCGTAGGCGTCGTAGCGCCCGGGCGTGACCTGGCGCAGCATGTGCTCGACCTGTCCGGTCGCGATGCCGCTGGCGCTCACCTGAACCGCCCCTTCTTCATGAATTGCCCCGCGTCTGTGAACAGCTTAAGCGCCTGCCGCCCCCGGGCCGGTGGTGCGTCGGCGAGTGCGGGTGGGTGGTCACTCTTCGCGCCCCGCGGCGGAGCCGCATATCGATACAGCCCCGCGCCCCTTCAGTGGCTCAGTGGCCCCTCGTATAGAACGGCCGTATGCGATCGCGCATCCACTCCGCCACCGGGTCCTGGGCCATGTCCAGGAGGATCAGGCTGACCGGCCAGTTCGGCGGGGTCGCGCCCATCGCGCGGCCCAGCGCGTCCAGGGGGAGTTCGCGGACCTCGGGGTCCAGGTGGGAGAGTTCGACGCCCACGAACATGACCGGGTCGGCCGTCTCGACGGCGGCGAGGCAGCGGCGGGCCGTGAGGACCACGCCGGTCGCCTCGAACTCGGCGGAGGCCGCGGCGAGGAACTCCATCGGGTCCTCCTGCCAGTCGGGCTCGAAGAGGCGGACCCGGCCGCCGCTCGCGGGTCCGTCCAGCAGCGTGCGGCCGCCGCGGCACAGCTCGGCCACGGCCGCCGGGGGCAGCGGGACGCCGACCGTGCCGTCCGGGTTGATGAGCAGCCCGACCTGCGGGGGCAGCCCGCGGGCGAACTCGACCGCCGGGGCGATCGTGTACGACATGTGCGAACCGGCGGCCTGGTGGAACTGCTCCTCGGAGCTGAACACCGGCACATAGACCTGGCCCTCCAGCTCCAGGGTGGGCAGGTCGAGGGGGCCGCTGTGCGGGCCGCCGCCGTTGGGCAGGGGCACCCAGACGAAGCTGCGCCCGAGCACCTCCACGATCCGCGCGCCGGCGCCGGGCGCGCCGAGGGAGACGGAGAGCACCTCCTCCAGTTCGTTGCCGGGCCATCCGCTGTGGGGATGGGGGTGTGCCTGCGCCGGGAAGTCCGGGGAGACCGGGAAGTCCGCCGGGGGGAAGTCCATCTGCCTACCGCCTGCTGGGAACCGCTGTTGTGGCTGAAAGGCTAGCGGGTGTGCGGGGGCCTTCCCCCGTCCCCGGACGGTCCGGGACGCTCATGCGGTGAACCCGATCCGCTTCAGGGCGTCCGCCGAGTCCCGGTCGAGCAGCACCGCCGAGCCGACCCCCGCGGGCAGCCGGCCCTTCTCCACGGCGCGGACCAGCCGGGCGGCGGTCCTGCGGTGCCGCAGGAAGGCGTACCGCGAGACGCCGCGGCCGCGCTCGCGCTGGCCCTCGATCGCGGTGTCCGGGGTGACGTCGAGCAGGAGCAGGTGCAGGGTGCCGCCCCGACGGCGGGCCTCCCGGGCCAGCCAGTCGCGCACCCAGGTCTGGGTGCCGCAGTCGTGCACGACGACGCCCTCGCCGGTGCGCAGGGCGCGGCGCAGCGCGGCGAAGTGGGCGACGCGGACGAGGGGGCGGTACACGGCGTAGGGCAGGAAGCGGGGGGCGCGGGCGCCGAAGCGGTCGCGGGTGTCCTGGGAGTCGATCGCCGCGCCCTGCACGGCCCGCCGCATCAGCGTGGACTTGCCGCTGCCGGGGAGTCCGGTGACGACGACCAGGTCGCGGGGGCCGAAGAGCAGTCCGTGCGGGCTGTGGCCGGCCCGCTCGCGCAGATCGCGGACCACCGGGACGGTCCGCGGACCGCAGGCCTCCCGGGCCCGGCCCGCGGGCTGTGCGGGCAGTGCGGGCAGCGTGAGCGCCGAGGTGGTCGCGAATGCCGTGGTCCTCGCCGTGGTCCTGTCCACCGTGATCGTCCTCCCCTGGGGTTCGGGTAAGTCCCTCCTCCCCATCGAGCGTAAAGAGAAGGTAATGCGCGGCGCCTCGCCATTTCGTGCGCGTACAGACACAAGCCGGTTACAGATGCGGCCTGCCGCGATCGGGCGTGGGCGTGCAATGATGTCCGCGCCAACTGCATACCGGCCGTTTGAATCCGCGCGGGAGAGTCCCCAGCAGCAGTCTTCGCCGGGGCGCCGAAGGAGCAAGTCCCTCCCTTGAATCTCTCAGGCACCGTTACCGCGCGGGCGAGGCACATCTGAAAAGCGGGCCGCCGTCTTCCGGCTGCCCCACCCAAGGTGCAAGCCGTGCCCCCTCTCGTGGGTCATGGCGAACCTCTCAGGTTCCGATGACAGATGGGGAGGAACGGGCAGGAACGACCTCGCCCGCCATGCCTTGGGAGACGACCGTCCGATGAGCAGTAACCCACCCCGCCGTACCGCGCTCGACGCGCTGCACCGTTCGCTCGGCGCGACCATGACCGACTTCGCCGGCTGGGACATGCCGCTGCGCTACGGCTCCGAGCGCGACGAGCACACCGCCGTGCGGACCCGGGCCGGGCTCTTCGACCTCTCGCACATGGGCGAGATCACGGTGAGCGGGCCGCAGGCCGCCGCGCTGCTGAACCACGCGCTGGTGGGCGACCTCGCCTCCGTCGGCGTCGGCCGCGCCCGCTACACCATGATCTGCCGGGAGGACGGCGGCATCCTGGACGACCTGATCGTGTACCGGCTCGCCGGGACCGAGTTCCTGGTCGTCGCCAACGCCTCCAACGCCCAGGTGGTGCTGGACGCGCTGGTGGAGCGGTCCGCCGGCTTCGACGCCGAGGTCCGCGACGACCGGGACGCCTACGCGCTGATCGCCGTCCAGGGTCCGGAGTCGCCGGGCATCCTGAAGTCGCTCACCGACGCCGACCTCGACGGCCTGAAGTACTACGCGGGCCTGCCCGGCACGGTCGCCGGGGTCCCCGCGCTGATCGCGCGCACCGGCTACACCGGCGAGGACGGCTTCGAGCTGTTCGTGCGTCCGGAGCACGCCGTGGAGCTGTGGCAGGCGCTGACCGGGGCCGGCGAGGGCGTCGGACTGGTCCCCTGCGGTCTGTCCTGCCGGGACACCCTGCGCCTGGAGGCGGGCATGCCGCTGTACGGGCATGAGCTGAGCACGTCGCTGACGCCCTTCGACGCCGGACTCGGCCGGGTCGTGAAGTTCGCGAAGGAGGGCGACTTCGTGGGGCGCACGGCCCTGGAGGCGGCGGCCGAACGGGCCGTGTCGGCCCCTCCGCGGGTCCTGGTCGGCCTGGTCTCCGAGGGCCGCCGGATCCCGCGCGCCGGGTACTCCGTCGTCGCCGGCGGCGAGGTGATCGGCGAGGTCACCTCCGGCGCCCCCTCCCCCACCCTGGGCAAGCCCGTCGCGATGGCCTACGTCGACGCCGCGCACGCCGCACCGGGCACCGAGGGCATCGGTGTGGACATCCGCGGCAGCCACGAGCCGTACGAGGTCGTGGCCCTGCCGTTCTACAAGCGCCAGAAGTAGCGACCGACCCCGCCCGGCGCGTGACCCTGCGCACATATGCGCTGCTCACGCCCGCGCCGAGCGGTCCCCCTTCATCAGCACTCCCTCGCGTACAGGAGAATTCAGGCCATGAGCAACCCCCAGCAGCTGCGCTACAGCAAGGAGCACGAGTGGCTGTCGGCCGCCGAGGACGGCGTCTCGACGGTGGGCATCACCGAGCACGCGGCCAACGCGCTCGGCGATGTCGTCTTCGTGGAGCTCCCGGAGGTCGGCGCCACGGTCACCGCGGGCGGGTCCTGCGGTGAGCTGGAGTCGACCAAGTCGGTCAGCGAGCTGTACTCGCCGGTCGACGGCGAGATCGTCGAGGTCAACCAGGACGTCGTCGACGACCCGTCGCTGGTGAACTCCGCCCCCTTCGAGGGCGGGTGGCTGTTCAAGGTACGCGTCGCGGGCGAGCAGGAGGAGCTGCTGTCCGCCGACGAGTACACCGCCTACACCGCCGGCTGAGGATGACCGTCCAGATGACTGTTCTGAACACCCCCCTGCACGAGCTCGACCCGGAGATCGCGGCCGCGGTCGACGCCGAGCTGCACCGCCAGCAGTCCACGCTCGAGATGATCGCGTCGGAGAACTTC